>CAXUIM010000030.1:1929-22024 GCA_964250885.1 uncultured Acidobacteriaceae bacterium | reverse complement strand
CTAGACCATCAGCAGTTCGCTCTGGCCAGAGCCCATGGCTTTCCGCAGGGCATAACAGTCAACGAGCGCGGGTTCGCCGATTAACCGCTTGTCGTGCACAAGGGCTCAGGGGGCCTTTCAGTCCTCGGCTCGCGAGACGAGCGACAGGTGGAAACGGTGGCAGTTCCCTCTCCTCAGCTTGCCTTTTGCATCCTGGTATCGCGCATCTGGTTCAGGTCCTGCACCACCTGAGCGGCACGAGCCTGCCATGTGCCGGTCTGGCTGGCATGCCAGCGCATGGTGGCGAGCCCATCGGCGAAGCCCATGGCCTGCAGGTCCAGCAACGCAGTCCTTGCCTGGTCGGCAGTATCCACCAGTTGGAGCAACGGCTCCTTGCGCAGCAACTCTTCAAAGCCGCGGGTTGCAATCATTGGACGGCAAGCGGCGAGGTGCTCGTAAAAGCGTGTGCTGCTGCCCGAATAGGTGGGCTCACAGCGCCGATACGGCAACACCGCGACATCGAACGAGCGTGCATAAGCGGCCAGATCTCCGTAGGGTTTGCGCCCTACGGGATGAACGTTAGGCAGGCGCAGAACACGCTCCCGCGCATCGCGCAACGCAGGCTCCTCGATGGCCATGGTGGCCGGCCCCACGAGGACCCAGCCGAATCCTGGAAGCGAAGGAATCAGCTCTTCCAGAAAATGCCAATCCAGATTGCCAGCCAGGTTGCCGATCACGCCAGCCAGAGGACGCTTCAGGCCGGCGATGTCTGGGGGCAGCTTGCCCGGCTCCGAAGACGGCTGTGGAAGCAGGTTGCTGGCGCGGGTGGCGTTGGGCACGATGCGCATCTTCGCCGCCGGGCAATGTCCATGCTCCATCAGATACTCGGCCAGACGCTGTGAGTTCGGACAGACCAGCGCGGCGGCCTGGCACAGCCGTTTGTCCAGCTCGTGCACGGCATCCGGGTCGGCGCCTGTGTAGCACTCCATCCGGTCCGTCAGCCAGTACACCACCGGGCCCGGCCAGCGTTCCGCGACGGACGCGAAGTAGGGTATGGTGCAGATTAACGGCGAGTCTTCAGGACGCGGTGTGTGCCGCAACAGATGATTGGTGACGGTCGTCCCGATGCGCGCAAAGGCCGCCCACGGCTTGCGTGAATAGCCGCGTAGCAGAGGAAAGCTGTGGATCCGGAGCGAAGGATTGTCATTCTCACGGATGCGCGCCACAGCCGCAAACAGCCTCGGAAACTTCACCCGCTCCGGCTCCCAGGCGCGCACCGGCACCAACTCCGCGAGCGCGGAGCCAAACTCGATGTCCAGCACATCCGAGATCTGAAGCAGGTTCCATGTCATACCGCGCCCGGGCCATCCTGTGTTTTAAGTATCGCGGAGCGGACCGGACGGGAAACAACATAGGATTCGCTCGAGTGCGCCATTGCTCTCTTGGTGAGACTCTCCTGCAAGCCTTCGACCGCCGACATCATGAGCTTGGAAGTCTCGCTGCCGCCCCGGGAGACCTTGAGATATCCGTGTTCGCCCAAAGGCAGCGTCATGCGTAAGGAGACTTCCTCACCGGCAATGCTGCCATGTTCGAAATGCATCTCTTCCAGCAGCATCTCCACCATATCGATGCGCACCTCGGCGCAAACTCGGCGCACCACGGTCCAGCAGCCTTCGGGGGACTCGGCGTCCAGGATCGACCGCTCCAGCTCGCGCAGATAGATCTCTTCACGCACCTGGCGAAGAACCTGCTTGCTCGAAACGGCTCGCCGGGCGGCGCCCAGCTCGATGTAATCCAGATAGTCGATTCCGGCGAACGCCAACAGCAGGAAGATTGCGATAACGACAACGCGCAGGTAGCCCGGGCTGAAACTCAGCATCAGCGCCAGCAAAGCGGTCGTGGCACAAACACCGTACAGAATCAAAGCCGCTGTGCGCGGATGATGTCCGCGAGCCAGAACCATGTGATGGATGTGGCCGCGGTCCGCTTTGAAGATGGGTACGCTGCGCAGGGACCGCCGGCTGATGGCCAGGCCAACATCCAGCAAGGGCAGCGCCAGCACCATGAGAGGAGCGACCAGTCCCATCATGCTGCCCCCGCGCTGGCTCCATATCAGGGCAAAGCAGCCGAGTGCGAAGCCAATCGTGAGGCTGCCACAATCCCCGAGGAAGATGGACGCGGGGTTGAAGTTGAAGCACAGGAACGCAATCAGGCAGCCGACCAGCGGCAGCGTGGCCAGCAGC
This sequence comes from uncultured Acidobacteriaceae bacterium, assembly GCA_964250885.1. Taxonomy (GTDB): domain Bacteria; phylum Acidobacteriota; class Terriglobia; order Terriglobales; family Acidobacteriaceae; genus Granulicella. Next base: position 19,802 of record CAXUIM010000030.1, on the reverse strand, counting down.
AGCCCGGTGTTTCCCGTGAAGACCGCCACCAGCATGGTAGTCACCGTGGCGAACAGGCCGACTCCGGAGGCCAACCCGTCCAGCCCGTCGATCAGGTTTACGGCGTTGGTGCACCCGATCAGCCAAAGCAGACTCATCGGATAGATGAGCCAGGGGGAGGCAAGCGCCGGATGATGCGCGAAGAAGCGCGAGTGGGTGGTGGTGAAGTGTGTTCCCATGGTGACCGCCACACCCGCGCCAACGAGCTGCCCCAGAAGCTTCTGCGCTGGCTTCAGACCCACCAGGTCGTCGAGCAGGCCGGTGAAGAACACAATGGCGGCCGCCGGAAGAAGGGACCACAGCAGATCCTGATGCTGGATATAAAGCCTCTGGCCCGCGGGAGCCAATGCATACGCGATGGCGAGCGACGCCGCATACGCGATCACGATGGGCACACCGCCGAGCCGCGGTATGTCTCGCCCGTGTCGCTTGCGATCTTCATCGGGACGATCGACCAGCTTGTAACGCAGAGCCAAATCCCGGCACAAGGGAGTAAGAGTGAAGCAGATTACGAAAGATGTAAGCCCGAGAGTGAGAAGAACATACATGGCGTATCTCCATGTGAAAAAAAACGCAACTAGGAACGTGCGGGTGAATGCTGCCCCACCGGGCTGCCGAACTCGTTCGTCGGCATGCTGGGTTGGGAAGCGCCGATGATTTCGGCGATACGAGCCACGCCGAGAGGAAGGTCGAAGTTCTCCAGCAACGCCTGGCGCCCGCGGGCGCCTGCGGCGTAAATCTCATCGCGATGATCGATCAGATGGAGCAGCAGCTGAGTAGCCTGTTGCACGTCTCCAACGGGGATGTGCCATCCACAATTGAAATTGCGAATGATCCGCGCTGGCATCGCATTGGCCGGCCCGATGAACAGGATCGGTCGTCCCGCCGCCAACAGCCCGTACACCTTGCTGGGCACCACCGTGCCGCAGCACACATCGCGCTGCGTCACCAGGCCGATATCACCGGCCGCCAGGCTCTTGGCCAAGTCCCCCCGGTCCGCGTACGGCCGCAGCTCGATCGATCGAACGCCTTCGGCCGCGGCGAACCGAGAGAGCTCTTCGCGCCGGCCGCCGCTGCCTACAAAGACAAAACGGAAGCGGTCGTCCTCGCGCAGATTGCGCATCGTCCCGAAGATCGTATCCAGATCGTGCGCCAATCCCAGGTTTCCGGAGTACAGCACGGTCAGCTTGCCAGCCGTGTCTTCAAACGGCAGCACCGGGATGGAGCGGCTGTCGGCCCAGTTGTAGGAGATAAAAATCTTCTCGGCGGGAGTTCCGCGGGCCAGCAGGCGATCGCGCATGCACTCGCCGAGCGCGATAATCCCGTCGGCCTTGCGGCGCGACCAGTCCGCCAGGATCCCGGTCGTCCGCTCCACCAGGCTGCCCGCCCTGAAGTAGCCGCAATCAACGGCTACATCCGGGTACATGTCCATCTCCCAGATGAAGTGGCGCGAACCGCGCAGCATCTTCATGGCATTACCCAGCAGGGACAACAGCGGCGGCGTCGTCAGCGTGAGCACCACATCCATCCTGGGCAGGGTGAGAGCGCGCCACGCGGCCGCGATATAGAACGAGCCATACGAGAGAAGCCGGCCGATCTTGCCGCGCACAAACGGCAGCGCGCGAACGTGATGCATGGTCACCGGCGGAGCCTCGCCGCGGTCCGCGGGCGCATAGCCGCCATCAGCGCTGATGGAATAGACGGTATGGCCTTGCGCAGCCAGACCGCGGGCCAGGTCGGTGACCATCTGACTGGTCGCCGACGAGTCTGGCCAGAAGAACTGATTCAAGAGAAGGATCTTCATTGTGCTTGTACCTCGAACTTTGCCGAGTGTTCTGGCGCTTCCCGGATGACACGGCGGCGTACCAGAACCGCCGGGTTCCCGCTGTAAATCTGAAATGGAGGAATGGTTCCGCTGACCACGCTGCCTGCGCCGGCCACCGCGCCCTCGCTCAGGATCGCGCCCGGCAGCAGCGTGCATTTGGCCCCTGCCCAGGACCCATCGAACAAATGAATGGGCTCAAGGCGCAGCCCAAAAGACGGATCGGTCCAGTCGTGATTGCCCGTGCACAGATAGGCGCCCTGCGAGACGCACACATTGCTGCCCAGGCGAATGGTCGTCAGCGAATCGAACCAGCTGCGTTCGCCAATCCAGCAGTCGTCGCCGATCACCAGATTCCACGGATACTTCACCACCACCTCGGAGTGGATAACCACCCGCTGCCCGATGCGCGCGCCGAACAGGCGCAGCAGCCCTACCCGAAACCCCGAGAACGGAAGCAGCGAGCAGCGAAACAGAGGAAGACCGAGAAACAGCCAAAGAGCCCGCCAGAGGTTGGACCGGCCTGGGTCAAACCACGAATTGTCGTAGTTGCGCAGCTGAATGGGGCTACTCATGCGATCTCCTCCAGCAAAGGGAAGCTCTGCGGCCGAGCTCCGCCCTGCACCCAGCTATAGAGCTCTGCCATCTGCCGGCCTACCACCGGCCAGCTGAAGCGATCGTGAACCAGCCGCCGCCCGCGGCTGCCCCTCTCCGCATTGGCCGCAGGCTCGTTGCGCAGCATCTCTTGCAGGGCTTCGGTGAGCTCGTCCGCCGTCGCGCGGATCTGCCAGCCGGCGTTGTACTGCTGCACTTCAGGAAGATTGCAGCGGTCGGAGATGATGACAGGAACTCCCATTCCCAGCGCCTCCAACACAGCCACACTCAAACCCTCCGAATACGAAGGCAGAGTGAAGCAGTGCGCGTTGGCCAGCGCGCTCCACTTCATCGCCGGCGCCAGCATGCCGGTAAAGACCACCCGGCCGGACAGGCCACGCTGCACGATGGAGAGCTCCAGCGAGACGCGCGTCCCTTCGCAATCCGGTCCCGCCATCACCAGAACGGCTTCAGGGAAACGGCCGGCTAGCTCGGCCCAGGCCTCGATGAGTATGTCCACACCCTTCTTGAAGTGCAGCCGGCCCAGGTAGAGGATGATCCGCTTGCCCTTGAGCTCGGGGAAGTGTTCCAGAAACAGGGCCCCATTCACAGACGCGGGCAACGATATTCCGTTGGGGATCACGGCGATGGGACGGCGGCTGCCGAAGCGGCGATAATCCTCCGCCTCCGCCTGTGTCAGAGCATGCAGGCACGCGGCGTGTTCGATATTGCGCCGTTCCACGATCGCGGAGTAGATCTTCTTCTTCAGCCGCTTGTTGGCCAGCGCCCAGCTCTCCAGCATGCCATGCGCCGAAAGGATGTAGGGCTTGTTCAGCGCGCGGGCCCCATGCGCCGCAACGCTGGTGTGGGTCTCCCAGAGGCCGTGGATATGAACGCCGTCCACCACCTCCATGCGGCGGCGGAAGTAGGCGCGCAGCTTGCCCTGGCGAAGCCAGGCCGAACGGCTCGCCGTCCAGTGGGCCGCGGCCAGTTCCGGCTCCGCGCCCGCATATTGCTCCAGGGCGTAGGTCTCATCGCTCGGGGAAAAGCTGGCGATCTCACTGCGGAAACCTTCCCGCGCCAGACTTGCGGCAAGCTGTGGCACGACCGCGCTGACGCCGCCGTAAACGGGGTCAAGATGCGAGATCGCCTGCATCCAAAGCCCTCCCCCGGGCACAGCTTTGGGCAGGCCGGCCCCTGGGTTCAACAGGCCGCTCTTTTCGAGAGGATCCACTCCGCGGCTCTCGATCATGTGGTGGCCTCCGGGCGGGAGTTCAAACGGTGCGCCGCACGGTCGGTGCGCGCGTTCGCGATGAGGGCGATCTGCCGGCCAAAATTCTGCGGGGAGTAAACCGCCACCTTCTCCGCGGAGGCCTGCCCCATGGCCGCGAGTTCTTCCTCGGGCAGAGCGGAGATCCGAGTCAGGCAGGCTGTGAGTTCCGCTCCCCGGGCCGGATCGAATACCAGTCCGTTGCGCCCGTTGTCCACCAGATCCTCGGCGCAGCCGCAACGATCGGAGACGATCACCGGCAGGCCCGCGGCCATCGCTTCGTTGACCACCAGACCCCACGGCTCGCGTGTGCTCGGCAATACAAAGCAGCCCGCAAAGGCGAAGAAGGGATGCAGCTCCTGGGCGCTCTTCAGACCCGCGAAAATCACGTCTTGCGCGAACAGCGAGTTCCGCACCATGCCCCGCAGCCGCGCTGCTTCCGGTCCATCGCCGGCCAGCACCAGAGGCCAGTCTCCACCGTCGCGGCGATACTCCATCCAGGCCCGCAAAAGGCCGTCCACGTTCTTCTCCGCCGCCAGCCGCCCCACGAACAGGAAGTAAGGGCGCGGCAGCTGCTGGGCCTCGCGGCTGGAGGTGCGGCGCAGCGCCGCCGTGCTCTCCTCGATAGCCTGGTTGCCGACAACATCGTAGTAGCGAACCACGCACTCGTCGGGCATGCCCAGTTGCCGCAGGTAGCGGGCATGCGCGGCCCCGCCGACTACAGCCCAGTTGAACAAGGTGCGGATCAGCCGCGACTTCAGCCACTCCTTCCAGCTCGTGCGCTGGTGATCTCCCGCCGTGCTCTCGGTCATTAGCACGCTGGCGCGCCGGTGCAGCCGCGCCCACAGCGCGGCGGTAACCGCCGGCAGAGTGTAGTAGCCGGGGACCAGCACGACTTCGGGCCGAAGTTCATCCAGCCGGCGCCACAGCGCCAGCGAAAGACTGAACTTGTTGGCCTCGCGCCAGCTCGCCTTGGGCAGCAGCGTCTCCACCGGCAGCCACGCGGGGCGCTCTTCGCGGAACTTCAAGCCGGCATGCACGCCGATGCCGCCCACCAGCTCGAGTCCGCTGGCCTGCCCCTCTCGTCCGAAGGCCTGCTGCAGACCTTCGAAACGGGCCAGATGGTAGGCGTACCAGTCAATCCAGATCACCACCACGCGACACGGCGCATAGCGCAGGACTGCCGTCTTTGCATGCGATCTATGCATTCTCAAACCTCCCGACGGCTACCGCATCGCGCTTCAACGGAACCTGCGGCCGTCGCCGCGCCACGCTGCGGCGGCGCCGCCGCGCCGGTGTGGGCAGCGCCCAGCGCCAGATGATCCAGCATGGAATGGAAAGCAGCAGAGTGCGGAAGATCACCGCCTCCATCGTCTGCATGACCAGGTAGATCGTGATCGCGGAGAGGATGACCAGCTGACTGGACCAGGGGCCGCCGCGCGTGACGGCCTTCCTCCAGGTGTAGCCATACAGATATCCGATCAGCCCCATCAACGGCACCGCGAACCACCACACCTCGATCCACAGGTCGGCGATGATGCCGGGCGCGGCGCCGACTGCGCCCTCCCAACCCAGCGTGTCGCCAAAGCCCTGCCCCGTGCCGGCGTTGTAGAGCAGCTCCGGCACACCGAAGTCTTCGTACTTGGTGGGCCACACGGAGCTGGGAATCGGCCGCACAAGAACTTGCGCCAGGTAACGGCGCATCCAGTAGTAGTGATCGCGGCGCTGCGAACTGAGAATCGTGCCCGCACCGTAGATCCACTCATTGCCCGTATCCGGGGCTTCGACGACCTCGCTGACGTCGGTGGTCATCTTCTGATCGGAGCCGATGTAGATGCTCTGCCGGTTGGTCACCAGAAACAGCACCAGCCAACCCACGCAGCAGCCAGCCACCCCCACCGCGATCAGCGGCGGCCGCTTGGGACGATTGATGTACCAGCCCATCAGCGCGACCAGAACAAACTCGAAGGTCGGCCCGCGGCGCGCCATCAGAACCGCGGTCGAGAGCCAGGGAAGGCTGAATGCGGCCAGCATGGCCAGGCTCGGCCACCTCGGGCCCCTGGCCGAGAGCACCATCATCGCCATCATCACGCCGACCAGAAGCAGGATGGACCCATCGCGGATATATCCGCTGTCGTCCCAGCCGCCGGAGTAGGACGTACTGTACGCCGCCACGAAGCCGCCCACGTTGACAATGGTGATCACCCAGCACAGCAGGCCCAGGCTCCCCGCGATGCTGCCGCCGATCAGCAGCCGCCGCAAGGTCTGCGCCGAGAACTGGCGCGCGGGCCGCATCTCCCGCTTGCGAAGGCGAACCCCGGCCGCCAGGCAGCAGCCCACGAAGGCCAGCACGCCCAGCACGTTGAGAGTCTGCACGAAGCGCAGCTGATCGTCGTCGAAGAACCGGGCCAGGCCGCCGGCCTGCACCAGCTTCAACGGCATCCAGCCGTACAGGAACGCCAGCATCGGGCCGACAAAGATCAGCGGGTGGAAGACATCGCGGCTGCCATCAAGAGCCACGATCAGGCCCACCAGCGCAATCGCGGCCGCGGTGATCAGGAGGGCTACAAACATTCGGCCACCTCCCTCTTCAATGGGTGCTGCTGCATCTGTTCCGCGCACAGGTAATCGCCAACGGCGGCCGCGGCGGCCTGCCGGAAGCGCTGCCAGGTGAAGTGCTCGGCGCGGATCCGGGCCTGCTCCCCCATCCACAACAACTCGTTGCGGTTGCGAATCGACCAGTCGACGCGTTCGGCCAGCAGGTCCGGACGGCGCGGCTCCACGATGAAACCCTGTACGCCGTCTTCAATCAGGTCGGGCGCCGCCGTATGCGTGGTGGAGAGTATGGGCAGACCGCAGGCCAGGGACTCCAGCAGCACCTGACCGAATCCCTCTCCCACCGAGGGAAAGACAAACAGGTCCGCAGTCTGATAGGCGCGCACCAGATCGGCGGCGCCTACCGACACGTTGATCGCGATCTGCGAGCGATAGGGCGCGAACAACTGCAGGTCATCGACCGCACGGCCACAGATGGTCAGATCGACGCGCGGCTCGGAGCCGCTTCTTCCATTGACCAGCCGCAACGCCTCCAGCAGATACTTCACGCCTTTGCGCTGGTTGATTCGGCCCACGAACAGCAGGTGCAGACGCGAGGTGCGGGTGGCTCGCTTGTTGGAGCTCGGCTTGAACCGCTTCAGGTCGACTCCATACGGCGCCACCGTGATCGTGTCCGGCGCCGCCCCGTTTTCGATCAGGCTGCGGCGCGTGAACGAAGAGGCGGCCAGATAGCGCGAGGCCATGGCGGTCTCGCTCACCAGGTGCTGGAAGTCATACTCCGGCAGAGACATCTCCCACTCGGTCTTCAGCGAGGAGGCACAGTCAGGGTGACGCTGCAGCTCTTCGCGGAGGATGCGCCGCATCGTCGCCGGATGCGGATGAACCTGGAACAGCAGCCCACCCCGGCCACGGGCCGTGAAGGCGTCATAGCCGTAGTAGCTGTAACTGACCAGGCCGGCGCCGGTTTGCCGCGCCCATTGCCCGGCTCGCGTTCCCAGCTTCGCGTCGGAGGCGCGCGCCCAGCGCCGCCGCAGGGCGAACGGAAGCCAGTGCGCCCGATCCATGAACAAGCCGCCCAGACCCGCGGCGAGACAGGTCACCACACTCTTGCCGGGCAGCCCCGCGGCGCTGCGCAGCCGCAGCCGGCGCAGCACCGACTCCGGCAGACGCCGCGCCAGCGCCTGCGCCCAGCCGCGATCCTCCGGCCAGAACAGGTCGGTGACCAGCATCTCCAGCAGCCCGGCCTCGCACAGCGCCAGCGCCATCTGATATGCGTCCCGCGCCCCGCCGTGCACCAGCACCGCCTTGCCAGGCATGGCGGCGGGGGAACCCGGCGCGGCGGGCGAACCCGGCGCGGCGGTAGGACCCGGCGTGGCTAAGCCGTCAGGCCAGGCAGGCGTGGCCGCGGCTTCGGCCGCGGGGCTGGAGGTTGCAACATCACGTTCTGGAGAGAGGCTTGGCATGGTCAGGATCGCGGGTTAGAGAAGATCGTCGAAGTGGCGTTTGAGTTCGGCGGCGCAGTTGGTCCAGGTGAAGCGGGGCGCGCGGGCCAGTCCCGCCGCCGTCAGCGCGGCGCGCGCCCGGGAATCCCCCAGCAGTTCGGTAATGGCGTCGGCGTGCGCCCTGGGATCGGTTGCCGGGGCCAGCACGGCGGCATCGCCTGCAATCTCCGGTATGGAGGACGAGTTGCTCCCCACGACCGGCGCGCCGCACGCCATCGCCTCCACGATGGGCAGACCGAAACCCTCATATCGCGACGGATACCAGACCACCTGCGCCCCCGCGTACAGCGCGTGGAGAGCTTCGTCGGAGACGAAGCCGAGCAGCCGGAAGCGTTCTCCCAGCGCGCTGGATCTCTCCGTGTACATGGGGTTGGAGTGGTTCACCACGGCGATGACCAGCTCCGGAAAGCGCTTCAGCAGATGAGCGGCCGCGGCCAGGATGAGCTCCGCATTCTTGCGGAAGTGCAGACCTCCGGGGACCAGCACATACGGCCGCGCGTTCAGTCCGGCCGCCTCCACAAACTGTTTCCCCGCCTCGGGTACCGGCCCGAAGAAGCGCGGCGTCACGCCGTTGTAGACCCAGCGGATGCGGGAGGCGAACTGGGGAAAGTGATGCGCCAGACGCTCCGCGGAAAATTGCGAAACGGTGTGAAACATGTCCGCGCGCCGGTCGAGTTTGCGGAACAGCAGGTTCCACTTCAGCCGCGTCTTCCAGTACCGCAGATCGCGGTGATGCACTCCCGCATCGAAGTAGCCGGCGTCGTGCAGGGTGACCGCCAGGCGGGCCTTGGTCACCGGAACGTAGGACTCGCCGGTGCAGAACACGACCTGCGCCTCCGGCCAATAACTCTCCGCTTTGGGCCGGTCGAGCAGGAACCACTGCGATTGCTGCCGGGAGGTGTCGGCCTCAAACGTGTGATAGCGGTAGCTCGTCCATGGCTCCTGAACCAGCGGCAGAATGCGCCGGCTGTCGTTCAGGTCGGCGAGCACCCGGAGTGAAACGTCGCGGCGCTGCGCCAGATGCTCGACAATCTGGCGCGCCGTGCGTCCCGCTCCGGTCGACCCATGAATGTTCCGCAGATGGACATAGGTCAACAGGTTGAGCGGCGTCGCCGTTGCCCCGGGGGCCGGCGCGGCTGCAAGGAAATCGTCTTCAAGAATGCCGGACTCAGCCATGGGATTGCCTCGGCCTGCGGGAACGCAGGACCCGTTGAGCGGTGGTTGTCAAAGTGTGCCGCAGGTTTTTGATCGCGGTCGCGGTGGGCAGCCAGCCATGGCGCTTCCCCAGAAGGAACATCGCCGATCCGGAACCCAGAAACGTTCCCGCCATCAGCGCGCTGTAGAGCAGCTCGTGGCCGGGGTGCTGGTTGCGCAGCAGCGACAGCACGGCGAGCCCCGCCATGCTGACCGAACTGGCGGCAAACAGCGAGACCATTCCTGCAGGAACATGGTCTTTTCGCCGTAGCACCAGCAGCACCAGCAGAGCCGAGATCACATGCGCGGCAAAGAAAATCGCCATGGCCAGAGCGGCGCTGCCGCCATGCAGCAGAAGCAGGGTCGCACTGGCCGCGACAAAGACCGCCCAGACCGTGTTGATGACTCCGGTAGAGCGGATGGACACGATGCTGAGCCGCGCCGCGGCCGGAGCATTGCCCATGTGCACCACAGCAATCCCCAGACCGATCGCCGCCGTCAGCGCACCACCTTTGTAGGTCGGGCCATAAAGGTGCACCAGACCGAACGGCACCACGATCATGCCCAGAGACGCAATCAGCAGCGACACGCTGGTTGCGGCAAAGGTGCACAGCGCCATCACATGATGGGGCGTGCGCTGCTGCTCGCCCATGGGATCGGCCATCACCGCATAGCTGCCTTCGGTCAGCAGTCCCGGTACCAGGCCGACCAGATTCCGCAGCTGGCTGGCGATGGCGAAGAAGCTCATCTGCACCAGCGTGGTGTCGGCGCGCGCCACCAGCGCGATCAGCCACCAGCCGGAAAGGTTCGAGCCCACCAGCCCGGCCAGCTGCACCAGACCGAAGCCCCAGACCTCGCGCAGCACCGGCCCCAGGGCCAGCGCCGGGGCTCCACCCCGGGGCGCCAGCAGACCAAGCGGCCGCGCCAGCAGCAGGCACACGGCCACCGCGGTGAGCGTCACCGCTCCCTGGGCCACGATCATGTGCTGCGGTTGGTGCGACCGCGCCGCCCAGGGCAGCAGCGACACCATGCCCGCACCCACAATCAACGAGAGCAGAACCACCGCCGCGAGACGCCGCTGACCGACAAAGAATCCGCGCGCGCATTCCAGCAGAATGATCCCGCAGGCCGAGATGGCGGCCCAGCGCAGAAGCCCGGTGACGCTGGTCTTGTGCAACAGGTGGGCGATGGGACCGGCGCCCAGCCAAAGCGCCGCGGCCGCCAGGCCAGCCGAAATCAGCGACACAAGGGAGAGCGCGCGGGCCAGGGTCGCGTACCCGGCGCCGCCATACGCATACTTGCCGGAGAAACGCGCCGCGGTCGCCCCGATCCCGCCGGCGGCGTAGGTGGAGATATTGTTGGCCGTGCTGATCCCCAGCGAATACGCCCCGAACGCCGGCGCCCCCGCAAAGCGCGCCGCCAGAATGTTGGCCAGGAAACCGCAGCCGCGTTCGATCGAGATACCCAGCCCCAGGGCGGAGGTTCCGCCCACCACGCGACGGGCCACGCCCGCGGGCAGGCGTCGCGGAGGGGTTGACGGGACCTCCAGATCGACCGGAAGGTCTCCCGCCAGACCTGCATCGGGAATTACAACAGGCGAACTCACGACCGCACCACCGACCCATCGGAATCCTTCGGCTTCTGATAGGCGTAGTAGGACTTGTAGTATCCGAAACGGCCTTCCTTACGCGGATTGAAGTCGTTGAGAACCGTGCCCAGGATGGCCACGCGGTCATGATCGAAGAGATCCCGGGCCGTGATCGCTTCTTCGCGTGTGGTCACACCGGCGCGCAGGATCAGGATCACGCCATCGGCGTAGCCGGCAAAGATCCGGGAGTCCACCATGTGCAGCATGGGCGGCGTGTCGATGAGGATGATGTCGAACTCCTGCTTGAGGCGCTCGAGCAGGTCGTGCAGGCGAGAGGAATGCAACAGCTCGACCGCCTCTTCGCTGCCGGTTCCGGAGGGAACGACGAACAGCTTGGGGAAGGCCGTGGGCTGGCAATAGGTCGAAAGCGGAACCTTTTCCAGATCCACCTCGCCGCGCAGAATATCCCGCAGACCGGTCAGGTTGGCCACCGACATCGTCTCGTGCAGGCTCGATTTGCGCAGATCTCCCTCAATCAGCAGAACGCGCAGCTTCGACTTGCTCAACGCAACGCCCAGGTTCGAGGTCACCGTGGTCTTTCCGTCCCCGGCATTGGGGGAGGTGACAATGTACACGCTGGACTCCCGGCCGGCGCGCGAGAGCAGGATGGACATGGTGGCATTGCGGTAGGCTTCGGCCACCAGCGAGAAACGGTCATCCCAGCGCGCCGTCTGCAGCGCGGGGTGCTCATCGGGCGCAGGCAATCCCAGACCATCGCCTACGCTGGCGGCGCGGGCTCCCAGACGCAACCGGGCGCTGGACTTCATGGGCGACGGGATCACCCCGATCTCCTGAACCTGCAGCAGACGCGGGCTTTCGCCCGGAGACCGGAACACGGCGATGTTGCGATCGGTCAGGAAAGCCAGCCCCAGGCCCGCGAACGCCCCCAGCACCAGACCGATGATCGCGGCCAGGATCCGCCGCGGGGACACTGCCATCCTGGGCTTCTCCGCAGCGTCCACCACCCGGATCGTAGCCGCCTGCATCGCGGAGGCGAACCCGGCTTCCTTGGCCCGCTGCAACAAAGTCTGATACAGCTGCTGCTCCGACTCCACTTCACGCCGCAGCAGGGCTACCTGAGAGCCCTTCTCGAGGTCCGAGGATACCCCCGATTCCTGGGCCTGATAGGCCATCTGCAGGAGGTCTTCGCGATGCTTGGCCGCCTCAAACTGGCTCTGCAGATGCTGCGCCCCGGAATTCCGCAACTCCGCCATGGTCTGCTGCACCTGCTTGATCTGCGCGCGCAGATGGATGATCCTGGGGTTGGCCTCGGTCAGCGGAGGAACCAGGGCGGCGACCTGAGTCTCCAGATCCGCCTCTCGTGCCTTGGCGGCCGCATAGGCCGGATCGGTCTCGATCGGCGTGGCGTCGGGCGACGCGGTGCGATCGACGCCCAGCTCCGCCTCCTTCTCCATGCGGTCGGCCTGAGCCTTCACCAGTTCCGCCTGCATCTGACGCAGCCGGTCTTCGCCCACCGAATTGCTCTCCTGGCTCAGAATCAGCCCATTGCCTCCGGTCGCGGCAAAAAGCTGCTTCTCCGAATCCTGGGCTTTCTGGCGAACATCGGCGGCCTGGTGCATCAGCCAGTCGCTGGTGCGCTTGGCCTCGGATCCACGGCTCTCCAGATCCTGCGCCTGGAACTCGCTGATCAGGGTGTTGCAAAAACGCGCCGCGAAATTCGGATCCCAGGAGTCGCAGGTTACCTCCACCAGTTCGGTAATGCCCAGCGGCTTGACCTTGACGCTCTTGGATGTCTCATCGAGCAGCGCCTGGAAGGGGATCGTGTCGCGCTTGCCCAGGTGCAGCATCCGTTCCATCCGCGAAAGAAGATCCTGACGCTCCACGAAGTTGGGGTGCGGTTCAATCGTGAGACGGTTCTGCACGCGCTCCATCAACGAGTCGCTCTGCAGCAGCTTGATCTGGGTTTGCACATTGGTTTCGTTGGAGGTGGCTGCGGCCGTCGGGTCCACCGACCGCATATTCATGAAGTCGCCATTGAGCGATTGAATGTCCAGAGCCGTGCGCGTGCGATAGACAGGCTGCGTGGTCAGGTACAACAGCGTGGCCAGCAAAGCGCCACCCAGCGCGCTGAGTAGAATCAACTTGCGATGCCGCACCAGCGTACGGTAGTAATCCAGCAGCATGCTGGTTTCAGGCGGTTCGGGATCGAACCCGCGCAGATCGTCGTGCACCGCGGGCGAAGTCTCCATGACATGCGACAAGGAAGCGTTTGCTCGCCTCTCCAATCCGGGTCTGGTGATGAACTGAGTCATTGTGAGTACCTGGGCTCCTGTATTTGGGCTCTTCGTCCGCTCGTGAACCTTGAAGGCAGTGCTGTACTGGAAAAGCGCTTAGCGATAGATTGCGACGCCCGTGGCTACGGTCAGAACCGCCTCGGCCGCGCGTCGCATGCCGGACTTGGCAGAACTGCCCGGGATGAACAGAATGTCGTTGGCGTAGACCGGAACGTCGGGAGCCTTGCCCGCGAAGATGCTCTTCACGTTCACCGGAATCTCCTTCGGATGGCTTGAATCTCCCTCAATCGGCCTCAATATCTTGGCGCTCTGGGTGGCGGCATCCGGACCCAGGCCCTCGGCCAGCGCCAAGGCCTGCAGCAAGGTCATCGATTGGTGTGAGGAGAGCGGAAATCCGCCGGCACGCTTCACATCGCCGATCACATACACAATTTCGCCCTTGGGAACCGAAACGATATCCCCCGGTTTGATCAGTATGTTTTCTCCCGGCAGCTTGGACGCCATCAGATCGTCCAGCGGAAGAGTCGCCGTTGAATACCGGCCGCTCACATCTTCCCTCGCCTCCGGCAGAGGCAGCATCCCGTACTGAATCTCCCGCGTGACAATGACCTTGGGGCCGGCGTCCGGCTTGATGCCACCGGCCAGGGAAATCACCTCGATTAAACTGCGCGGCCCGGGCAGCGGGTGCAAGCCTGGAGCGTTCACCTCGCCGACAACCGAAACAGAACTGCTCTGGTTGTCCACCACGTTGAGCGAGATATTAGGATTCGTGATGTATTTGCTGAGTTTGACCGCCAGCGCCGCCTTGAACTGCGGCACCGTCAGACCGGCTGCCTGCAGGCGTCCGATCAACGGCAGATCCACTCCACCGTCCGGGTCGATGTGGATGGGTTTGTCCGATATCTCGTCCATGTCTTCAACATGCAGCGTGATCTGATCGCCGGCGCCCAGCACAAAGCTGGCGTCCGGCGGCGGAGACTCCCTCGGAGCCGCCAGGCCGGCCGCCGCAGCCGAGGGAACCGGCGCGGCAACCGACTGGGAAGAACAAGCGTATGGAGAAACAAACATAAGCCCCAACAGCGCCGGAGCCCAGGACAACGAAGTTGTTCTCATACATCCCTTAAGACGAAGTGGATGAAACCGCTGGATTGCGGTGTCGTCCGCAGACGACACCGCCCAAAGCCGCGCTGGACACACGACGGCCACTGTTCAACACCGTACAGAGGAGCCGCGTCCGGCAAAGAAACACCGGCCGTGAGTCTTCGCTACAGATCCTCGAACAGCTGGGCCAGGGTGATATTCATGCCGAGCGCTATCACCTCGATCATCGGTAGCGAGATCGACTTCCGTCCCCGTTCCACATCGCTGATAAAACTGCGATCGATGCCGAATTTCCGCGCCATCTCCGACTGCGTCAGACTTCTTTGCAGGCGTAGCTCACGCAGGCGCCGTCCAAAGCGGCTGCTGACATCAATTGGGAGACAGGTGTCCGCAGATTCTGGCGGTGTGAGACCGCTCAAATCCGGCGAGACGGGAGAGTGCGCAATCAGCTGTACGGAATAATTGTGAGGGGGAATACCATTCCAACGGCTACTCAGAGAGCGGTAGGTACCGCCTCTCCGGAAAGCAGCGGGGTTCGCGAGAGAGCTCATGATAGGTGTCCTGGGAAATTCAGTGAACTCCAAGGTGGTCTTACGGATACAGATTCCCTTGGCATTGCACTGAGGATTTTTGTTGCCGTTCTATTTCGAAGCGAAAGCTAAACAAGTCTGGGGAGACTGTCTTTGCAGATTCCCTCATACTCACCGATCATTATGACTGCTTTTTCATGAAGCGCATTTACTTTTTTGTCGCCCGAAGACCACAGATGTAGCATTCCGCTACAATCTGTCATCCATCGAACATAAAATGCGGGCTCGGACGAGCTGCGCCACGACTATTCCCGATCCCTCACCGCCGGTTCTCGATCCATCTCCCGAAAGCGCCCGGCAGCGTGACAAGTAAGCGAGTACACGATCACTCGTAAAATCGAAACCCGTCTTGTACAGTACGCGGGTGGTCTGCGACCGGATTGCAATTTTTCCGTTCCGGGGCTGGTTGCGGCAGGGTGAACTACACACGGCCGCGTCGTCATGCGGACTGTCATCGAACGCGCATAAAGGTTAGGCGACGCACCCCCCCCCGAGTTGAATTGCCGGATCCGCCTGAGCGCAAGAGCTTGAGGCCTGACCTTCAAATGCGCCCGCTTTCCGGAACCCCTCTTCTGCCGCTCTACAGCGTAGGCTCAGAGCGGGTCGCCGTTGTCCCTTAGCCGTTGTCCCGTAGCCGTTGTCCCGTATCAGATACGGCACTTCAGCACCCTCATGAACTCCACCGCGACAGGAGACCGGCTCTAGCCTAGAACTCCCCGTCGTCTCCGCCGATGGGCATGCCCATGGGGACTTCCAGAGGTTTGACCGGCGTGAACTTCGCCGGCTCGCGCTCCCAGGCCTCAATCCGCGTGATCTCCGCCTGTTCCTCCGGCTTCCCGGGGTCCAGACGGCTCTTCAGCGCTCGCGCCTTGGCCCCGGCAATCGCACTGGCCTCCGCACTGGCCTCCGGGTTGGCGGCCAGCCCCAGCAGAGCCTCCACGAGGCGCGCATTGACCGCATGCTGGACCACCACGGCCAGACCGGTCTGCGTAGTCTGCGTCGACGCCAGCGTTGCATCGATCACCTCTCCCAGCGACGGCAGCGTGGGTTGACGCGCGTGATACTGAACCAGCCGCGAGGCGCGCTCCGGGTTGAACAGCAACGCCAGCGTGAGGTCCGCGGCGCTCTGCGCGGCGGCCACCGGGTCGAACGTCAACCCCGTCTGGGAGGGGAAACTCTCCCGGTTGCGGGGAAAGCCGGGAGGCGTCGGAGGAAGCAGGTTCAGCAGCGGCTCCGGCAAAGTCAGCGTCTCGGGCGAGAGCGTCTGCAACACGGCCGCCAGCGCCTTCCTCTGATCGGCCGCGTCCACAAGGGTTGGCTTGATCTGGCCGTCGCCGCGCAGGCTGTAGCGATAATCCAGACCGCCAATCTCCTTCGCAGCCGCTTCGGTCTGATAGCGATGAAAGAGGTAGAGCGGCACCAGGGTGTCCTCCAGCTCCGAAAGCGGCTGGCCGGGCTGGATCGCATCCTCGCCGAAGCGATTCAAAGCGGCCTGCCGAACCCGCAATACCCGGTCCAGCTCCACGGCCGGATCCGCTCCATTGTCCCAGAGATGGGCGTGGGGCTGAGCGCTTCCCAGGGGCCGCGCATCCTCATCCGTAATGAACGCGAGGCCACTCTTCCAGGCCTGCTGCAGGATCTGATAGAGCGCCGCTGGATCTTCCACCCGCTTGCCGTCACGGTCAAATTCGCGATAGCCGTAATCGATCGTGACCTTATCCCAGTCGCCGATGTTTGCCTGATACGCATGGGAGAGATCCGGCACGCCATTCGCATCGATGGTCACCAGTGGATGCGGATATTCCATGACCGAGATCGGGTGTTCCGGGGAGTGCGGAAGGCTGCTGTCGATGTAGTTATGCACCAGGCCCAGCGTGTGCCCGGTCTCATGCGCGGCCAGCGTACGCATGCGCTGCAGCACCATCTGCAGCATCGGATCGCCGGCCGAGGCCGGGATCTCGCCCTTGCGGCCCGCACGGTACGGAGCCAGCAACGCGGTCGCAATCAGGTAGTCCTGGCGCGCGCGCAGGCTGCCCAGGGTGACGTTGCCCTTGATGATCTCTCCGGTACGCGGGTCGGCGACCGAGTATCCGTAGCTCCAACCGCGGGTATACCGATGCACCCACTGAATGATGTTGTAGCGGATGTCCATGGGGTCCGCGCCCTCCGGCAGCAGGTCCACGCGGAATGTTCCCGCAGCCCATCCCGCGGCCTGGAACGCCTGATCCCACCAGCGCGCTCCTTCGAGCAGCGCCG
This sequence comes from uncultured Acidobacteriaceae bacterium, assembly GCA_964250885.1. Lineage (GTDB taxonomy): Bacteria > Acidobacteriota > Terriglobia > Terriglobales > Acidobacteriaceae > Granulicella. The sequence continues at coordinate 2,975 of CAXUIM010000030.1, read as the reverse complement.
TTCGAATCGGCTCCGGCGCGCCGCGATCGACGTAATACTGGATGGGTTCAACCGCCTCGCAGGCATGGGTGCACTTGGGATCGCGCTTGATCAGCCGGTGGCGCGGGATGAACTGCTGCTGCAGCGGCTCGCCCAGGGGCGCGGTGTAGTCGCGATACGCAAATTCGTTGTACCCCGAACGCGGATCGAAGTGGCGCGGCACGTAGCCGGGCTCCGGCAGTTGAATGAAGGACTGCCGCTCCTGCACGGTCATTGCCTTCGCATCCGGCGTGACATCGTTCACATACTGCCCATCGGCAGGGCCGTCGGTCACAAAGGTCAGCTCGGCCTCAACTTCGGTATTGCGCGGGAAGTCCTTGGTATCTTCCAACACGATCGTGGACCGGCTCGCATCCACGTGGTAGGCTCCCTGCTTCGCGCTGGCCAGCGTAGCCGCCACTTCGTGAATGTCACGCACGAACATCTCCGTCGCATCCACCAGCACACTCGCTCCATCCGGAGATTGGGCCGCAACATTCAGCCCGAACAGCACCGAATCCGGGAAGGACTGCCGCACCGCCAGCTGCTGGGCTGGTTGGTCGGAGCTCGAACGCATGTGCTCATTCGGCTCAATCAGCAATACCTTCGGCCCCTGGCGCTCGAAACGCACCAGCCGCGTCCGTCCCAGCTGCCCGCGATCCAGGCCGAGATCGTTCGACCCCGTGCCATAGGGCAGGCTGTCGACCAGGATCATGTCGGTCCCCAGATGCGGAATCTCCAGGTACAGCCTGCCGGATTGTGCATCCCAGTCCAGCGGCAGGTACCCATCCATGTGCTTCATTCCGGCGGTGCGCTCCGCGATGGAAGGCAGCGTCGCAGGCTCTTTGCTCGCACTCGAGGATGCTGGGGAAACCTGAGACAGCAAAGGCGCGGACACCGCGAACAGAAACAGACCCAAAGATTTGCGCATGAGCCAGTCTAGAGCATTGTTCGTATCGATAGACCCGGAGCGCCGGTGTCACCGGGCTCATTCTCCGGAGAAGCCGCACTGTCCCACTTCAAGCAAG
>CAXUIM010000030.1:0-1829 GCA_964250885.1 uncultured Acidobacteriaceae bacterium | reverse complement strand
CGCTTCCACCACGAAAGGTGCAACGTGCGTTGCCGGAACATCCTGACCGGCAATGTAACAGCCTCGCGCGCCCAGCTTTAGAATCACGTTCCGCACCCCCGCATCCAGCAGACGCTGCGCCGCTTCCGGCCAGGCAAGTTCCGTCTTCGGCCCACTGCCCCGCCCCAGCGCCTCCAGCAGAATTCGGCACTCACTCTCGTTAGGCGTAAGCCAGGTGACGCTGCGGAGCAATTCAGGCGAGAGCGCCAGCGCGGGTGCGGGGTCGAGCACAAAAGGAATGGCGCGCTGCTGCGCGATGCGTCCGATCTGCTCCACAGTTTCCAGCGGAGTCTCCAGCTGCGTCAGCAGGATCGCGGCCCGCCCCAGCAGATCGTCATAGTGATCCAGATCTTCGGGCCGCAGTGCCGCGTTCGCCCCCGGAATAACGACGATCGAATTCCCCCCTGCAGCCGTCACCAGAATCACGGCCGTACCCGAGGGGCCAGCGGCCTCAGCCACGCCGCTGGTCTCCACGCCAGCGGATTCCAGTGCGTTGCGCAGCTCGACCCCGAAGTGATCCTGGCCTATGCGGCCCACCATGGACACATCGCCGCCCAGCAAAGCCGCGCAGACCGCCTGGTTGGCGCCCTTACCACCGCTGTAGGTGGCGAACTGCTGACCTGTGATCGTTTCGCCGGGGGCCGGCATCCGCTCCACCGTGGCGACCAGATCCAGGTTGATGCTTCCCAACACTACGATTTTCTTCTTGGTCACTTGTGGCTTACTCATGTGTCCGGTGGCGATTTGTTCGTGCATTTGCTGGCCCTGTGTTTCGACTGCGCAAAGCTATCTTCCGGCGGATCCTCGAGCGTCAGTCCGGCTGCCGCACCTGCGCCGCTCCTCTCAGTATCAGGTCCAGTTCCTCCTTGTAGCGACGATCGAAACGGTCGAAGAGAATAGCGCCGCTCTGGCGAAGCACTGGAAACTGGTGAGCATCGAGTGAAGCGTTTCGCTGTTCGATATCGTACTGCGGCGACCGCTCACCAGGGCGCGGATAGACCGCCTGCTCTTCCATCACAAAGCTCAGCGTGAATTTATAAATCGTGCTCAGCAGCACAACGGTCTGCCGAACCGAGAACTTGCTTCCAGAAGCTATGTCAGCCTGGATTTCAAAAGGAGAAATCTTATGAAAGCAGCCATCATCACCGCAGGCGGAAAAACACCGGTCCATGGAGACTTCGCCGAACCCCGGGCTCGTGCTGAAGAGCAAGTCATCACGGTACGCGCTTCCGCTCTGAGCCACTTGAGCCGGTCACGTTCTTCCGGTTCGCACTACAGCTCTGAAGGCCTCTTTCCGGCGGTTGCCGTCCCTTAGTGCACGGCTTCTCCGGCCGGGGCGCCCTGCCCCGGCCTGTTTTTACTGAGCAGAAACGCACAGGCGATCATCCCGCAGGACATCCAGCACAGCATCCGGTAAATATCCTGATAGCCCATGGCGGAGGCCTGCGCATTGAGCTGTTGATAGATCTGCGCATGCGCCATGGTGCTGGCCTGCGGTTTGCCGAACAGACCTGAAAATGCTCCGGTGAGCGCGGAGAGTTGTTGCGTATAGCCGAGGCTGCCACTCTGCATGTGCTCCTGCAGCCGAGACTCGTGGAACATGGTGCGGCTGGTGACAATGGCCCCGGTGACCGCGATAAAGATGCTGCCGCCCACGTTACGTACGAAGTTGATCAGGCCGGAGACCTGGTTGCTGGCCTCCCTGGGCAGTCCCACATATGCCGCGTTTGTGATCGCGATGAAGCAGAAGGGGATCGGAATCATCTGCAGGATGCGCAGCCATGAGGCAA
>CAXUIM010000029.1:0-22036 GCA_964250885.1 uncultured Acidobacteriaceae bacterium | reverse complement strand
TCACGATTCTAGACGAGTCGCTCCCGCCTCGCCCTGCTCCATGGCCAGCAGCTTCCTTTTGCGCTCCGTGCCCCAGCGATATCCGGTCAGTGCGCCGTTCCCACCGACCACGCGATGGCACGGCACCACGATGGCGAGCGGATTGGCCGCGCACGCGGTCCCCACCGCCCGCACCGCCTTCGGAGAACCGACAGCTTCGGCGATCTGCGCATAGCTGCGGGTCTGCCCACGAGGAATTGCCATCAGGGCGCGCCAGACGCGCTGCTGAAAGGCGGTGGCCCGAACGTGGAAGGGAAAACTGGCGGCTGTGGCGCTCTCCTGCATTCCCGCCAGCACCAGGCCCACCGCCCGATCCAGATCCGCCTTCCCGGCCGCGGCAGGGCCCCGCCGGTCCGGTCCGCGCAATACAGCCTGAGGAAAGCGCTCGCGGAGTTCCACAGCCGCCTCCGCATCGCTGTCGGCGAAGAGCACGGCGCAAAGACCGCGCCCGGTGGTTGCAACCAACACGCGGCCCAGAGGAGAATCCGTCAGCGCGTAGTGGATCGTCTCGCCCGCGCCACCCGCCTTCATCGCCGTGGGACTCATACCCAGCGTGGCATCGAGGTCCTCATAGAGCCGGCTCGGCGAACCGAAACCTGCCTCGTAGACGGCGTCGGTCACGGAAAGCCGCGGCGAGCGCACTGTATCGCGGAAGCGCTCCCGGCGGTTCTCGCGGGCGAACTCCCCGGGCGTAACGCCGAGCACCCGCTTGAAGCCGCGCAGCAGGGCGAAGCGTCCCAGACCCGCCGCTTCAGCCAGATCCTCGAGTGCGATCCGTTGGCCCCTGCTCTGGCTCAGCAACGCCGCCGCCCGGGCAATGGCCGCGGCCTGCGGATCCGCCTTGGGAGTGGCGCGCGCAGGCTCGCAGCGCAGGCAGGCACGGAATCCGGCGGCTTCGGCCAGATCGGTCGTGGCGAAGAAGCTGACGTTCTTGCGCTCCGGACGCCGGCTTGGGCAGCTCGGCCGGCAATAGATGCCGGTCGACTTTACGGCGTAAACGAACTGCCCGTCGGCCGAGACATCCCGGGCCAGCACCTGCTGCCAGGCTCTTCCAGAAAACACACCGGCTGTCCTGCCGGCCGCGGGGGTACCGGGCGTGTGGCCATCCTGGCGTGCCCTCCCGTCCTGGATCATAGCTTCTGCTTTCGCTGCCATTCGGGTGTTCATCCTTAGAGTCGCCGTCATGCCGGTGTCCTGTACCTGCAAATATCCTGCTCCTGCAGGTATCCTGTTCCTGCAAATATCCTGCACCATCGCGCTTGACGCCACACTCCGCCGATTGCGCTCAAACAGAGCCACTCCGAACGCCGTCCCGGCGCGAGGCTTACTTGCGTAAGTCGAACCCCGCTTGCAGCGTAGCCTCAGAGGATCCGCCGACCCAGATCGTGTACTTTCCGGGCTCGACCACCCATACCTGTTCCGCGTTCCAAATCTCCAGTTCGCGAAACGGTATGTCGAAGCTGACCGTCTTTGTCTCACCTGCTTTCAGATGAACACGTGAGAATGCCTTCAGCGCGCGCTCTGGCGTCTCGACACTGCTGTAATCCTGGCGCAGGTAGAGTTGAACCACGTCGTCTCCATCACGCGAACCGGTATTCGTTACCTGCACCCGCGCATGAATCGGAGCCTGGGTTCCAGGCGTCGGCGCCACAACGGCGAAACCACTGTAACTGAAGGTTGTATAGCTGAGTCCCCATCCAAAGGGGAAGAGAGGTTTTCCATCATCATCCACATACTTGTGGGTTCGGGAGGGATCATAGCTATAGTACATCGGCAGCTGGCCCACGCTCTTCGGAAACGTTACAGTGAGGTGGCCTGCAGGATTGTTGTCGCCGAAGAGTGTCTCTGCAATCGCCTGTCCTCCGAATTCGCCGGGGTACCACGTTTCCAGGATGGCCGGGACGTGCTGCTTCGCCCAGCTGATCGTCAGTGGCCTTCCATTCTCCAGGACCAGAACCACAGGCTTGCCAGTCGCTACAATCGCTTCAAGCAGCGGCTCCTGGTTCCCGGGTAGATCGAGGTTGGTACGATCGAATCCCTCGCCTTCAACTCCTTGCCATTCCCCCATGCCGAGGATGACGACATCCGCGGCCCTGGCCTTGGCAACGGCAGCGGGAATATCGCTCCCGCTGTCATCGGTCACGGTTGCCCCGGGAAGCTCGGCGCGAATGCCGTCCGCGATGGAGATGTGCTTGCCGTTGGTCTCCTTCTCGTAGTCTCCGTAGCGCGCAATCGCGGCGTTCGGTCCGATCACCGCGACGTGGGCCGTCGATTTCGCCAGCGGCAGCAGGTTTCCGCTGTTCTTCAGCAGTGTCATCGATTCGCGGGCTGACTCAAGCGATATCGCAAGGTGGGCCGGGGAGCGCTGCACGCGCGGCATCAGGGCCGGGTCAACGAACGGATGGTCGAAGAGCCCAAGCAGGAACTTTACGCGCAGAACACCGCCTGCCGCCCGGTCCAGATCGGATTCGGACAGGGAGCCGTCGTGAACGCAGCCCATCAGTGCGTTCTGGAACACGTCATGATTGAAGTCGTAGAACTGCATATCAACGCCGGAGCGGATGGCCAGGCAGACCGCGGCGGCCGGTGATGACGCCACCCGATGATCTTCATAGAGTCGCCGGATCGCTCCCAGGTCGGAGAGCACAAAACCCTGGAAGCCCCACTCCTTGCGCAGGATCGTCTTCAACAGCAGGGGGTCCGCGGTGACCGGAATTCCATCGATCTCGTGATAGGCCGCCATGGTAGCCATCGCATGCCCATCGCGAAAAGCGGGCTCAAACGCCTTCAGCATCACGCTGCGTAGCTCTCGCTCCCCCATGTGAACCGGGGATGTGTTGTTCCCACCTTCCGGCGAGCCATGGGCGGCAAAGTGCTTTGGCTCCGCCACCGTCGTGTGATCGCTCGCCAGGCTGTCTCCCTGCATGCCCAATACGTACGCCAGACCGAACCTGCCGGTGAGATACGTGTCCTCCCCAAAGTCTTCTTCGACACGCCCCCACCGCGGGTCACGCGCAAGGTCGAGTACCGGCCCCAGAATCATACCCACGTTGTGCGATCGGGCTTCGGCGGCGATGGCGGCGCCGGTCTCCCGTGCTATCTCCGGATTCCATGTTCCAGCCAGACCGATCGGAGCCGGAAATACCGTGCCCGTGTCATATCCGTGCAGCCCTTCTTCGATAAAGAGCGCCGGAATCCCCAAACGGCTGTGCGCGATGACCCAGGCCTGGATCGCGTTGGCCTGTTGCGGGGTCGGGTTCAGGTCGTGCACGGCTCCCACACCCAGGCTGCCCCAGATGCGAACCGCTTTCTCAGGTAGGAATTCTGCATCGATGGCCGCATGCGTGTCATCCGAATGCGCACTCATGATCTCTCTGGCGCTCGAATACATGTCCAGCTGGCGCACCTTCTCCTGGATCGTCATGCGGTCCAGCAGATCTTCGACCCGCTCCTCAACGTTCGTTCCGGGTTGCATGTAGAGTGGCTTTGACGAAGCCGCTGCTTGTCCCTTTGCATGGAACGAAAGCACAACAGAACCGATAGCCAGAAGGGCGCCGAGCCAACGGACCCTCATCCGCGTTGATTCTCCATTCGCGAACTCTCCTGACGAAATCGCACACTGCCCCCAATCGACACCTGTGGCTTGCACTCACGAAAGCCGGCAACAGAGTTGAGCCACTCGAGCGAGCGCCGTTCGGTGCGCCCGAAACTAATGTCGGCAATATACCATCACGTTACTGCGGAAAGAGCACCCGGACTGCTTGCGCTCGCGCAGTCGGCCCTGCTACTCACATCGAAGAACAGAAACTAGGTCGGTTCGCGACGCCTGTATCGCCGGCACACTACTGGCCAGCAGCGCAATGCCGGTCATCAGCATCCAGGCGGTAGTGAGAGTCACACAGTCGTGAGGCGTGACGCCCACCAGCAAACTGGCCAGAAGCCTGCTCGACACCAGAGCAGCGCCCACACCAATGGCTCCGCCCACGACGATAAGCCACGCTGCCTGCTTCAGTATGATCTGAAGCACTCCATTGCGGGAGGAACCGAGCGCCAGCCGGATACCCATCTCCTGCGAGCGCTGCGAGACCGAGTAGGCGAAGACGCCGTAGACACCGACAGCAGACAAAACGACTGCGAGTGCCGCGAAGCATGTAATCAGGAGCATGATGAGGCGGCGTTGCGCGACCGCCCTTGAGACCCGGGCTTCCATCGTCTGAATATCGAACAGAGGCTGATTCGGATCGACCACCGCTACGGTATGGCGCAGCGCCTCCGCAAGAGCTTCGGGGTTCCCCTGCGTCCGCAACGCGATGCTGATTCTGGCTGAAGGTATTTGCGCCATAGGAACGTAGACTTCCGGCTGCACCTTCTGCTCCAAACCACCATGCCGTACGTCTTCCGCTATTCCGATGATCGTGAGGTGCTTGAAGTCGTATGCGGTCGCGCCGCCGATATTCGACCCAAAACGCTTTCGCAGCGCGTCGCCGGCAAAGAATCGTTGGGCAAACTCCTGGTTCACGATCGCAACCGGCATTGCGCCTTTTCGGTCGCCTGGATCGAACGTTCTGCCTTTCAGGATCGGCGTGCCCACCACTCGAAAGTAGTCGTTGCTGACGCTGATAAGGGATAGCGTCGGCCAGGTTCCGATAGGTGGAATCGGAACTCCCTCAAAAACAAGGGCGCTGTTTTGCGGGGTCTCTTCCAGCGGAAGCGCACTGGCCATAGCCGCCGCCTGAACACCTGGAAGGGCGCTCAGACGAGGCAACACCCGGTCGACGAAACTTAATATACGTTGATCCGACGGATCGAATTTCGGATCGCTGATGAGAGTAACGGCGCTGAGAGTATCGCTCGGATCGAAGCCAGAGTCATAGTGCAATACACTAACGAAGCTGCGAACCAGCAGACCGGCTGACGAGAGAAGCACAATCGCCAGGCCCACCTCGAAAACCAGGAGACTGTGACGAAGCAGGCTTTGCTCCCGGCCCGGCGAGATGCGCAGGGCCGCTGCCTGCAATGCGCTTCGAAGGTCGGCGCGAGTTCCGTTGATCGCAGGCGCCAGCCCAAACAGCAGCGTCGTAGCCAGAGCTAACCCTGCAGCGAAGGCCAGAACCCAGGCGTCCATGTGGACTGTCTCGCTCACCTTGCTGAAGGGTAACTGTAAAAATCCTCCCAAAGGCGAGGTTGGCTGAGATCCGTTGAGCGCACCCGCGTGCCGAATCAGAGCCGTGACGACATACCCGATGACCAGGCCCACGACTGCTGCAAGTGTGGAAAGCACCAGGCTTTCGGTGAGAGATTGCCGGATGAGCCGAAGGCGTGAAGCACCCAGAGCACCGCGCAGAGCGGTTTCATGCCGCCTTGCGACGGCACGGGCCAACTGCAGGTTGGCCACGTTTGCACACGCGATCAGGAGCACAGCCAGGACCGATGCCAGAAGTGTGTACAGGGGTTTACGGTTGGCTCCGGTGATGTGCCGCTGCAGCGACTCCACTTTCATTCGGCGATCTTTTGCGAAGGGCGCCATAGCAACCGGATAGCCTCTTGCGCGGGCTTGAAAGAAGGTCTCCACCTCCGCCTGGGCTTTCTCCACGCCGATCCCGGGGCGCAGACGAGAGATGACCGTTACCGGAATCACCGGCTTTTCTATGCGGACAGCTGCGTCGGCTTGAAGCGGAATGGGCGCGTAGTAATCGGGCTCTACCGCGAGATCGGGGAAGATGAAACCTCGCGGCAACACACCTACGATCGTCTTCGGGACCCCGTTCACAATCGCGCTTCTGCCTACGATGTTTGGATTCGAGTCGAACTTGCGCCGCCAAAGGTGATCGCTCAGCAGAATGACAGGAGGTCCGTCAGCGCGGTCCTCTCCCGGCAGAAAGCTTCGCCCGATCCGGGGTTCAAGCCCAAACACGCTAAAAAAATTTGCGGTAACGCTGGCTCGAATGATCTTCTCAGGGTTTCCAATCCCTGAAAGATTGTCATTTCCGATGGTGTACCCAGCGATCCCATCGAAAGATTTAAGCTCGTTTCGCGCGGCGACGAAATCCGGGGAAATGGTGTCCTCCGCCTGGAATGCCGGCCACACGCTGGATATGCTCATGAGTTGAGCCGAGTCGCGGTATGGCAAGGGACGCAATAAGAGGGAGTAGACCGCGGAGAAGATGGCAGTGGTAGCGCCGATGCCCAGCCCCAGCGTGGTCACTGCGGTGAGCGTGAACCCGCGATTGCGAACAAGCTGGCGGAGAGCGTAACGGATGTCCTGATGAAGCTGCTGGAGCCACACCCAATACCAAACGTTGTAAGCTTTCTGTCTCGCCGCGGTTATATTACCGAAGCGAACGAACGCCTTCCTCCGAGCCTCGTCCGGCTTCATACCACGAGCCAGATTTTCCTCGATCTCTGCCTCGATGTGAGATCTCATCTCCTGCTCGAGGCCGTCCAGGTGTCTGGATTGTCTTTCTCGGCTCATGATTCACCTGACCTGTCCGGCTGTAACACTCGCCCGATCGCTCTGGACAGCGCCTCCCATCTGGAAGTTTCTGCCGTAAGCTGTTTGCGGCCCTTGGCCGTAAGGCTGTAGAACTTCGCCTTCCGGTTGTTCTCCGAAACTCCCTCTTCTGAGGCAATAAAGCCGCGTTTGATGAGCCGGTGCAGCGCCGGGTAGAGCGAGCCCTGCTCCACCAGAAGCACTTCGTCGGAGCTCCGCTCAATCGCCTTGACAATCGCGTGCCCATGAACCGCGCCGAGCAGAAGCGTGCGCAGAATGAGCAAGTCGAGGGTACCCTGCAGAAGCTCGATCCGATTCGGGGAAGCCCTGGTAGACATACACAGGGAGAGTAGACCCTCTTGGGTAGAACGGCAAGGGGAAAACAAGGATCTCGGCCCGTTCGCCAAACGTTCCGTCTTCCTGCGCTGAGCCGGACTACGCTTCGTACCATCCACCGACGCACGCCAGCAGGACCAAAGACAGTCACGCAGCCGAGGGGGCAAGAAGTACGTGACGCTCGGCGGAGAGCGTCTCCCCCATTCCGGGCGGAGATAGCAGAGCCCGGTCGGATCGTGCTAAAGTTCTCTCGCTACTTTTGGAGGTAGAGGATGGCCACCGAACCGAGGAAGTGCGGTAACAACGCTTGCACCTGTGTATGTGCCGACGGAAAGAAATACTGCTCGGCATACTGTGAGGACTCCAGGAAGGTGACTGCCCTCAAGTGTCATTGCCCGCATGCCGAATGCGGCGGTCCCAACAAGCTTTAGGAAAATCTCCGGTCGGACCCACTGGAGCTTCGATTCCGGCGTGGCGACAAATGGCGTGTCCGTTGAGTCAGGCGACTTGTCGAGGCGGGACGGCCACCGTTCTGGGGTGCGTAGCTTCAGCGAGATCTTACATCCTTGTAAAGGAGGCTCATGCAGCGACGTGAATTTGTTCGGCTGATGGTGGCGATGGGTCTGGCGCCCGAGTTGCTCCTCGCACAGCAGACACCCAACCCCGCACCTCCGCCGCCGGCGCCAGTCCCCTGGATGCTGGGCCTCAATTCAAAGACGCCGTTGCCCGAAACCGAGGCAGTCGACGCCGTCGCGGAAGGCGATCTGACGTTCTTCTCCACCGGACAGATGGCGACGCTCTCCCGGTTGAGCGATCTTCTGGTGCCGGCGCTGGGGGACAAACCGGGCGCTCTTCAAGCGGAAGCTCCCGTGTTTCTCGACTTCCTCATCGGCATCTCTCCCGACGTGCGCAAGGGTCTGTATACCGGCGGCCTGGACTGGCTCGATTCTGAGTCAAAGAAGAAGTACGGCATTCCGTTTGCGCGCACGGAGCCCTTGCAGGCCGATTCGCTGGTCAAGCCATGGCTCCGCACGTGGATGACGGACCATCCACCGGCGGAACCGCACGCGGGCTTCCTGAACATCGCTCATGCGGACATTCGGACGGCAACGATGAACTCAGAGGTTTGGAACAAGGTGGCAACGCGCGACGAGAAGGATGTGCAGGCGGCCGGCCTCTTCTGGTCGCCGATCGACCCGGATGTGTATGCCGAGGATTTCAGCCGCGTGCATGTGCGTCCTTCGCCGGTCGTGGATGCGCCCCGATCCTCGCACACCACCCCTTCTTACCCGCAGTGAGCCGCGGCAACCAGGAGAAAACAACCAGGAGAAGACGATGACGAACGAACCCGTCGATGTGCTCATTATTGGCTCCGGACACGCCGGCGGCATGGCGGCGAAGATCCTGACCGAGAAGGGCATCTCCTGCCTGATGCTGAACGCCGGGCCGGTGGCGGACGTTGCCAAAGATGCACAGCGCGTGCCCGCGTATGAGCTGCCGTTCCGCGGCTTCAAGCCACCGGGGCGACTGGAGCATGTCTTCCAATCCGATGAATACAACGCAAATGTGTGGGTTGACGAACAAGAGGTGCCGTATACCTTCGATCCGGCCCACCCGTACAACTGGGTCCGCGTGCGGCTCTTCGGAGGGCGATCGCTCTTCTGGTCGCGGCAGTCGTTTCGCCTGAGTGACTACGAGCTCAAAGGCAAGACACACGATGGCTTCGGCCAGGACTGGCCCATCGATTATGCCGAGTTGGCGCCCTTCTACTCTCGGGTGGAGGGGATTTTTCAGGTCAAAGGAGCGCTGGATGGACCGCCGCAGATGCCGAACGGCAACTTCATTCTCGACGACGATCCCTGGACCGAGTCCATGCGCCGCTTCAGAGCCGCCGGCGAGCCTCTCGGCATCTCGGTGTGCAAGCAGCGCCGGGCGTTGGGACGGGATGGATTGGCCAGCTCGATCAACCTCCTGCTGCCCGACGCCGAGAAGACCGGCAGGCTGACTTCGGTCTCCAATGCCGTGGTGCGCGAAATCACCACGGATAAAAACACGGGTCTTCCCAACGGCTGTCAGTTCGTCGACAGGCTGTCGCGCCGGGAGATGCACGTGCAGGCGCGCGTTGTCGTTCTGGCGGCGGGTACGCTCGAAAGCACGCGGCTGCTGCTGAATTCCGGTCTCGCCAACTCCAGCGGCCTGGTCGGACGTTATCTCATGGATCAGATCTATGGCGCGGGGGTCACCGGCTCTGTGCCGGAGGCGCGCAAGGGCAACGCGACTCCAGCGTTGATGGGCGGCGGAGCGATTGTGCCCCGCTTTCGCAATATCACCACGCGCGACAGCCGGTTCCTTCGCGGCTACGCCTTCAACGTCACCAGCCGTATCGGTCCGATGGAGCCAAGGAATTTTGCCGCCTACGGAAGCGAGCTCCAGAAGAAGCAGGACGAATACCACAGCTCCGGGTTCTATATGACCATCATGGGCGAGGTGCTGGGCCGCTATGAGAATCATGTGCGCATCGACAAGCAGAAGGTGGATGCCTGGGGCATTCCGGTGCTTCACATTGAGACGCAGTACACCAGCAATGAGTACAACATGGCAAAGGACGCCGTGGACGTGGGCTCCGAGTTGGCTCATGCAGCAGGCTTCGAGGTGCTCTCGTCCAATGCTGTGCCGAATCCGCCCGGTTATAGCATTCACGAGGTCGGCACGTGCCGCATGGGCGACGATCCCAAGCAGAGCGTGCTGAATCGGTGGAACCAGAGTCATGACCACAAAAACCTGTTCGTGGTGGATGGCGCCGCCTTCGTAAGCGCAGGTTGGCAAAACCCCACCATGACCATCTCCGCCCTGTCCATGCGTGCGTCAGAGTATCTGGCCGGGCAGATGTCCAGGCAAAACATCTAGGAGCTTGTTGAAAAAGCACCTCGGATGTCCGCGAGGCAAGTACGAAACCCGCAATCAAAGCGGGTTTCGCGAACCTAGCGGAGCCACAAAAGCCGATTTTCAACATGCCCCTAGGAGTGTCCTTGTGACCGTGCTTTCCCGCAGAAATTTTCTTCTCCGCGCATCCGCTTCGGTAGCCGCGCTGCCGTTTCTCGATGGGCTGGCCGTTGCGAATCCCCTGGGACTGCCGCTGGGAATTCAGCTGTATTCCGTACGGCAGCAGATGGCCGAGAATCTGGACACCGCGCTTGCCGGGGTCGCCGCGGCCGGATTCAGCGAGGTGGAAGCGGCCGCCCTGCCGAAAGAAAGCGCACAGCAGATCCGTGCCGCTCTGGACAAGGCGGGCCTGCGCTGCGTCAGCGCACACAATTCTTTTGCCGATCTTCAAACTCGGATGGACGAGACCGTTGCTTTCAACAAAGAGCTAGGGGTGAACTTCATCATCTGTCCCAGTGCTGGGTACAGGAATCCACCGGCTCCGAACTCCACCGGTGGACGTCGCCCGCTGACACTGGACGATTGGCACTACAACGCAGAGCAGTTCAACCAGATGGGTGAGAAGCTGGCGGCGTCCGGCATCAGGTTCGGCTATCACAATCACTCCATGGAATTCCAACCGATCGAGGGAAAGGTTCCGTACCTGGAGTTACTGCGCCTGACCGACCCCAGCAAAGTCACCTTTGAACTCGACTGTGGCTGGGCGATGGTCGCCGGCGTGCAACCTGTCGACCTGATGCGCGACTTCCCCCATCGCTTCTCCATGCTGCACATCAAGGACTTCAAACTCTCTGGTACGCCCTCGTATGAGACCCGGGACGCGAAGGTGACGGAGTTAGGGCAGGGCTCGATCGACTACCGGCCCGTCTTTGCTCAAGCCGCCAGGACTCAACATATCGTGCACGCGTTTGTTGAGCAGGAGGCCTTCGACATGCCATGGGAGCAGGCGCTCAAGATAGATGCGGCCTATCTTCGCAAGTTCAAGACGTAAATAAGAACGCTCCTCTGTCCTCGCCATGCCGTTACCGTAGAGTGATCTCACGCTCTCGTTGTCGCGGGCGAAGAACTTCAGGGTGTAGCGACCCGGGCAAGAACGTGAATCCGATCCTGCCCCCAACGGGCCGCCTTCGCGAGCTCGGCGGCGTGGCATCGCTGAGCTTGATGAGCGAAGCTGACATGAAACGCTTCCGAGGTTACAGCCGCTGCTTTCCCCCGCATAATCAGTAGAGCGCGCACCTGACCGCGCCGAACAGCGCATACGGTTTGCAGCACCATCATCACAGCCAGTGAGGAGAAGAGGCATGGCAGCAACACGGCGAGAGTTTCTCAAGACAGGCCTGATCGCAGGGGCAGGCATGGCACTGCCGGGGGCGGCCTTTGCGAGCAGCACCTCACCGGAAGAAGACAGCGGATCAGGAGCGGGCGCTCTGGCGCCCGAGAACCCGGCCGCCGCGGCCTTCACGCGCGGCATCGGCATGTACCCCGGCGCTCCCTCTGAAAACTTCCAGCCCGAGCTCATGCTCGATCCCGCCGCGCCGTACCGCAACCTCGCGCTCCTCCGCCCGGCTTTTGCCTCCTCCAGCTACGACTACAACCTCACCGCGCAGCTGATCACCGACGGCCTCACCGACACTCACCTTCCCGACTGGATCACCACCGTTGTCGAGGGTCAGATCCTGCCCAAGCCCGAGCGTGACATCATCGTCGACCATTTCCAGTCGGCGCTTCTCCAGCTGCCCAGCAGCAACCCCACGGTTGAGCTGCACCTTGGCGGCGGCGCCAGCCTGCCCGAGATCGACCGCATGGAACTCTTCGTGGCCGTGCCCACCGGCATCTCGCCCAGCGCCCTCACCTTCACGGTCTCCGTTTCCGATGACGGCCACACCTGGCGCGAGGCCGGCAGCGCCACGGGCGGCCAGCCCCTGCCCACCGAAGACTATCCGCCCGACCTGGTGCGCGGCTCGCATCTGCTCAACCCCTCCGTCTCCTTCAGCCAGCCGTTCCAGGGCCGCTACTATCGCGCGGTCTTCGCTTTGGCCACCCCCGCGGCCGCTCCCACAACCGGCAGCACCGCCAACGCCGGCACCACCGAGGCCGCAATGGCCGGCAACACCACGGCCATCTCCTGGCGCCTCGGCCAGATGGCCTTCTTCCGCGGTCAGCAGCGGATCAACCTGGGCGGCCCTTACAGCTTCACCAGCGCCTGGAAGGGCGCCGGCATCGACGAGGAGTGGGTCTCGGTCGACCTCGGCTCCTCCTTCACCTTCGATAACGTCAAGCTCCATTGGATCGCCCGCGCCGCCGAAGGCAAGCTGCAGGTCTCCGACGACGACCACCACTGGCGCGACGTGCAGCCGCTCACTTTTGCCCCTACCGACGCCCCCGATTCCCTCGACGACCTGAAGCTTGCCTCTCCGGCCACAGGGCGCTATGTGCGCGTGCTCATGACGCGGCCCAGCTCGCCTGAGGGTTACATCCTCTCCGAGATGGAAATCTTCGGCCACGGCGGATTCATCGCCAAGCCACAGCCCATGCCCGCTCCTACAGTCGACGGCAGGCTCAACATCGCTGGCGGCTCCTGGAAGCTGCAGCGCGCCGGCTACAACGGCATGCAGGACGGCGGCGAAGCCATCTCCACCGCAGGCTTCAAGGACGAGCCGTGGATCGTGGCCTCCGTGCCGGGCACCGTGCTCACCTCCTACTTCAACGTCGGCGCCGTACCCGATCCCAACTTCGGCCAGAACCAGCTCCACATCTCCGACTCGTTCTTCTACGCCGATTTCTGGTACCGTACCGAGTTCACCGCGCCCGCAGCCAAACCCGGCAAGACAATGATGCTGAACCTCGCCGGCATCAACTGGAAGGCCGGCGTCTACCTCAACGGCGCCAGGCTCGGCCACATCGACGGCGGCTTCATGCGCGGCCAGTTTGACGTCACCGGCAAGCTGCTGCCCGGCAAACCCAACGCGCTCGCTGTTCTTGTCCACAAGAACGACACGCCCGGCAGCTGCAAGCAGAAGACCCTGCAGACCACGGGCAACAACGGCGGCGCGCTCGGCGCCGATAACCCCACGTACCATGCCTCGATCGGCTGGGACTGGATTCCCACCATCCGCGGTCGCAACACCGGCGTCTGGGCCGAGATCAACCTCGTCCCCACCGGCATGGTCACGCTCGAAGACCCGCTCGTCAGCTCCGTGCTGCCGCTGCCTGATACCAGCCACGCCGACGTCACGCTGGAGTGCACCGCCGTCAATCACAGCGACAAGCCGTTCACCGGCACTATGCGCGGCACATTCGGTGCGGTCGCCTTTGAGCAGCGCGTCAGCATCCCCGCCAATGGCCGGCAGGGGCTCAAGCTCTCGCCCGACACCCACAAGCAGCTCCGCATCGCAAGCCCCGATCTCTGGTGGCCGGCCGGTTATGGTGAGCCGCGCCTCTATGACGTAGAGCTCACGCTGGAAGGCCACGGCGAAACTCACGACCGCAAGGCCTTCAAGGCCGGTATCCGCCAGATGACCGCCGACGAGAACGGCGGCGACCTTCATCTATTCGTCAATGGCCGCCGCCTCATCGCCAAGGGCGGCAGCTGGGGCTTCGGGGAGTCCATGCTGCGCTTTCGCGCCCGCGAATACGATGCCGCCGTCCGCTATCACCGGGAGATGAACTTCAACATGATCCGCAACTGGGTCGGCCAGGTGGGCGACGACGCCTTCTTCGAGGCCTGCGACCGGCACGGTGTCATGGTGTGGCAGGACTTCTGGCTCGCCAACCCCTGGGACGGTCCCGTGCCCGAGAACGACCCAATGTTCCTCGCCAACTCGCGCGACTTCATCTCTCGCATCCGCCGTCATCCCTCCATCGGCATCTACTGCGGCCGCAACGAGTGGTTCCCGCCCAAGGTCCTCGACGCCGGCTTCCGCTCACAGCTCGCTGAACTGCACCCCGGCATACCCTACATCGGCAGCTCCGCCGACGGCCCGGTCAGCGGACACGGCCCCTACCGCGCCCTGACTTCACCGCAATACTTCGCGCGCGCTGACACCAAGCTGCACTCGGAGATTGGCGCCCCCGCCATCCCGCCCATTGAGAGCGTGCGCCTCATGATGCCGGAGCAAGCGCTCTGGCCGCTCAGCCTCGACTACGGCCTGCACGACTTTACGTACCAGGGTGCGCAGGGCGGCGAGGCTTTCATCACGCTGCTCAATGAGGCCTATGGCGGCGCCACCAATGTCGAGGATTGGATCAGCCTCGGCGAGATCATCAGCTACGAGGCCTACCGCGCCATGTTCGAGGCGCAGAGCGTCCATCGCATGGGTGCGCTGCTGTGGATGAGCCATCCCTGCTGGCCTTCGTTCGTCTGGCAGACGTACGACTTCTACTTCGCGCCCACCGCGTCGTACTATGGCTCCAAACTCGGCGCGGAGTCCCTGCACATTCAGTGGAACTCACTGAAGGAGACCATCGAGGTCGTCAACTACAGCGCGGGAAACGCTCCCGGGCTCACGGCCACGGTGGAGATCCTCAACATGGATGGCGCCAGCGTCTCCAAAAAATCCGCGCAGCTTGACAGCACAGAGGATTCCACGGCCACGCCCATTACGCTGGAGTACCCGGCCAATCTCAGCCCGGTGCACTTCCTGCGCCTCACGCTCACGCAAGCTGGCACGGTGCGCTCCAGCAACTTTTATCTGCGCGGCGCGGAGCAGGGCAACTACCGCGCGATCCGCACCCTGGACAAGGCAAAGGTCACAGCCAACACCACCTCGGAGCAGCGCGGCGACCGCTGGTTCTTCACCACGCAGCTGCAGAACACCTCAGCGTTTCCAGCGCTCTTCGTGCGGGTCCAGGCCGAACGGGAAACGACTGGCGACCGCATCCTGCCGGCCATCTACGACTCCAACTACATCGCCCTCATGCCCAACGAATCGCGCATTATAAAAACGGAGTTCTCTCAGAGCGATACCCGCGGTGAAAAGCCGCGCATCGCCGTCAAAGGCTTCAACGTCGCGAAGACATAAGATCGCGCAGGCTCCCATACGGCGGTCGGCGCGGTGTGGTGAGCCGTTATTGGGGAGGCAGCCTCTCATAGCTGACAAAGGCGACCATGCTGCTATCAGGAGACCACGACGGAACGTTCATGGTGCCCTGACCTCCGAAGAGCTTCGCCAGCGTTATGACCTTGTGGCCGGCAAGAGCCATCATGCGGATCTCGACCCCTTCCTGGTTGGCGGGGTGACCTTCGACGCCGGGCAAATACGAGACCCAGACCATGAGCTTGCCGTCCGGCGAGATGTGCGGAAACCAGTCATTTCGCTCGTCGGTGAGCACCTGCTCCTGGTTGCTGCCGTCGGGGTGCATGCGCCAGATCTGCATGTGACCGCCGCGGACGGAGTTGAAGTAGATCCACTGCCCATCGGGAGAGTATTCGGGGCCGTCGTCGAGGCCCGGAGCGGTGGTGAGGCGGGTCTCGGGGCCGCCGCTGACGGGAACCGTGTAGATGTCGAACTCGCCCGCGCGCTGGCCGGTGAAAGCGATGGTCTTGCCGTCGGGCGACCAGCCGTGCCAGTAGGAGGGACCGTCAGGCGTCACCTGCCGCGGCGTGCCGCCGGTGGAGGGCACGATGTATATGCGGGACTTGCCGTCGGGACCGCGGTTGCTGACGGCGAGTTGCGTGCCGTCGGGCGAGAGGCCGTGGTCGTTGTTGCAGGCGGTCTCAGGTGCTGTGGAGATCAGCGTGGGAGCGCTGGCGAGCGGCAGGGTGCTGTCGATGGGATGGGCGCCGTTGTCCAGGCGCCAGCGATGCATTGTGCCGTCCTGGTTGAAGATCAGCGCGGCGCCATCACGGGTCCAGTTGGGCGCCTCGAAGTGCGCGGGCGCGACGTAACGGACGCGGCGATCGGTAGAGGCAACCATGACGGTTTCGAGCGCGCTGTAGAGTACAGGCTCAACTGTCGTGGGAGCCAGCGGCTCAATCTTTACGTTGGAGAAGATGGCGGTTTCGGTCGCGTCCTTGTCGTGCGAGCAGACGCCGAGCCCGACGTAGAACTCGCCGTTGAGATCGACGTGCATCGCGGCGCCGGAGGGCACCAGCTTGCCCGAGGCGTCGGGAATGAAGACGTAGGCGTAGTTGCCGCGCTTCTCGATGCGGAGGCGGTGGGGCCCTTTGGCGGTGGTTTCGACCTCGTGCGTGTCAGCGCCTGTGGCATCGCGGTACTGCAGCGAGGTGAGGCCGTCGCCGTGGCGCGCGGCATCGACATAGACCGAATGCGGGTCGAGCGATTGGCGCAGCATCAGCGCGGCCTTGCGATGGGCATTGCCGGTGGCGCCGACAAAGTGGATGTCCGCGGAGAGCGCGACATCACCCGAGACCCTGGTCCACACATAGTGAAAGTCGTCGATGCCAAACCACATGTTCGCGCCGTTGCCGGAAACCGTGTAGGTGCCTTTGCCAGCGTCAAAATGGGCGCTGCCGGGGTGCGGCACCGTGCCGACGTCATTCTGCCCCTGAAAAAGGCCGAGTGGCATCCCGGCCTGCGCATGAGCGCTGCCGGACGAGAGCAGGCCAGCGAAGGTCAAGCAGACAAGCGCCCCGCGGAGCATAGGTGCCGAAGTGATGTTCATCGTGTTCTCCCGATTCGCGAGGAATGTTGAAGTGGAAGTTCAGCGGCCGAGATTGTTCGTGAAGAAGCGGGCCATGATTTCGTCTGCCTCCCTGCTTTCAGGCAGCGAATGGTCGTTCCAGAAAGCGTGGGGCAGGGCCTCGAAGACGACCAGCTGCGCATCGTCGCCGGCGCGCAGAAACGCACGGTGCAGGATGGTGGTGCCGCTGAGCAGCATGTCGCGCGTGCTGGTGATGAAGAGCGTGGGCGGCATGCCCTGGAGATCGGAGTAGATGGGCGAAAGGACGGGGTCTTTCAGGTCGGTGGTGGTGGCGTATTCGTTATGAGTCTGTGTCCTGGGCACATCGAGGTGGCCGGCTAGTCCGCGCAGGGAGAAGATGGCCTCGGAATCGCCGCGGTTCGCCCAGTCGCCGAAGCCGGAAAAGATGCCGAGCGCCCCGGGCTCTGGCAGACCAAGCTGCTTCAGCCTGGCGGCCACCTCACCGGTGAGGATGGCCCCGGCGGACGTGCCGAAGATGGCGACGTTCTTGGGCTTGTGCGTCTTCAGCACCTCGCGATATACGGCGATCGCGTCGTCGAGCGCCGCGGGAAAGGGGTGCTCCGGTGCGAGGCGGTACAGGACGGCGATGGTTTTGGTTCTAGAGAGGGCTGCCACGGGGACGGACTCGGTAAGCGAGCCGGAGTCAGAGTTGAAGCCGCCGCCATGCAGGTTGAGGAGCACCCGATCACGATAGCCGGCAGGAATGTCCGGCGGCGTGATGATGCGGACGGGCACACCGGCGAGGGTGGAGGATTGTACGTCTACCGGGTAAAGAGCCTCAAAGGCCTTGCCGGCGCCGGCTTGCCAGGTGTCAGTGGAGCTGCGACGCTCCGCCAGCGGCTGCGGTGTGGCATCGTCTGGCCATTGCTTGGCGAGCGACTTCTGAGCCTCCGGGCTGACGGTAGCAGGGACGGGCGCCACACGGGTGACATGGGCCGTGCCGTCCGGCGTGATGACGCTGGTGTCGCTCTCGGGGATGGGAGCCGCGGCGCCCTGCTGGGCGCGGAGAGACCCCGTGCAGAGCAGAAGCAAAGCCGGGAGCAGGACTGCCGGTGATGGATGACAGACAAAGTGATTGAAGCGGTACAAGAGATTCCCCCATATGCAGGCATCGCCAGGCTGCGTTTTGCGCAAACCCACAGTACACGATTGCCGTTCGCCTGGCACAGCCCGCGGTCTGAGGCGGAGGTTTCGAGGCGGAGGTTTCGAGGCGGAGGCCCACTGGCCGGGCATCGGCCGGGCGGCCGGCACAGCAGATGGGAGCGCTACTACCTTTCGTTGATCCAAAACTTCTCGCACGTTCAATGAAGATGCTCTAAAGCAGATTCTTTGTAGACCCCTTCAGCGGCATCGGGTCATGCGCACCACATGCTCGCGCCTCGCCACTCGCAGACTCAGGCACGCGCTGTCGAAAGCCTTAGGCAGGCGTCGCATGAACGAGCATCGGGAGCTGTGAAGGTTCAGGCGAATCCTCATAGCCAAGGTTTGGTCCGAGCCACCGTTCAACCTCATCCAGACTCATCTCTTTACGGCGGCAATAATCCGCCACCTGATCCCGGTCGATCTTACCCAGGCTGAAGTAGCGTGACTCCGGGTGTGCAAAGTAGATGCCACTTACACTCGAGCCCGGCCACATCGCGAACGATTCCGTGAGCATCATCCCGGTGTTGGCCTCAACATCGAGCAGCCGCCACAGGGTACCCTTCTCAGTGTGGTCCGGGCAGGCAGGATACCCCGGCGCCGGTCTGATCCCCCGGTACTTCTCCTGGATGAACTCCGCGGGACTCAGTCCCTCTGTTCGACCGTACCCCCACTCATCGCGGACCCGCTTATGCAGGCACTCGGCGAAGGCTTCAGCCAGGCGGTCGGCTAGCGCCTCCGCCATGATCGCGCTGTAGTCATCGTGCTCCGCTCTGAACCGGCCCGTCAATTCCTTCAGTCCCATCCCTGTTGTTACCGCGAATGCGCCGATGTGATCACGCAATCCTGTGTCTCGTGGAGCGATAAAGTCAGCCAGCGAGCGGCAAGGCTCGCCGCCTTCCCGGTTGGACTGTTGCCGTAGAAAGTGAAAGCGGTCAAGCTCATGCCTGCAGGTCGCATCCGTGTAGAGTGCAACATCATCGCCCACTGCACTGGCGGGAAACAATCCGTACACAGCACGCGCCGTGAGCAGGTTCTTTTCGATGAGGACGTCCAGCATTGCATGACCGTCCGCAAAGATTCTGCGTGCCTCCTCGCCCTGTTCCTTGTGGTCCAGGATGCGCGGGTAGATCCCTTTCATGCCCCAGGTATGGAAAAAAGGCGACCAATCGATGTATTCACGCAGCGTGGCCAGGGGAAAACGATCCAGCACGCGAACTCCAGTGAATTCCGGAGTGGGCAGATCCTCGCAACGCCACTCGATGGGAGTGCGCCGGGCGCGCGCCGTCTCGATCGGCGCCATCTTCTGCTGCGGCATGGCGTAGTTCTTGCGAATCGCTTCGTACTCAGCGCGGTATTGTGCAACGAACGCTGCCTTGCCCTCCTCACTGAGCAGGCTCGTGGTGACGGGAACCGCCCGGCTGGCGTCCAGCACATGCACCACGGGCTCGCTGTAATGCGGCGCAATCTTGATCGCGGTATGCGCACGGCTGGTCGTAGCGCCGCCAATCAACAGGGGCAATTTGAATCCCTGGCGCTCCATCTCCTTCGCCACGTGCACCATCTCGTCCAGTGACGGCGTGATCAGGCCGCTCAGACCGATCAAATCCGCCTTCTCCGTTCTGGCCCGGTCAAGGATCTTTTCAGAGGAGACCATCACCCCCATGTCGATGACCTCGTAGTTATTGCATGCAAGCACCACGCCGACAATGTTCTTGCCGATGTCATGCACGTCGCCCTTCACCGTTGCCAGCACGATCTTTCCCTGTGCCTTCACTACCTGCCCGGCTGCCTCCATCGCGGCCTTCTCGGCCTCCATGAACGGGGTCAGGTGGGCTACAGCCTTTTTCATCACACGGGCGGACTTCACCACCTGGGGCAGGAACATTTTGCCGGCGCCGAACAGATCGCCGACCACGCTCATGCCAGCCATCAACGGACCTTCAATGACCAGCAAAGGCCGGCCTAGTTTTACACGCGCCTCTTCCGCATCGATCTCGATATAGGCGTCAATTCCCTTGACCAGCGCATGGGAGAGACGCTCCTCAACCGTACCGCTGCGCCATTCTTCTTCCTTCTTGTCGTTCACCACCACGCCGGAGCTGAGGGATTTCAGTCGCTCCCCGTGCTCCACCAGGCGCTCTGTCGCATCCGCGCGCCGGTTGAGCAGAACATCCTCCACCAGCACCTTGAGCTCGGGTTCGATTTCCTCGTAGAGCTCCAGCATGCCGGCATTCACGATCCCCATATCCATGCCGGCTGCAATGGCGTGGTACAGGAACGCCGAGTGCATCGCTTCACGCACCTTATTGTTTCCACGGAAGCTGAACGATATGTTCGACACCCCGCCGCTGACCTTTGCGTGCGGCAGGTTCGCCTTGATCCAGCGTGTGGCATCGATGAAGTCCAGGGCGTAGTTGTTGTGCTCCTCCATGCCTGTGGCGACGGTCAGGATGTTCGGGTCGAAGATGATATCTTCCGGAGGAAACCCGATCTCGTCCACCAGTATTCTGTAGGCCCGCTCGCAGATCCGGATCTTCTCGGCGTAAGTTGCGGCCTGGCCGTCTTCGTCAAACGCCATCACCACCACAGCCGCGCCATACTTCAGCACCTTCGCCGCATTCTCTCGGAACTTCTTCTCGCCTTCCTTCAGCGAGATCGAGTTCACAATACCCTTGCCCTGAAGGCACTTCAGCCCTGCCTCGATGACCTCCCACTTTGAGGAGTCCACCATGAACGGCGCCTTGGCAACCTCAGGTTCGCTCGCCAGCAGCTGCAGGTAGCGGGTCATGGCTGCAACGCCGTCGATCATCCCCTCGTCCATGCAGATGTCCAGCACATTTGCGCCGTTTTCCACCTGCTGCCGCGCCACGCTGACCGCGTCCTCGTACTTACCCTCTTTGATCAGCTTTGCGAACTTCGGCGAGCCGGCCACATTCGTCCGCTCCCCAATCATGATGTAAACACCGAGCTGCTGCGTGAACGGCTGCGATCCTGACAAACGCAGCGGCTTTGTCTCCATGAGCGAACTCATGCCGCTTCCTTGAGCTTGCCCCATCTCCGCGGGGCCTTTCCTGCAAGCGCCCTGGAGATCGCCGCGATGTGCTCTGGTGTATTACCGCAGCAGCCCCCGGCAATGTTGATCAGTCCGCCCTGCGCGAAATCACCCAGATAACGCGCCATGTCCGGCGGGCCCAGATCGAAGCCGGTCGCGGCAAGCGGGTTCGGCAGACCGGCGTTCGGATAGCATGAGATCGCCACATCCGCTTTGTCGGACAGCTCCTGCAGGAACGGGTACATCAGATCCGGACCCAGCGAGCAATTCAGCCCCACGGAGAGCGGCTTCACGTGCCGGACTGCATTCCAGAAAGCCTCGGTCGTTTGTGCGGAGATGAGCGTCTCACCGCCACGTCCCACGGCGGCAGAGATCATCACCGGCAGTTCTTTGCCGTCTTCATCGAACACCTCGCGTAGGGCCACCAGGGCCGCCTTGGCGTTCAGAGAATCGAAGATGGTCTCAACCAGCAGAAGATCCGACCCACCCGCAATCAGCGCACGCACCTGCTCTTTGTAAGCAGTCTTCACCTGATCGAACGTCACCACCCGAAAGCCCGGATCGTCAGCGTCCGGTGAATTGGAAAGCGAGACGGTCAACGGTCCGATTGCGCCTGCAACAAAGCGTTGCCGGCCCGTCTCGTTGGCCACCCGATCGGCCCAGGTTCGGCACTGCCGGGCCGACTGCTCGTTGATCTCCCACGCCAACGCACTCAGCGAGGTATCTTCAATGATCTTCTGGTAAAAGGCAGGGTTCTTGCGTCCGCCGTGTTCCCGCGGATCGTCTACAAAGAATTCGCTCTGCGTGATGCTGGTCGCCCCAAAGGTATTGGTCTCGATGATGTCCGCTCCGGCTTCGAGAAAGCGGCGATGGATGTCGCAGATCATATCCGGCTGAGTGAGAGAAAACAGATCGCCGTTGTTGAGCAGATCCTTCGCGGAATCTCTAAAACGTTCCCCGCGGATATCAGTTTCTCTCATGCCGTACGTGCGAATCGTAGTACCCATGGCTCCATCGATGATGGCGATGCGGTTCTCAAGGATCCTCTCCAGAGGATGTTTCTGGGCGGTCATCATATATCCTCGTGGTCCTCAGCGTCCGGTTGTCAGCGCGAACTCGGCAACGGTCATCGGCCGATGGGACAACTCCGCGCGCGGAAAGGCGTCGACTGCCGGCGTATCTTCATTATAGTGGTGCGGAGAAGGAGTCTGAGCCAGGGACGGTTACGGGAGGCGCCGTCGCTGCCGAAGCTGCTAACCGGGCCGCCGAGCCAGACTCTAGCAGCATTACTGTAGGTGTACCCCAGGCTCCAGGTGTCAACGCCGTTTTCCCTCGAGAAAACGGCACTTGTACACTTCGAATCGGGCACA
>CAXUIM010000028.1:20223-22351 GCA_964250885.1 uncultured Acidobacteriaceae bacterium | reverse complement strand
CCTCTCGTGGGATGAGTTCGCCCGAGAGCAGCTCCCTCGCGCCGCGGGCGGTAAGAGCCTCGGCGACGGCGGCGCCCAGCTCGCAGGCTGGTGTTCCCACAGGAGCGCGGTGCACCACGTGGACGACCTGTTCCCCGTCCGGTGACACCACCATGGCGTGCAGGCGCCACGCGTCGTCCTCTGCGTGGCAATACGCGCCGAGAGGAAGTTGGCAGCCTCCGCCCAGCGCGTGAAGCACGGCGCGCTCGGCGCTGACCGCGAACTCCGCCGTGGGCTCGTTGAGCGCGTGAATCGCGGCGAGGATGCCGGGATCGCGCGCGGCCATTGCGGTATCCAGCCGGTACACCGGCGAGCGCGTCTCCAGCGCCAGCGCACCCTGTCCCGGCGCGGGGCAGAGCTCATCGACCGAGAAGCGCTGATGAACGCTCTCCGTGCGGCCCAGACGCTCCAGCCCGGCACAGGCCAGCACCAGCGCATCGGCCCCGCCCTCGCTCCATTTGCGCAAGCGGCTGTCGATGTTGCCGCGCATCTCCACAAACTGCACGTCGGGGCGCAGCGCGAGGATCATGGCCTGACGCCGCGGGCTGGTGGTCGCTACGCGCGCGCCCGAGGGCAGCATGTGCAATCCCCAGAAGTCCTCGCAGACGAATGCATCGCGGGCGTCGGCTCGCGGCGGAATCGCGGACAGCGTGAAGCGTGCGTCGATCTCGGTCGGCAGGTCTTTCAACGAGTGCACCGCGAGATCGATCCGGCCGGCGGCCAGGGCTTCTTCAATCTCCTTGATGAAGATGCCGGCGCCGTTGGGGGAGAGGCCGTCAGCAGTCCCCGGCGTTCCGTCGTGGGCTGCTGCGGCTGAGGCAAAGGCTGGATCCTGCATGCGATCGCCTGTCGTGCGGATCACTTCAATCTCGACACTGTGGCCACGCGCGCGAAGCTGCGCCGCCACGTGATTGGCC
The DNA here is from genome assembly GCA_964250885.1 of uncultured Acidobacteriaceae bacterium. Classification (GTDB taxonomy): domain Bacteria; phylum Acidobacteriota; class Terriglobia; order Terriglobales; family Acidobacteriaceae; genus Granulicella. Next base: position 21,395 of record CAXUIM010000028.1, on the reverse strand, counting down.
TGCCACAGCGCAAGCTGCGAGCCACGCGAACCGATGCGGATAGTAGATGGGTTTGGAGAGATCACAAGGTAAGAATAGACGTTTCTGCTGTTAGGAACGAGCGCGGCTTCGGGGCTGCACTTGGCTTGCCTGCCGGTCTACCTGGCCGCCTGGCCGGTCCCCAGCCCTTCCACCTTGATGGGCGGCAGCCCGACGATCTCGTAGGTACCGGACGCGATGCCGATGTTCGCGGCCTCCAGGCCGGACAGGATCTCGCGGCTGATGCGGTCCTTCAATCCCCGGATGTCATGCGTCTTGCACAGGAAGCGAACCGCCAGTTCGACCCAGTTGTCGGTGATCCGCAGGTAGACCCGCGGCTTCACATCCGCGGCGTCGATGAAGAAGTCGCGCTTCAGCCGGTCGAGCTCTGGGGCCGCCAGCTCGGCGATGTCCTGAGTGTGGTGCTGCACAGCCTCCAGGATGATCTGTTCGGCCCGGACGCGATCGTCCTTGAAAGAGATTGGAAGATGCATCTCCTCCCAGATGTACGGAAAATCGCGCGTGTAGTTGTATACCGCCTCATCGAAGATCTGCGCATTGGAGACAACCACGATGCGGCCGGAGTACTGCCGGCTCTGCACCCACTGGCTCGGATCTTCGTCCTGCACGCTGGGTGGCTCGCCCATCTCCATGATGATGGTCTGGATGAAATTGAGGCTGATGACATCCCCCCGTACCTTGCCCATCTTGATCCGGTCCCCGACGTTGAACGTCTTGCCGCGCAGAATCACAAAGTAGCCGGCGAAGCTGGTGATGACCTTCTGCAGCGCGAACGCCAGACCCGCGCTGAACAGACCCAATCCAGTCGCCAGACGGGCCGGGTTGTCGAACCAGATGGAGAGAAATCCGGCGATGGCGAGCAGGAAGGTGACCAGGCTGACGCCCTGGCGAGTCCAGAAAGCGCTGGTCTCGTGGCTTCCGCCGATCTTGTGCGCGGCCCAGCGCAGCACCTGGCTCAGCAGGTACAAAAAGGTGAAAAGGACGATGGTGAAGAGCAGCTTCTTCGCATTGGCTTCATTGAAGCCGAGGAGCTTGACTCCCCCGACCGCCAGAACATGATCGGGGCCGACGATCTGAAGAAGATGACGCGCCATAGGTTTGTGATGCAACACCGGGTTTTGTGATGCAACACC
>CAXUIM010000028.1:0-20123 GCA_964250885.1 uncultured Acidobacteriaceae bacterium | reverse complement strand
GAAGATGACGCGCCATAGGTTTGTGATGCAACACCGGGTTTTGTGATGCAACACCGGGTTTTGTGATGCCTCACCAGGTGTTGTGATGCATCACCACTGCCGCCGGTACGCTCGCGGGCCCGGAGCCGCGGCCGGACACTCCAGAAGCCACGCCGGCAGGCCGAGGAGACCCACGGCGAAAGACGGAGGAGACTAGGATAGAAAGGCAGGGTGACGCAGGGCCGCGACGGGCCTGCACCCCTCCGCGGGAGTGAGTATGCGCCTGGTACGGGTCGTTCTAACATCGGCGGTATTGCTGGCGGCCGCGTTGGGCGGACAGCCGCTGCGCGCGCAAGGCTACTCCGCCGAGAAGCCGCTGGGGCTGGCCGCGCAGCAGCGGCCCGACTACCTGGCCCATGCAGGCATCGAGCAAAGACTGGGCCAGCCGCTTCCGCTTGCAGCTTCGTTCACCGATGAAACCGGCCGCACCGGCCCGCTGCAGAGCTGGTTCGACGGCAAGCCGGTCGTGCTGGCGGAGGTCTATTACAAGTGCGCCATGTTGTGTCCACAGGTCCTGCACGGGCTTGCCACGGGCCTGGCCCAGACCACGCTTCACCCAGGCAAGGACTATGAGGTCCTGGTCTTCAGCATCGACCCGACCGATACGCCTGCGGATGCAGCCGGCCAGAAGCAGCAGTTTCTCGGGGAAGCCGGTTGGAGTGGAAGGGCCGCGAGCGGCAATTCCTCATCTGCTGAAAGCTTCTCCGCATCAGCTGGAAGCTCCTCCGCATCAGCTGAAGGCTCCTCTGCATCAGCCGGAGGCGCGGTGCACTTCCTCACCGGGAACGCCGCATCCATCGCCGCAATTACCTCGGCCACGGGCTTTCACTACGTTCGCGTGCCCGGCCCGGACGGCAAGCTGGACCAGTTCGCGCACTCCAGCGTAATCATGTTCGCCACACCCGATGGGAAGCTGTCGAAGTATCTGTCCGGGATCGACTACCCGTCGCGCGATCTACGCATGGCCCTGCTCGATGCCAGCCAGAAGCGGATCAGCAACCCCGTGGACCTGCTGATCCTGTACTGCTGCAGCTACAGCCCCACGGTGGGCCGCTACTCCGTTTCAGTGCTCCGCATCCTCGGGATTGCGGGCATGGTGACCTTGTTTATCGTCATTGGGATGATTTTCCTGCTGACCCGCAAACCCCATGGAGCGACCGCGTAGAGCTCTCAAAACCTGGCCGCCCCACTGCCTTGGGGGTCCGCGTGAGTCGTGGCGGGCGTTGGCTCCGCGGGCTTCGCCCCATTGCTGAATCTCGTTCTGGACTCTCGTAGTTTGGACAGTGCCATCGTGCGGTCCTCCCGCAAAGGAATGAAACTGCGATAAATCGGATGGTATTCCGTGCGGCTGCATGCGAATTTCAGCCGCTGGCGGTCGATTCTACGTCGCCGAAATTCATCCTCAACTCGGCACAGACCACCGTTGATTTGGCATTCAGACGCTTGGCCACATTTAGATCGCCAAACGACCATTTGATGCAACTCAAGACAAGTTCGCGACACCAATAACTTTAAAAAGACTAGCTAATGCGGTGGCATCTTCCCCTGTGCGCCTACCCTGAGACTTAACTCATCTAATCGAAGTACGTAAGACGACAGCGCCTCCTGCAAGGTGAAATCTATATCCGACCTAACTGTACACGACTCTAACTCCACGCTTTGCCAGTAGTGGCCATTCAGGTTGAAGACTTCTTGGAACCTTGCTTTAAGCTTACTTGCAATACGGCTAGCTGCCGCTTTTCCATCGGTCCTAAAGCTGTCGTAAACGACTGAAATTTTGATTGCATATGGCTCCGTGCTGGCGCTTTCGAGTTCGTGCTCCGGTTCAAATTGTATGTAGATCCCAATAATGGTCGCGCCATCATTCTTCGATACTTTCTTGAAGTCGTCAGCTATGGGCTTCAACCTTTTTACAAGCTCTTCAGGAAAGGCGACACGATCATATCTAAGCCCCAACCATCGTCTGAATATCCGCCTTTGTTCAGTATTGAGTTTCCAATCCTGAAGAGGTTCAACCCGAAGTAAATAAAGCTTGTCCACGCTTGTTTTGGTTGTTGAACTCAACTCTATGTACTTGTTATGTTGAGTAACCTCGATGTGAAGCTTGCGTGTGCTTTTGGCAAGAGTCAAAGTTCCATCGAGCTCGTCTTTCGTGATCTCTCGACCTAAAACAATTTCCAATCGAGGCTCGACATTTTCGCTAGACACACAATCACAGTCGTGAGTTGCCACCATTCCAAAGCAGTCGGTCGATGACTTCGACACTACATTCAGATCTAAAGCAGCGATTGCGGGCAGGACCGATCCTTGCCTCCATGGTCGATTCCGATCCCAGACGCATTGGATTGGATCGTTCTTCACTAAATATCGATCACCACTGAAGAGACTTCCTCCACGGTGTGCACCTTTGCCTTCATGGGATTACGTCGAATCTGGTCTAGCGCTGCTGTGCGAGATATTGAAAGGATCGCTAACTCATTGATTGCTTTTTCAACTTCATGGTCGGAGACTAATACCTGAAGAATTGTCTTTCCACCTGAAAGAGGAACCCTAAGCAACAAATCAAGACGTTCAATTTTGAGAACGGCTACAGCATCAGCATGGTGCTTAAGTCGCCACAGACGATCCAGCAGATCTTGGCGTGGCGTCACATCTTTGAACCAAGCGTATAGCGCAGCTCTAGATACGCTCAGGACCCCGGCCAGTTCTGTCATGCTCATCCTGAAGCTGTCACGAATATGCAGCAAAAGATCATGATGAGCTATTGCAACCTCCTTTGTCGCTTTGTCATAATCCACAAAGGTAAGTACGGGGAAAGTAGCTACTAAACTCAGATTATTGGTGTTGCTGAGGGACAGCCCCGTGCCCGTACTTGCTAACAGTGCAGCCGAGAGTGTGATGATAAGGCTGAACTGAGGTTTACGAGGCTGTACAAAGGGTTGGGAGATCGGGTACTCAGTTAGTGGCAGTTCCATGTCCCCTCCAAACTACAATAGCGTGCTCTGAAACTGTTTCGAGAAATGCTTTTGACAGCCGTTCTTTAGCCGATTCGAATCGTCTCGTTATGTCCTCAAAATCAATTGACGTCATCCGTTTGACATGTCTACAGTCATTATCGAGAACGACATGTGGACCATTGATGGCGCGAGCTTGGGCACTTAGCGTGAGTGGCAATGGAGCGAGTTCTTGAGGGATACCAAGTTGCCCGTCCAGCAGAATGAGCCTTGAGGTAAGAAGCTGTCCGTCACCGGTATCCATTTGAAGCTGCGAAATGGCTTGTTTGCAGGTTCCTTCCAACTTTCTTGCCATACCTAAGACATCTGATTTTAGATATGCTGTCAACTCCTCGCCTTTCTGTGTGACGATAGCGTCAAGCATCCTCATGCCTATGGACTCGGTGTACGCCAACTCAACAATTTTGTGCAGATCGGAGAGACCGTTCAGCATTGTCGAGATGAAATGATTGGAATCCTGGTAAGACGTCGTTTGTAAAGTGAAAGAATTTGTCCCGACGGCATAGCACGACGTATTTTCCGCGTTTTTGAAGTTCCATCGCGGCTTTGATGTGGTTTTCACCTCGGGTATACCACCTGCCGTGGGTAGATGAATCTGAATCTCGCTGACAACATCCTGAGAGAAATCAGGGTACTCGCGTCGCCACCGCTTTTGGAGAGCACCGATGAAGTCTTGCATATCGAGCACCGGATTGAATGTCACCTGCGCAATCGTGTAGAAGACCGGCGGATTGGCCATTTTCTTGCTCATCTTCATTCCTTATCGGCGCATCGCTTCTCAACTTTACACTGCGGTTGACACTTCTGCACTTTACACTTAGGACGCGTCCGAAGCAAAAAAGTATCACAAGTTTCAGTTTTTTACGAGGTTTTGCCTAAGCGGCGAGGAGTGAGATCAGAAGAGGTTCCCCACTTGGCGATAAGGACAATGCCAGTGCCAAAGGGGCACTCAATCGAAAACTCATCTATTCCGAGTCGTCCTTGGCGGAGCGCAGCGCCGCCAGCTGCGGATGCAGCAGCTTGCTGGTCAGTGATCGCGTGAGCGCCTCGAGCGCCGCCTGCTGTTCCGCCGTGAGCGGCTGCGCGGAGAGCCGCTGCCGCAGGCGGGTCAACTCCTGCACGCGGACGGCTTCGGCCTCGGCCAGCAGCTGCTTGATCAGCTCAGTGGAAGGAGCCTGCGCCAGCCGCTCGCCATAGCGGTTCACCTCGCTGGTCACGATCGACTCGGCCGCCTCCGCCTCGCGGCTGCGGCTGGCCTGGTTCTCGGCAGCCACCTGCTGCAGGTCGTCGATGTCGTAAACAAAGCAGCCTTCCAGGTCATTGACCGAGGGCGCCACGTCGCGGGGCACGGCGATGTCGATGAAAAACACCGGGCGGTTGCGGCGCCGATGCAGCAGCGCGCGGGCCTGGTCGGCGGTGAAGATGTGCCCGCCCCCGTTGACGGCCGATCCCGTGCTGGTGAGGATGATGTCCGCGCGGTGCGCCTGAAGCTGCAGCTGGTCAAGCGGGATCACACCGGTGGTTATGGCCGGAGTCCGCAGCGCGTCGGCGATGCTCTCGGCGCGGGACTCGGTGCGGTTGGACACCAGCAGGGTCGTGGCTCCCTGCTGAATCAGGTGTCGCGCCGTCAGGTCGGACATCTTGCCGGCCCCCACCAGCAGGACCGTCTTGCCGGATAGCGACCCGAAGATCTTGCGCGCCAGCTCGGCAGCCACCGAGGCAATCGAAACCGTGGAGCTGCCGATCTGAGTCTCCGTCCGCACCCGCTTCGCAACCGAGAAGGCCCGCTGCAGCAGTGGATCGAGCGTGGAGCGTACCGTTCCCGTGCTGCGGATCGCGCCGACCTCCCGCGCCACCGCCCAGGACTGCTTCACCTGCCCCAGGATCTGAGCCTCGCCCACCACCATCGAGTCCAGCGAACTGGCCACCCGGAAGAGATGACGGACAGCCTCGCGCTCGCGAAACTCATACACGTGCGGCTGCAGGTCCTTGACGTGGACATTCAGATACTCCTGCAGAAAGTCCAGCATGCCCAGCGACGGCGCCGCGGCGATTCCGGCCCGGGCCGCGCGAGAGTCCACGGGGCCCGCGGGACCCTCCTGCACGGTCAGCAACTCCACCCGGTTGCAAGTGGAAAGGATCAGCGCCTCCCGAACGCCGGGATGATGCGCCAGGCTGCGCGTGGCGTCGGCCAGACGCGCCGCAGGAATCGCCAAGCGCTCGCGAATCTCGATTGGCGCCGTCGTGTGATTCACACCCAGCAACAGCAGCTGCCGTTCGCTGGCCGATGGCTCCGGCGGCCCGTGCTTTGGGTTTGCTCCGTTGCTCATGGGGCCCTGAACCTGTGTACCGCCGACAGCGAGTTGGCCGCCCAGACGGCGAGCACGACCACGAAGACAAAGCTGGACAGATACACCGCTCGCCGGCCGCGCAGCCCACTGTGACGGCGTATGAAGATCATCAGGATGTATGCCAGCCACATCGCCAGCGAGAGCAGTACCTTGGGATCCGCAAAGAATGAAGGTCCAATGCTCTGCAGCGCGATCACGGAACCGATCAGCAGGCCGGCGGTCATGCAGGGCAGGCCGAAACGCAGAGCACCGAAGGCGATCTGGTCCAGGGTCTCGAGCGGCGGCAGCCAGGCGTTTCTCCCCAGCTGCGGCCGCGGCAGGCGCTTCTGCTTCAGGCGCCGCTCCTGGATCAGGTACAGCAGACTGGCGATCAGCGAGAGAAACAGGGCGGCGTACGCCGTCAGCAGCAAAGCCACGTGCAGGAACAGCCAGCCGGTGCGGATGAACGGGTAGGCCATCGTCTCGTGTCCCGGATGAAAGGCGGGCACCAGGGTAAGCAGCACCGCCACGGGAAGCAGGAAGATGCCGAAGGTCACAGCACGGTAGCGAGTGGCCAGGATCAGAAAGGCCAGCACCAGCAGAAGCCCCAGCCAGGAGAGCGTCTCATGCGTGTCGATTGGAAGGGCGCGATGCGCGGCAACCAGGGTTTCGACGATGGACACGAAGTGGAAGAACGCTCCGGCCAGGGCGGCCGGGTACGCGATGTGCCGCCAGCGGGGACGGTTGTACAGCGCTGCGGGCAACACAGCCAGCGCGGCGATGCCATACAGAACCACGGCGACTCGAAGCCAGAGCAGGGACATGGGCGAACGCGCTGCAGGATCGCGCGAAGGTTCAGTATATCGTTCACTTCGCCGCGCACGAGGGGGCGCCTGAACAGGAACGGCGCCCCTGATGCGCATGCGCGGTCGGCTAACGGGTGGCCGGCGTAGCCTATTTCGCGGGGTTGAGGGCGGGGTCCTCGACCAGGGCCTTCTCGATATAGGCCTTCAGCTGGCTTTCGATGAGCGACAACGGAAGCAGGAACGGCCGATCGATGATTTCCAGCGTCAGCACACCGTTCGCGTGGGTATAGCGGGCCGTAACGCCACTCCGGCTGAGAGTGCCGCTGGGGCCGGTCAGTTCCACGCCATAGGGGCGCAAACGCTGACCCGCGGCGGCAAATTGCGCATCGGAGACGGGAATCTGGATCACGAAACCAGTGTACGGGCTTTCCTTTATCCGTGGGAAAGCGGCTGGGCTCTCCAACCTGCCGGAGGAACGCTCGCGACCTGCCGGAGATGTGCTTCGGGCCGCGGGGTGCGATATTCTGAGCCTTCCTGCGACTCTGGAACACGATGGCAAACGACGCGATTGGATTGACGGAAGCGGCCGGGCTGACACCGGTCATGCGGCAGTTTCGTGTCGCCAAGGACGCGCACCCCGAGGCCCTGATCTTCTTCCGCATGGGCGATTTCTACGAGCTGTTCTATGAGGACGCGGTCATCGCCGCGCGCGAGCTGCAGCTGACCTTGACCTCGCGCGACAAGAACCGGGCCGTGCCCATGTGCGGTGTTCCCTACCACTCGGCCGGAACCTATCTCCAGCGCCTGCTGCGCCTTGGCTATCGCGTGGCGCTGTGCGAGCAAATGGAAGATCCTAAAACCGCCAAGACCATCGTGCGGCGCGAGGTCACCCGCGTGCTGAGGCCCGGGACGGCCGTCGATGCGGCGCTGGAGCCCAGTGAAAGCCAGGGGTTGGCTAGTATCGCCGCGGCAGGAACCGGCGCGGCGGCGTGCGTGGGCGTCGCCTCGATCGATCTCTCCACCGGCGAATTTCGCGCGACCGAATTTAGTGGTGGCAAAGCCGGTGAAGCCGGGGAGGGCGCCTGGGCGCTCGCTTTGGATGAGCTGGCGCGGATGCGGCCGGCAGAGGTGATCTTCCCCCGCGGCAGCGGCCTGGGAGCCACATCCCAGAGCGTGCGGCAAGGCGTCCTGCGCCCGGCGGAGACCAGCGCCGCGGCTCAACCGGATGCCGCGGCGCAATCAGCGGCCGCGGCGCAATCAGCGGCCCCGGCGCAATCAGGGGCCGCGGCGCTGTCGCAGGCGGCCGGTAAATCGAAAGCTCCCGCGCCGGAGCCCGCCCGCGCCGGGAGCGAAGAAGCTCAAATCGAGATTGCCGGCGCGCGCACCGAAGTAGACGAGTGGGCGTTTACCGAGGACTACGCTGTTCCCCTGCTGCGCCAGCAACTGCGCGTTCACTCCCTCGACGGCATGGGCCTGGGCGGACACCCGGCCGCCGCGGTCGCAGCCGGGGCCATTGTGCACTACCTGCGGGCCACGCAGCAGGGAGCGCTGGAGCACCTCGACACGCTGCGCTTCCACGAGCGCCGCGACTGTCTGGAGCTGGATGCGGTGAGCGTGCGCAATCTGGAGCTGGTGGACCCGCTTTTTTCCGGTGAAGGGCCGCGAACGACGCTTTTCTGGACGCTCGACGCCTGTTGTACGCCCATGGGTCGGCGCCTGCTGCGGGCGCAGTTGCTGCGGCCGATGCAGTCGCTCGCGGCGGTGACCCAGCGCCTCGACGCCGTGGGCGCGGCGGCCACCGGCCTTCGCCGGCGCGAAGCCCTGCGGCGGGCCATGGAAGGCGTGCTCGACCTGGAGCGGCTGCTGGGCCGCGTGGCTCTGGACTCCGCCGGCCCGCGTGAGGTGGTCGCGCTGGGCTTGACGGTGGCGCGGCTGCCCGGGCTGCGCTCCGCGGCGAGGGACCTGGCCGGGCTGGCTGCGGACACGGACCGGGAGCGCGCAGACCGCTGGGCTGAGCTGGCCGCCGCCTTCGATACCCTCGACGACCTGCACGAGCTCATCGTGCGCACCCTGGTGGAGGAGCCGCCGGTCGCCCTGAGTGACGGAGGCGCGATCCGCGAGGGCCTCGATGAGGAGCTCGATCAGCTGCGCGGCCTCTCCTCCAACAGCCGCCAGCGCCTGGCCGCGATCGAAGAGCGCGAGCGGGAGCGCACCGGAATCGCCTCGCTCAAGGTCCGCTTCAATTCGGTCTTCGGGTATTACCTGGAGGTGACCCGGGCCAACAAACGCGCCGTGCCCGCGGATTACGAGCGCAAACAGACGCTGGTGAATGCGGAACGCTTCACCACGCCCGAGTTGAAGGATCTGGAGACCAAAATTCTGACCGCGCAGGAGCGTTCCGGCGAGATCGAGCGCCGCATCTTCGCCGAGCTGCGCCGGCAGCTGCTGACCAACGCGTCGCGGGTGCGGGAGACCGCGCGCGTGGTGGCCGAGCTCGACCTTCTGGGCTGCTTCGCGCATCTGGCGGCCCTGCGCGGCTGGAGCCGGCCCCAGGTGGACGCGAGCGGTGTGCTCGAATTTGTGGCCGCACGGCATCCTGTGGTGGAGCGCCGGCTGGAGGAGCAGGGCGCCGGCCGCTTCGTGCCCAACTCGCTGAGCCTGTCCGCCTTCTCGGGCGATATCCAGAGCGAAGCGGGCGGCGGTGGCCGTCCCTCGCTGCTGCTGATTACCGGGCCTAACATGGGCGGCAAGAGCACCTATCTGCGCCAGGCGGCGCTGCTGGTCATCATGGCCCAGTGCGGCTGCTTCGTGCCCGCCGAGCAGATGCGGCTCGGCCTGGTGGACCGCGTCTACACCCGGATCGGCGCCAGCGACAACGTGGCCCGGGGCCGCTCCACGTTCATGGTCGAGATGACCGAGACCGCGGCGATCCTCAACACGACGACCGCTCGCTCGCTCGTGCTGCTCGACGAGATGGGGCGCGGCACGGCGACCTATGACGGGCTCTCCCTGGCCTGGGCCACCGTGGAGCACCTGCATAACGCGGTGGGCGCCCGCACCCTGTTTGCCACTCACTACCATGAGCTGACCCTGCTGGCCGAACGCCTGGCGCGCTTGAAGAATGTGCGCGTGACAGTCCGTGAAAGTGCCGGCGGGATTGTCTTTCTGCATACCGTGGAGTCCGGCGCCGCCAATAAGAGTTACGGGATCGAGGTAGCGCGGCTGGCTGGGCTGCCGGGCGCCGTGATCGAGCGGGCGCGCGAGGTCCTGCGCGTGCATGAACGGGCCGAGACCCAGCAGGTGCGCGAAGCCGTAGCCTCGGCCCGCGAGCCGCAGCTGCAGATGACCATGTTCACGCCGCTGTCGCAGAAGATCGTGGACCGGCTGGACGCGGTGGACGTCGACGGGCTGACTCCCCGGGAGGCGCTGCACCTGCTCGCCGAGCTGCAGCGCGAGCTCAAGAGCGGGGCCGCATGACGCCCCGCCGGAGAGCCAGGACGAAACGCGCAGCCGGCGCAGAATCCAAGCCCGCTCCGCGTGCCCTGATCGTGGCCGGCGTCATGAGCGGAACGTCGGCCGATGGCGTGGACGTGGTCCTTTGCCGCGTCTCCCCGCCGCGTGCGTCCGTGCCGCCGGCCGGCGCCCTGATCCCTGAAATTCAGGTGCTCGGCCACCGCCACTTCCCCTATGCCAAGCCGCTGCGCGCGGCGGTGCTCGCAGCCGCGCGCGGAGAGCCCGCCGCGGCGGCCGAGTTCGCCCGGCTCTCCTGGCGGCTGGGGGAGGTGTATGCGCTGTGCGTCGAGACCGCCGCGCGCGAGTTGAAGCTGCGTCCGCAGCTGGTCGCCTGCCATGGGCAGACCGTTTATCACCAGGCCGCGGCGCTGAAGTTCCTCAAGTCTCCGCTGCGCTGCACCTGGCAGATCGGCGCGGCCGCGCCCCTGACAGAACGTCTGCGCGTGCCGGTGATTCACGATTTCCGGCCCGCGGATCTGGCCGCCGGCGGACAGGCCGCTCCTCTGGTTCCCATGCTCGACTTCTGCCGGTTTCGGCACGCGGCGAAGAATCGGCTGCTGCTGAACCTGGGCGGCATTGCCAACGTCACCGCGCTTCCCGCGGGTGGCGGCCTCGACGACGTGCTGGCCTTCGACACGGGCCCGGCCAACATGGTGATCGACGCCTGCATGCAAACTCTCTTCCAGCGGCCCTTCGACAAGCACGGCGCCGTGGCCGCCCGCGGACGCGTGCTCCCGGACGTGCTGAAGCCGCTGCTGCAGGCCCCGTTCTTCGCCGCGCCGCCGCCGAAGTCCTGCGGGCGCGAGGAGTTCGGCGCCGCCTTCGCGGCCCGGTTCCTGGAGCGGTGCCAGCGGAACGGCGCACGTGGCCCGAAACGCGGCCAGCGGCAAGACACCATCGCCACCGCCACGGCCCTGACCGTGGAGACGATACGCGACGCGTATCGCCGCTTCTGCTGGCCGCACCTGGGGCAGCGCGCTCCCCTGGCCCGGGCCACCGAGCTCCTGGTCGCCGGAGGAGGCGCGCGCAACGCTACGCTGATGCGCCTGCTGAGTGAGGCCTTCGCGCCGCTTGGGGTGACGGTGACCACCACCGACGCCGCCGGCAGCGCTTCGAGCGCCCTGCCCATTGAGGCCAAGGAGGCCGCGGCGTTCGCCCTCTTAGGCTGGTTGACCTGGCACGGGCTGCCGGGGAATGTGCCGAGTGCGACGGGAGCCCGCCGCTCCGTCGTTCTGGGTTCGGTGTCGCTGCCTTGAGACCGTGCCACCCTCCCTGCTTCTCGGATACCCGGCTGCAACGCGATCGCCGCTCCGTTACCGCGCCGCGGCGTGCGCTCTTGTCCGCGGTCCTTTTGCCCCTGGCGCTCCTGGGTCTGGTGGCCTGCGCCCCAGCGCCCACCGACCCGCACACTCTGAATTTCCTGATCGAGAGCTCGCCTAACAACCTGGACCTTCGCCAGGGCACGGACTCCCAATCCGAACGCATCGGAGATCTCATCTACGATCCCCTGGTGCGCAAGGATGAGCACTTCAACCTGCAGCCGTGGCTCGCGGTCAGCTGGCAGGAGCCCGATCCCCTGACCTGGATCTTCCATCTTCGTCCCCATGTGCACTTCCACGACGGCAGGCTGCTGTCCGCGGCGGATGTCGTCTGGTCCCTCCGCAGCATGACCAGTGGCGCGCTGATCACATCCAAGGCCGGGGCCTTCGCCGACGTGATTGAGGTCTCCGCGCAGGGTCCCCTCACGCTGACCGTGCGCACCCGCCGCCCCGACCCCAGCCTGCTCTTCAACTTGAGCGACGGCCTCTTCGGCGTGGTGGAGAATGGCGCTGGCCGTGACGAGGGCCTGCATCCGGTGGGCACGGGACCGTTCCAATTCGTGGACCAGGTGCAGGATAAGGAGGTCGTGCTGCGCCGCAATCCAGCCTACTGGGCCGGCGCGCCGCACATCGACACGGTACGTTTCCGGGTCGTTCCGGACACCATCACCGCGGCGCTGGAGATGAAGAAGGGTTCGGGCGACGTGGAAAGCAATCTGCTGACCATGGACATGGTGCACGCCCTCGAGCACCTGCCCAACCTGCGTCTGGAGACCGGGCCCGGCGCGCGCGTCGACTATGCCAACTTCAACGTGACCGAACCGGTTCTGCGCGATGTGCGCGTTCGTCAGGCGATCGCCTGCGCCATCGACAAGAAGGCGCTGATTGCGGCGCTCTGGCAGGGGCGGGCCCGGCCGGCGGAGACGCTGCTGCCTCCCGGGCACTGGGCGGCCGCCCCCGATGGTGACCTCGATCAGTATCCGCATGACCTGGCCCGCGCGCGGCAGCTGCTCGATGCCGCGGGATTGAAGCCGGACAAGGATGGCATCCGTTTGCGCTTCACGCTGAAGACCTCGACCGATGAGACCACCCGGCTGGAGGCGCAGGCCATTCAGGCGGAGCTGCGCCAGGCGGGCATTGCGCTCTCGCTGCGCTCCGCGGAGTTTGGGACGTTCTACTCCGACATCACGCGCGGCGCCTTCCAGATGTACATGCTGCGCTGGATTGGATCCAACGAGGATCCGGACATCTTTCGCTATGCCTACGCCACCGGGAGTTTTCCGCCCCACGGCGCCAACCGGGGACGCTACTCCAATCCGCGACTGGACGCGCTGCTGACCAAGGCGAGCACGGAAACAGATCCGGCGGCCCGGCGGCGCGAGTACATCCAGGTGCAGCAGATCCTCGCGCACGATCTGCCCGGGATTCCCCTCTGGTATCCGGCCAACGTGGTGCTGCATTCGACGCGCCTCACCGGCGTGACACTGAACGCCGGGGGCAGCTTCGACTTCCTGAGAACGGCCCAGCTGCGAAACCCTTGGTAGGCCTAAGTCAGGATGCCACGTTCCCGGCCCGAAGCCCATTGAAAGCGCGCTGAAGTCAAGCGAGGCGCGGTACTTGCGCGTTGCTCAACAGGTTCATACAAGTGTGTGGCTGCGTCCCGGCCGCAATGCTGTTTTCAACAGGGTCCTGGAGAGTGAGCTAGAATTCCATTCAATCTCGAAGGACCGCTGTAAAGGCTTTAGCCGGACCGTTCCTCCAGCAAGCGCTCACCAGTCATTTGAGGTGGAAAACACCGTGGCACAGGCTCCGGATCACACATCCAGGAGTGAAGCTCAGTATGTAAGCGCTTCCTGCTGAAGAGCGCGAGCGAGTTTTTAATCAGGGGGTCTAGATCCATGAGGTCCAGAAGAAGTGTGGGGTATTTCGTTTCACTCACGTGCATCTCCCTTGCGACAGCGCTGGCGCAGACGGGGCAGAAAAGCGCCGGAGGCTCTCTTGCGCGGCCTGAGGGTCCGTGCGACATCTATGCTGCGGCGGGAGACCCGTGCGTTGCCGCCCACAGTACGACGAGGGCTCTGTATCAGTCGTACAACGGACCGCTGTATCAGGTGCTCCGCCAGTCGGACGGCAAGACACTGGATATCCAGATCATTCAGCCGGAAGCCTCGCCTGGCCACGATTCGGGCGGCTATGCCGATGCGGCGGCACAGGACGCGTTTTGTGCGAACACCTACTGCTGGATCAGCAAAGTGTATGACCAGTCGACGAAGCACAATGATTTGTCGCAGGCGCCACGTGGCGGCTTTAGCGGACCGGCGATGGGCGGGTTGAACAACCTGCCGCTGGCGGATATGGCGCCCATTACCGTGTTGGGACACAAGGTATATGGCGTCTTCATAGAACCGGGCATGGGCCTTCGCATCGATGACGCGAAAGGTACGGCGGTGGACGACCAGGCGGAGGGGCAGTACTGGGTGATCGACGGGCAACACTTCAATGGTGGGTGCTGCTTCGATTACGGCAACGCCGAGACCGACAGCCATGACGATGACAACGGCACGATGGAGACCGCATACTTCGGCGATACCACGGGGTGGATTCACGGCAATCCTCCGGGCCCATGGATCGAGACGGATCAGGAGAACAACCTGGTCGGCTGTGTGAACACCGACGGATCGAAATTGTGCGCCCACCTGCCGGACATTCACTGGCGGTTTGTGACGGCGATGGCCAAAGGTGAGCCTCACCGGTGGGCCTCGCTGGGCGGCGATGCCCAACAGGGTGCGCTGACGGTTATGTTTGACGGCCAGCGGGTGAACTCCAGTTATGATCCCATGCGTAAACAGGGTGCGATCCTGCTCGGAAATGGCGGGGACAACAGCAACAGTTCACAAGGTACGTTCTATGAGGGCGCCGTAACCGCAGCGGGGACCTTTCCAAGCGACGCTACGGACCAGTCAGTCCAGGCCAACGTTGTGGCCGCGGGTTATAACGTGCAGCGGCTCAGTCTCAGGCCGGCTTCGGATAAGAATGCGACTGGCGTTCAGACGTTCTCGCCCGGTGCAGCCAGGGACACCACGGTCACGTTCACCAACACGACCGGATCACCCGTGAAAGGACTGATGCTGGGGCTGACTCTGCCCAATAAGCAGTGGACTGCTGTGGTTCAGGCAACGAACGAGAAGTCGAAGACGTTTTCTGACGCGGTGGCGCCCGGGGCCAGCGTGAGTGCGACCTTTACGGTGACAGCGGGCCAAAAGGCGTTTCAGGGTGACCTTATTGCTGATGCCTCCTGGACGGACGCGGCGAATGGCTCAAAACAATCCGACACCATGGCACAGAAGGTGCGGAGTGCCGCGCCGGTACGGATCAACGAGTTCCGCTCCAATTCGAACCGCAACGCGACGGATTCGTTCATAGAGCTGTACAACGCCGGCGACAGCCAGGTGGACCTTTCCGATTGGAGCCTGACGGAGCGGCCCGCGCAACAGACAGTATTTTCCGCGGTGCAGATTCCGGCCGGGACCAAGTTGAAGCCAAAGGGCTTCTACCTGCTCGGTCTGTCCAACTCTGGGCTGGCGGTACCGGCACGGTCCGGAGATGCTACGCTGAGCGTCCGCGAAGTGAACGGAATGTCTGCCGGGGACGCGGTAGACATCGGCACTGGTAAGGATGCGGAGAGCCGCAAGATCACGGCGGTCGGGACGGCGGCCAGCGATCACACGACGTTGTGGCAGCCCTTGCCTGATGGGCCGATTACGCTGCCTCCGGGGTCAACCAACGTTCCGGTCCAGAGCATCGCCGGGTTCAAGGTTGGGGAGAAGATCGCCTTGGGGTACGGTTCAGTTGTGCCGTTTACGGGCAGTGCTATCGAGCGGTATGAGACAGCGACAGTGACCGCGGTCGGCAAGCCGGGTACGCAGGTTTACCTGGCGGCGGATGCGCCTGCGGGCGCCACCAAGCTCCAGGTGACGGCTGTGGAGGACATCTCTGCCGGTGACAAGATCCGCCTGGATATCGACAGCAAGGACCATGGGATCGAAACCGTAACAGTGGTGCGCGTTGGCACCAAGGCTAGCCAGACGAACCTGACAGAGGACGCCAGCGCAGGGGCGACCCGCATCCGGGTTCGCCGCGCGGACGGATTTACCGCGGGCGACAAGATCACGGTGGGCACGCCTGCAAGCAAGGAAGTGGTCACGGTGAGCGCGGTGGAGCGGGAGGTCTGGAACCGTGCGGAGATTGAGTTTGCGCCGGCGCTTTCCACGAAGCATGGCCGCGATGAGTGGGTCGTGTCTCCGGGTACGGGCGTTGACCTGGCGGCCCCGCTTCGCTTCAGCCATGCGGCGAACCTGCCGTTCAGCGATCGAGGGACGGGAGTTTCGTTCGAGCCCGCCACAAAGTTTGTACATGTAAGCGATGAACCGGTCCAGGCGCTTGGCTCGGGACTTACCCTGGACCGGCCTCTGGCGAAGGGTCACGCGATCAACTCGGTGGTGCATGACGAGAAGGCGACCACCGCGGGCTACCAGGGAGACCGGAAGCCGGATCAGTGGTTTGGCGGTCCCGAACTGACGACGAAATATCTTCTTTTTGGGCGGACGATTCCGTTGCAGGAGGGCAGCTTGGTGTTGCGGGATCCTTCCGGAGTCGTGGCGGACAGCCTGAACTATGGCGGTCTATCCGATCCGTGGACCGCCAAGGGCTATCAGGCTGCGTCGGGTGAACGGAGCGAAGGATGCTTTGTTGCTTCTCCGGAGCTCGGTGGAGACTCTGGAATGACCGGCAGCGCTACCGCGATCAACCGGAGCGCCGGTCGCTTTCCAGATGGAGCTGACACGGACAGCAACTGTACGGACTTCGTCGTGGCGCCGGCTACTGTGCTGCCCTTCGGGTCACCCGGAGGGGGCACAACGATCAAGGTCGCCAGCGTGGCCGGGTTTCACGCCGGCGACGAGGTGCTGATCGGTACGGGCGCTGATGAGGAGCGCGGGATGATTGCCAGCGTGGGCACGCCAGGGGCGACGACCACGACGAAGGAAGCTCCCGCCGGCGCGACAACGGTGCCTGTGGCGAGTCCGTTTGGGTTTGAGAGAGGGCAGACTGTTTCTGTTGGCAGCGGGCCTGATGCTGAGACCATGATGATTGCGTCGATCAGAAGGTTTCGAGGGTTTGCGATTGAGGTTGCTTCTCCGTTGAAGCAGGCGCACGGTGCCGGTAGTCAGGTTTCCGGCACCGGGTTGACGCTTGGCTCGGCCTTGACTCGGGCGCATGCTGCGGGCGCGCAGGTGCGAGTCAATCTTCCGACACCGGGCACTCCAAACCAATCCGGACAAGTTGCTGCGGCGAGCGCAAGCCGGTGAGAACACGTGCCCTGTCGCTGTTCTCCCAATCTTCGATTCTTTCAGAGATTACGGAATCGATCTGGAAGCAAGGAGCCCCTGACACTATCGCGATGACCAGACAATCGCACTTATGCCAAGAATCTTCAATAACGGAAAAGTTTGTCTCGAAGCGGATCAGCGTTGGGCCGAATCCAAATGAGCAGGAGGAGTCGAATGCGTTTCATTCGAGGAGCCATTGATTCCTGTTCTGAGTGGTTGGCCGGCAATCCGGAGTTACCTGCCTATCTTCTCGATGGGTGCGAAATCGCCCCTGCTCGGTTCGCGCAGATTCGGCCTGGAAACATGACTTCGCCCTGCAGGCGCCGGTCGAAAATCCACAGCGCCAGCGGTGAGCAATCGGGAGCCAGCTTTCCGGGACTGATTATGCGCAACGAATGGCTGGGCGATAGTGCGAGAGCATTCAGTTCTCGGAGTCCTTCGCACTATCCCCGTTAAGGCGAGTTCTCAGCCGGTGATTCCCTTGTTGACGACAATCGTAACGACCACTCGCCGGTTCTGGGCCTGTCCGCTCCGTGTGTGATCGCTTGCGACCTCGTTGGTGGTTCCCATCGCGGCAGGCGCCAGAATTCTCGTCATGGGAACAACGCCCGTCTGCTGAATGATGGCCAGCACGGCGTCCGCCCGTTCAGCGCTCAACCTCTGATTCAACCCTGCCGGGCCGGTGGTAGATGCGTAGCCCTGTACCTCGATCATGTATCCCGGGGTATTTGCAGCCGCCTTCACGAAGTCGGTTAATGCATCCTTGTCTTTGCTGGTGACGGTAGCTTTTCCGTTGGCGAAGTTGACGGTTATGCTGTCCTTGGTTTCGAACTGATCCAACGTGGTGAACCGCTGATTTGCGTGGCCGATGCCCTGCGTATTTGTCGCTGTCTCCGCGGCGTTTGCTGCCAGCCCCTGCTTGGTCGTGCCGATATCCTGCGAGTTCTTCGAAATGTCCTGCTGGCTTTGATCGATGTCCTTCCGATCGCTCTTGAGCTGATCCTGCGCAGCCGCAATCTGCTCGTCTACAGGATTCAGTCCCGCGTCAATCGCCTTTGCAGTGTTCAGGGAAGTCCGCGAGAACGTTACCTTTTTTGCCATCAACTGGTGATCGGGGTTATAGGCGCCCTCAACCTTTACAGACAGGCCGGGGACCAGGGCAGCGATGCCGAGGTCTTTCTTACCGATACCAAGGAATCCTCCTTTTTCTGTTGCCTTCGTGCTGTCCGATAGAAGCACGGTGAGCCTGGGGCTGTCCGCCGTTTTCACCGACATCGAAGGGCCGCTTCTTCCGATGACCAGCCCTTCAACGGTCGCTTCCTGAGCAGCTGCCGCCAGACCGAGCGACGCGAACATCGCCAAAGACAGTGCCAAGCCACAGGTAGTTTTGAGCCGACGCTGAATGTGCATGCATTACCTCCTTTTGTTTAGTTACCGGTCAGCAGCTTTCGATCTCCGTTGCATCGCGACCGTTACGCTCCCGCGCAACCCAATGTGTTGAGCCGCTGCAGGAGCTTTAGTCTTGGACGCAGAAATGCCGAGAGAAGAGGTAGCTGTAGGCTAATCCCGCTCTATATTCCTCATCTCCCGCGGTCGGTTCTCCGTCAGCAAAACCGGCACTGCATGGACTCGTCCGCTGCAGCGCAACAGGACACTTCGCCTGGAAGCAACAGGGGCAATTACACCAAGCGCACTTGAAGAACGGAAGGAGTTCAGGCCAGCGGGCTTACTTCGCCGGCTTCGGCACGTTCAGCGGGGCCTGTACGGTCCCAAAGCGTCCTGAGTTCTCGTCCCACACCATGATGTACAGAAACTCCTCGCCTTTAGGAAGGTTGATCTGTTCATCGAACCCGACGGTTCCATTAGGGTAGGCGCGGAACTTCTCCGGGTCGATACCCACCTGTGCCCTCTCTAGCTGGCGGACCACCGGAGCACCGAGACGGTTTACCCCCAGCACTCCGGTCCCAATCACCACCCGAGGCCGGCCATCCTGGAGCTGTTGCGTGAAATCGGCCGCCGGCAGCGTGTAATGGATGGTGTACGGGACCTGGTTCTTCTTCGGCGGCGGAGCCGCTATCGCACCAGCAGAGGACGCGGACGGGACCGACACCGCCGGCAGCACGGTGGCTGAGAAGAGGATGGGCGGCTTGAGCACATCCGGCCGATCCTGGGGCGTGCTGCCATCCGCCCGCAAGACCTTTCTCTCACCGGAGGCCGCCAGATTGCTGAGGTCGCCCGAGCGCGGCGCCAGATTGCTCCCGTCGTCGTAGTACCCGCGCCGGTAGCTCAACTGGTAGGGGCCGCCTTCCACCTCCACCATCACCTTCACCTTGTGCCACTTGTTGTCGAACGTCTGCTCGTGCGGGTAGTAGGTCAGAGTGTAAAAATCATTCCCATCGTCCACAATCCGGTCGGCGATCTGCTTCAGTCCGTTGTTGTTGTAGAAGGCGTGGCCGCCCGTGGCCTGCGCCGTGTCCTCCATCATCATGTGCTGCCATACCATCCCTCCCCCTTCCCCGACGGTCAATCCGCGCGCATCCACGGGATACACCGCGATGCGCGTGGACTCGAGCTCGTCGTACATGGGCCGCATATTAATGAAGACCGGGAACTGCGATGCATCCGCGAGCAACGCCAGGTTCGATCCTCCGGAGAACCAGATCAGATTTTTGCGGCCGGGATACGGACGGAGCGAGATCACCATCTGCTGCAGTGTGGACAGATCGCTCGCGGCCCACGATCCCGGTTGCTGCAGACGCGGAACCGCTTTCGAGATTGCCGCACGCAACAGCGTGTGATCCGAGGTGAAGTTCTGCAATAACACCACAAAGTCGCCGGCCCGCGTGTAGACCGCCAGAAGGTCGCCCGGCGGCATCGCCGCCACAAACTTCTGGAGCTGGTCTGCCAGGTACATCTGGTCCTGGATGCGAATCGTTGTTATGTCCAGCAAGAGGACATTGAAGGCCGGCGGGGGATGCTGAAGAAAGCTGTTATTGAACTCCCGCGGCCCGGGTTGAGCTGCCGGTTGCGGGTTCTCAGCGGCGGTGTGCTCGGAAAATGAGGCGATCTGCTGCGTCTTTCCGTTGTCGAAAATCTGAAACGCCGCGCGATTCAGGCCCTGAACGGGATTGCCGTGCTTATCGGTCACGGTCACATCCGTGAGAACGATGCGCGTGCCCACGTGCAGCGTGTACCCGGGCTGTGTTGCCTGTCCGGCGGCGGGTGTCTGCGCGCGGACCGCGATGCTGCACGCCAGCCCGCAGCCAAACACCTGCAGAGCTCGAACGACGAGAGAACGCACGCCTCACCTCCAAACGCCTGCCGCCTTGACCAGCCAGCCGCCTGAGCCTGCCGCCAAAAGCTGCCGGCCATTGTCGCAGCCGCGATTCACTGGAGCAAGCAAGCTCACGGGCCGGGCTCCGGTGCTGCTGCATTGACGTGCCTTCGGGCTGCGAAGATTCAGCGCTCTGCGAGGCTTCATGTTCAGGCGTCGCTTGCCGGTCGAGAGGATCGGGGCGGTGTTCGCTGGCATTGCAAGTGCGGGGTGGTACCGGAACCTACGGAGAGAGCGCAGGAACGTGGCGTCCGGCGGCGCCCCGGCAGACACCCGCAGGCAACCGGAGTTCCGTTGGTTCATTCGTATATACCTGAACTTGTCCCATTCCTTAGATAAAGCTTCCTTCAGGAGCACCGATGTCCGGATCACGGCGGGATT
>CAXUIM010000027.1:18300-22407 GCA_964250885.1 uncultured Acidobacteriaceae bacterium | reverse complement strand
AACACCTGCCAGTACTGCCAGAAGGTGCTGATTGCCTCCGAGCTCACGCTGGACCATGTGGTCCCGCGCTGCCGTGGGGGGCTGTCCACCTGGGAGAACCTGGTCGCCTGCTGCCGCGACTGCAACCGCCGCAAGGGCAGCCAGATGCTGCACGAGCTCACCGACATGCGGTTGCTGCGCGAGCCGCGGCCGTTCTCGCTGCACACCAGCCGGCACATCATGCGCATGATCGGCTCCGCCGACGCCAACTGGCGGAAATATCTGTACTTCGAGAGTGAGCCCGCGGCATAGCTCTTTACCAAACCGCGGGTAGCTTATAGTCGAAAGATGCAAGGTCCTTTGATGCAAGCGCGGAACGGACTTAGCGGGTGTCCCGCTGCTGGCGACTCCAAGCAGACCTGCGTTGCCGAAGTCGTGGAGCAACAGAGCCAATTGTGGCGTTTTGCGGCGAGTTGTGCTGCCGAACATGTTGCATGAAATTGCTCAGGAGAACACTCTCCCGCCTTCCACGGTCTACACGGATGATTGGCTAGGGTCCAGACAAGGTATCGGAGTGGTTTACCACTCCTGTCCAGACCTCCCGAGACGAATACAGCTTCCGCTACAATCGCCGCAGCGAATATGAAGCCAATGGTCATTTCGCTTTTATAGACAGCTTTCAGAGCGGGCGCCCTAATCGCCGGCTGCAATAATGTATGAAGTCATTTTGGGTAAACGCTTCGATCACGGCTCGCTCTGGCCGGTTCGAAGCTGACTTCTTTGGTGTGTCCTTGGCGCCCACGCCTCATACATACGTGCTTCAATGCGTATAACCACGGAGGTAAGCACATGCCGCCCACCCGCAAGCCCCGAGAGTATCGATTCGAGATCGACGCATTTACGCCTGAAACCATTCCGTTGGCTCGCTTATCCCAATACCTAGCGGATGTGGCGAAGATGATGGGCCAAGAGACTAATGTTCACTTATCGCGCATCGCCAAGGGAAGTACTGTACCGATAATCAGGGTGGATTGGGAAGCCGAACCGAAGGTTCGAGAGCGACTGAGTGCCCTCAAGGTCAATGAAGGGCCAGCGGAGGCACGACGGGCCTACAAGGAGATAAACAAGCGACTTGTAGAGGACAATGCAAATGGTGTTCTCTTGGACCCCGCCTTGAAAAAGGTGATCCGCTTTCCTGGCCGGGATGGAGCTAGTCAGCCTCAGTTTGGCCCAATAACTCAGCCCGGCGTGTTTCAAGGAATTCCTATCAAGCTTGGCGGGGAAAATGATCCAGTCCCCGTTCACTTGGAGGACGGCGATGAAAAGCACATCGTCTCGGCTCCTCGGCGCATCGCCAAGCAACTTGCAGCACATTTGTTTACTTCGGCGATACGCGTGGAAGGCAGTGGCCGATGGCAGCGAAACAGGATGGGAGACTGGGAGATGCTCAGTTTCAATGTTTCCCGGTTTGACGTTCTTCCCAAAGGCGACCTTAGAAGCAGTGTGGAGGCTTTGAGGGCCATTCCAGCCGCATGGAAGGAGAGCGCTGATCCACTGGCTGACCTGGTAGCGCTGAGAACCGGAGAGAGGCCACAATAATGGTTTCTATGGACGCGGGTTACCTGGGATTGCTACTTCATCCGGCTGCTAAACCTCCGAATGACCCTGCGACCCAGAAGCCAGTCACCCGGGCTCAGGAGCGGATAGAGAAGTTAGTAGAGGACCTCAATGCAGCTAACGATCGCATCGTAATCGCAACACCCGCACTCTGCGAGTTTCTAGTACTGGCAGAGAATGATGGGTCGCAATATCTGGCCGAGTTGACCAATCAGCCCGGTTTTTATATCCGCCCGTTTGATCAGATGGCTGCTGTCGAATTGGCAGCTATGGAACTTTTAGCGCGAAATAGGGGCGGAAAGCGGCTGCCCGCCGCACCTGCTGCCCCTTGGCAGAAGGTAAAGTTTGATCGTCAGATCGTTGCCGTCGCCAAGGTTCATCAAGCCCACATTATCTACTCTGACGATAGTGATGTAAAGCCATCGCGGAGAACGTTGGGATCAAAGTCATTCCTTGTTGGGAGCTGCCATTGCCGCCCAGTAAAGCCCCACTCTTCGATAGTGCGGAGCCACCGCCGGACGAGCCCGCGGCTTAGACAACCGAGGTGAGACCGCTTTCAAAATCCAGATTCCCGTTTACAAAGAGGGCAGGACGTGCCGCTCGCTGTGAGTAATTCGCGTAGATTCGATCCCGCAGCCCAAGTCCCAATCATTGCTCCACTGCATCATTCAATGGTGAACCCGTTCCATGTCGCAAGAATCAGCCAAGCCCTCAGGCTGACGCCGCGTATCGCCAGCCTATGGCTGGGGCGGGCTTGAGGTGGCAGGACTTGCGGGGGCCGTCGTGTCACCGGGCGTGGTGGGAGACTGGTCTCCCTTGTTGTTCGTGATGTCCTGGCCGTTGTAGTGGATCGTGATGGTGGTGCGGAAGCGCTTGTAATCGGTGTAGTGAATCACGGAGCGCACGTGAACATCCTCAGATAGCGCACCGCGCTGGGCCGGGAAGTGCAGCGTGCCCTCGGCCTTGGTGTAGGTCGGGAACCAATACTTGCCGTCGATCTGTTCATAGTAGGTGGTGAAGGGTGGGGAGAGGTCGGCGTGACCGGGGCGCGTATCCTGCGGAACGTTGAGGCCGTTGACCATAACGATCTCGTCATCCTGCTGATCGACCCAGACCTTGCCCTGGAAGTAGCGATGATTTTTGACCAGCTGCCTGGGCGCGACGTCGAAGACGTAGGTATCGAGCTCGTCGACCTTCTGCCGGCCAAGATAGGTGATGTTGTAGTCAGGGATCTCCGGTGCGGTCAGGATGAAGGGAAGCCGCTTCTCAATGTCCTTGAAGTCGTTCTCGGTCATGATGACCCGCTCAATGGTGTTCTGAGGCGCGAAGACGACATGCTCGTCGCGCCGGTTGTCCTTGTCGAAGCTGATGTCGGTGACCTGGTGGTACTCGCCGTCGGGGCGTCCCGTCTCCTCCGAGATGGTATTGAACTTCACGTCCTGGCGGAAGGTATAGTCTTCGCGAGCCGCGGCGAAGGCGCTCTCCCGCTGTCCCATCTTGTCGACGATCTGGGCCACCGTGACCCCGGTGGGCGGCGTGGAATCGAGCGGCCCGAAGCCCTGCTGCGCCAGCACGGGCGCGGTGAGCAGGACAGCGGTAAGAAAGGGGACGAGCTTCGCTGGAGACATAGTTTGAGAGATGCAGCTGCAAATGGGACAGGCGGAGCGGAGAGTCAAGAGGCAGAGCCGATGCCTGCGGGCTCCCACTTGCCGCCCCATCCGCGCGGCTACTTTACAGTGCGCGGCTTCTTTACAGGATAGACGCGGTTGACTGGATAGACGGTGACGGCCGGAAAAAGGTTCAGGCAGCCCGCGGCTCGCGTCACCGGGAGAGGTTTTGTGCCGGGGCGAAACGGCCGGGCGCTCCGCGCCGGCAACAGCCTTCCGGCGGCGCGGCAACAACTTTCCGGCCGTAACATTTAGACTCAGCCGAGGATGCCATTCGGCAGGGCAAAAACGGTCAAGCCGCCGCTCGATGAGGCCGGATTGATGGAGTACGCGGTGCGCTCTCTCAGTGCCAAGATGAAGAGCGTGCGCGACCTGCGCGCCCGGATGTCGCAGCGCGCCGAGCCCGGTGAGCTTGGCGTACAGGCCGTCGACGCGGTGTTGGCCCGGCTGAAGGAGCTCGGCTATCTGAGCGACGAGCGCTTCGCGGCCGATTACACCCGCCTCCGCCAGGAAAACGACAAATTCGGCCGCCGCCGCGTGCAGCAGGGGCTGATGCAGAAGGGGATCGCGCCCGAGCTCAGCAACGCGACCCTGAGCGCGGCCTATAGCGAGATCGACGAGGTGGTGCTGGCCCGGCAGTACATCGAGCGCAAGCGCATGAAGAAACCAGAGGGCGACAAGGAGGTAGCGCGCGCCATGCGCCGGCTGGCCGGCGCCGGCTTCAGCGCAGCGACGGTGTGGAAGGTGCTCCGGAGATGGGGAGTCGAGGTGGAGGAGACCGACGTGGTCGAAACCGATGAAGCGTAGCCTCGCGAAAAGAAGTCCGCCAGCCGTGAGCCCTGAA
>CAXUIM010000027.1:0-18200 GCA_964250885.1 uncultured Acidobacteriaceae bacterium | reverse complement strand
GAAACCGATGAAGCGTAGCCTCGCGAAAAGAAGTCCGCCAGCCGTGAGCCCTGAAGCTCCAGCCCTGAGCCCTGCAATCCCATCCGCGAGCAGATTGGCAGCCAAAAGGACAGCCGTGGCCCTGAGCCCGCAGCGCCTGGTGGCGATCGACTGGTCGGGCCGCATCGATGCGGCGGGGCAGCGCCGGCACATCTGGGCGGGTGTCTGGACGGTGAGCGCGGACGGCACGCGCAGCCTGCGGCTCGAAGCCGGCCGGACCCGCGAGGAAGTCGCCGAGTGGCTCATCGAACTCGCCCGCGAGACGCCGCGCCTGGTGGTCAGCATCGACTGCTGCTTCAGTTATCCGGCATGGTTTCTTACCGAGCATGAATGTGCCACCGTCTTCGACTTCTGGCGGCATGTGGCGGCCGGCCAGGGGGAGCGCTGGCTGGCGCGGGAGCGCGAGGGGATACCCCGCGACGAACGGTTCTGGGGCAAGCCGCACAAACGTCCGGCGCAGTTCGGCGGCGAGGGCCTGCGCCGCATGATGCGCCTGACTGACTGGGACAACAAGATCGCCCAGGGCGGGGAGGGCGGCGACCCGGAGCGCGCGGCCAAGATGCGCGGCATCACGCCCAAAAGCCCCTTCCAGATCGGCGGCTCGGGCAGCGTGGGCACCGGCTCGTTGCGGGCCATTCCCCTGCTGCTGCGGTTGCATGAGGCGGGTTTCCGGGTGTGGCCCTTTGAGGACGCCAGCCTGGGCGCGCGGCCCCGGCCGTTACTGGTGGAGATGTACACACGGCTGATGACCGGGCCGGTGGCCAAGAGCAATCCCGCGGCGCGGTCGGCGTATCTGGCGGCCCGGCGCCGCGGCGATGCGGTATATGGGGCGATCCCCCGCGGCGTGCTGCGGAAGGCGCTCGCTTCGGAGGACGCCTTCGACGCGCTGGTGAGCACCTTGGAGATGGTGCGGTATGCGCCGGAGTTTCCGCGACTGCGCGCAACCGCGGACGCTGCGTTGCAGCTGGAGGGGATTACCTGGCGCCCCGGCGTCGATTGTTAAAGCATGCTGAGCTGGGGCAGCGCGGGCAGAGCGTCGATCCCGGCAGCCAGCGAGCGAAACAGCTCGATGCCTCGCAGGCAGGGCTCATCCAGGTAGTAGTAGATGTTGCGGGTGAGGTAGGTGCGAAGGGTCGCGGGCTGGATGGCCAGCCGCGGGGTCCACTCTTGAACGAGCTGCTCAATATGCGCCAGCCCGGCATCGCGGCTGGAACTCAGGTCCGCCACCAGCTGTGGGGCCGACACGCCGCTTTGCACCAGCGCTTCCGGCCGTACCGCCCAGACCGCGGCCACCCAGGGCAGTCCGGTGTGCTCCCGCCACAGCCGCGCCAGATCCAGCCAGAGCAGCGGCGTGGAGAGGGTAGCCTCCAGGACACCATCGATCTCTTCGCGATGTTCGCGCGCCAGCAGCGCGGGATCGCCGATCAGGAGCGCGGCATCGGCGGCGGCCAGCATGCCCAATGGATCGGCGGGCTGCTCCACAAAAGCCGGATGGGTGTGGTGAAAGTGCTCGAAGAGGATGCGGGCATAGGCGACCGAGCTGCGTGAGGCGCTGTCCGCCGCCACACTGGTCACGTGCCGAAGCGCCTGCTCGGGGGAAAGCCTATCGGGATTTTTTACCAGCAGCAGAATACTGCGCACCTCCCCGAGCGAGGCGATGGCGCAGCCCGGCACGATGCGCAACTCGGGTGTAAGGGCGGCTACCGGGATCAGGCCCAGGTCGGCGGTGTTGGCGTGCAGTTCGGCGGCGCAAGCCGAAGGCGAGGTAAAGTGCACGGCATAGGAATCGCGAAGCTGGGCCGCGGCCGGTTCGTGCTCGAAGTTGTATAGCAGGGGCGCAGGGTTGAGAAACGAGATGGAAGCGACCCGAAGAGACACAACTCATTCTAAAAGAATGCGAACAAAGCGGCCGGCGGGCTCCCGGATGCGATACGATGCCATCACAACGCCGCAGAGAGGTTCGCGTGATGAGGGTTGGATCAGGCCAGGATTTCGGCCAGGAAGTGCGCTCGCAGGACCGCCAGTCCGGCCGTCAAGCGCGGTTCGACCCGCCGCAGGACCGGCATCAGGAGGCACGGCTGGCATGGCTAGCCCTGGTGCTGACGCCGCGCATGGGACCGACGCGGTGCACTCGCGCCGTGGAGCGGCTGGGCCGGGCCGAGCGCGTCTTTTCCGCTTCGCTGACCGAGTTGGAAGCCGCGGGCCTGCCGGCCGAATCCGCACAGTTCTGCTTCGATGGCCGGGCGCGGGCCGCGGCGGTCGAAGAAGCCAACCGCGTCGCCGAGCAGCAGGCCAGCTTCCTGACGCCCGAGGATGAAGCCTATCCCGGCCGGCTTCTCGAAATCTATGATCCGCCCCCGGTCCTTTGGGTACGCGGCGAGGCCGGGCTGCTCAATCGCGCCGGGATTGCTGTGGTCGGCACGCGCCAGCCCACTCCCTATGGAGCGGGCATGGCGGAGATGCTCAGCCGCGACCTCGCGCGCCGTCACCTGGTGATCCTGAGTGGCATGGCGCGTGGGGTCGACACCTGCGCGCACAAGGGAGCCCTGGACGCCGGCGGGGCTACAGTGGCTGTCTGGGGGACCGGGATCGACGTCATTTATCCCAAGGAAAACAAGCGGCTGGCCGAGCAGATCGTCGCGCAGGGCGGAGCCATCGTCAGCGAGTTTCCCCTGGGCACCTTCCCCGCGCCGCAGAATTTCCCCATTCGCAACCGCACGCTGAGCGGTATCAGCGTAGGCGTTCTGGTGGTGGAAGCGGCCGAGTACTCCGGCACGCGCATCACCGCGCGCTGCGCCCTGGAGCAGGGCCGCGACGTCTACGCCATCCCCGGCAATGCGACCACCAAGAACGCCTGGGGACCGAACACGCTCATCAAGCAGGGGGCCAAGCTGACCGCTACCTGGGAGGATGTCTGGGAGGATTTGCCCACCCAGGTGCGCCTGCAGCTGGAGGATGCGCTGGAAGCACAAACCCGCGAAAGTGAATCCTCCGGGCACGGCGGCGCATCCTTATTGGCGGAACAGGCCAATGCGGCCCTGAGCGACCACGA
The DNA here is from genome assembly GCA_964250885.1 of uncultured Acidobacteriaceae bacterium. Taxonomy (GTDB): domain Bacteria; phylum Acidobacteriota; class Terriglobia; order Terriglobales; family Acidobacteriaceae; genus Granulicella. Next base: position 15,109 of record CAXUIM010000027.1, on the reverse strand, counting down.
ACGGCTGGTGATGCGCGAATTGCGGCCGGATGAGGCCTTGCAGCTCGACGAACTGATCGAGCGCCTTGAGCCTAAGCTGGTCTCCGGAGAGATCTTTACCGCCTTGTTCGAGCTTGAGCTTGCGGGCCGGGTAAAGCAGATGCCGGGAAAAAATTATCTTCGTTGCTTCTGAAGAATTCGGTCTGCTATCGAAAGATATCCGTGGCCGTTTACACGCCAATGTGCAGGGTCAAGTCACTCGGACTGGCCGCGAATGCAGGAGATGCGAATCCTGCGTTCGGCAGACGGCGGGGCCGTTGATACGTCAAAAGGTGACAGAATCGCGGCGGGAAGGGTCATTCCCCAGCTCGGGCGTTTGACTTAGCCTCGGCAGGCCGTGTTAGTTTGCAGGGAATTGGAAGCGAAGAAACGACCTTGACGGTTGGTCTTCGAAATGGGTGGGCAGTATGGCAAAAAATCTCGTGATCGTAGAGTCGCCGGCGAAGGCAAAGACGATCGGGAAGTATCTCGGTTCGAATTACGTGGTGGAGGCCTCGATTGGGCACATCATGGATCTGCCCAAGAACGATATTGGAGTCGAGTTGAAGCGGCGGACCTTCGAGCCGACGCTGATTGTCTCGCCGGGTAAGGAGAAAGTGGTCGATCGGCTGAAGAAGCTCGCGGCCAAGAGCGATTCTGTGTTCCTGGCGCCCGACCCCGACCGCGAAGGGGAGGCCATTGCCGCGCACCTGAAGATGCAGTTACTGCCATCCATCAAGGACCGCAGCAAGCTGCGCCGGGTCACCTTCAACGAGATCACAAAGAAGGCGGTGAAGGCTGCCTTCGAACATACCCGCGACGTGGACGAAAATCTGGTGGACGCGCAGCAGACCCGGCGCGTGCTCGACCGGCTGGTGGGATACCAGATTTCGCCGCTGCTCTGGGATAAGGTGAAGCGCGGTCTGAGTGCGGGGCGCGTCCAGACCGTGGCTCTGCGCCTGATTGTGGAGCGTGAGCGCGAGATCAACGCCTTCCAGCCGGTGGAGTACTGGAACATAGACGCCGTGCTGGCCCCGGCCGGCAGCAAGCAGGAGTTCACCGCTCGCATGGTGGGCGTGGAAGGTCAGTCCGCCCGCGTGTTCAACGGCAAGGACGCCAACGGCAAGGATCTGTACCTGGCGAATGCGCTGCCGGATCAGGCGGCTGTCAATGAGGTGATGGCGCAGCTGGAGGCGGCCACCTGGAGCGTGCGCTCGATAGCCAGGAGAGAGCGGAAGCAGAATCCCAAGGCGCCTTTCACGACCAGTCAGCTGCAACAGCAGGCGGCCGGCAGACTCGGCTTCAATGTGCGCCGAACCATGGGAGTCGCGCAGCGGCTGTACGAAGGGATCGAGCTCGGCAGTGAAGGTACCGTCGGCCTGATCACCTATATGCGTACCGATTCGACCCGCATGAGCGCCGACGCGGTGGGGGAGATCCGCGAGTGGGTGCAGGGGCAGCTCGGTTCCCGGTACCTGCCCGAAAAGCCGAACGTGTACGAGAGCAAGAAGAGCGCCCAGGAGGCGCACGAGGCGATCCGCCCCACCAGCGTCGCCTTTACCCCCGATCGGGTGGCCCGCTATCTCAGCGACGAGCAGTACCGCCTGTACAAGCTGATCTGGGAGCGCGCTGTCAGCAGCCAGATGCTGCCGGCTCTCTTCGACCAGACCACGATCGAGATCGAAGCCAGGGCGGGGTCCCGCTACGACTTCCGCACCACCGGAAGCGTGCTCAAGTTTGATGGATATCTGCACTTCGAAGAGGAGGCTCGCAAGGCCAGGGCAGCCAGTGCCGCCCAGCCCAACCCCGCGCAGGCCAGCGCCGCGGGCAAGACCAGCGCCGCGGCCAAGACCAGCGCGGGCAACCAGTCCGCCGACGCGGAAGACGCCGAATCCCGTAAGGATTCAACCTCCGAAGACAGCTCGATCGATCGCCGTCTGCCGGAGCTGAAAGAAAAGCAGCAGCTCGACCGCATCAAGCTGGACCCGCAGCAGAAATTCACCCAACCGCCGCCGCGTTTCAATGAAGCTTCGCTGGTGAAGACGCTCGAAGAACAGGGCATTGGCCGGCCGTCCACTTATGCCTCCATCATCAACACCATCCAGGAGCGTGACTACGTCAAGAAACTGCAACAGAAGCTGGTTCCCACTGAGATGGGTATGGTGGTCACGGAGCTGCTGGTCAAGAACTTTCCTTACATCTTCGAGACCGGATACACCGCGCAGTTGGAGAGTGAGCTCGACGATGTCGAGGATGGCAAAGAGCGCTGGACTGACCTGCTCAAAGGCTTCTACGGGCACTTCGAAAAGGAGCTGAAGGTTGCCGAAGCCAAGATGGAAGACATCAAGGCGATGGAGGTTGAGACCGAGGAGAAGTGCGACAAGTGTGGATCGCCGCTGCTGCTCAAGTGGGGCAAGTTCGGCAGCTTCTACTCCTGTTCCAACTTCACCAAGGTCAAGCCGGTTACGGTCGCTCAGGGGCTGCTGAAGAAAGACCCCAAGGCCGCCATTCATAAGGTGACCGAGAAGTTTCAATTTCCGCTCAACGTCAAGGCCATGAACGACGATGTCGCCGCGTCCACCACCAAGGTTACCAATCAGGCAGAACTGCTCAAGGCGTTGAAAAACGCCGCGGGGCAGGGACTGAAACTGGTGGTTGAACCCGACAGCTGCGACTTCACCAAGGAAAACTTTGCCGCCAAGCCCGATCTTAACTCGCCGGGAGCCCAGGACGCGGAACAGGAAGAGGAGTTTTGCGACAATTGCGGGCGCACCATGGTGCTGCGGAATGGACCCTGGGGACCGTTCATGGCCTGCCCCGGGTACAACGACGACCCACCCTGCAAGACGATCCGCAAGCTCACCCAGAAGGTGCAGAGCAAACCGCCCGTGGTGCTCGAGGAGCCCTGCCCCAAGTGCGGCAAGCCGTTGTTGCAGCGGGATGGTCAGTACGGTGAGTTCATCGCCTGCTCCGGCTATCCCAAGTGCAAGTACGTGAAGCAAGATCTGCTCGACGTTCCCTGCCCCAAATGCGGCGGAGAGGTCGCGGTTCGCAAAAACAAGCGCGGCGATACCTTCTATGGCTGCACTCGCTATCCCAAATGCGACTTCACCAGCAACCAGAAGCTGGTGGATCAGACCTGCCCGAAGTGCGACTCGGCGTATCTGGTGGAGCTCGCCAACAGCGAGGGAACCTTCCTGGTCTGCCCGAACAACCGCGAGGCCCTGCCCAAGCGGCGCGCTTCGAAGCTCGCCAAAGGTGCAGCGGAGCCGGTGCTGCCACCCGAGTGCAGCTTCCAGAAGAAGATCGGCCCGCCTAAACCGAAGCCGGACCCTGCCGAGCTCAAGCGTCCCGATCCGGAAAAGACGCGTCCAATGGCTGAGGCTGTAGCCTGAGCGGATTCCGGACCCTTCGGAGCGCGAGATCCCCAGGATGCCGTTTCTCCCTGAAGAGAACGGTATACCTCCTCGAAGTGCTTGATTTCAGACTTGCTTGACAGCTCAGGAGAACTTTCCCTGGAGCAAATGGAGACGACATGGCAACTGCAACCGACGCAGACCTGATCCTGAAACTGTACGACCTGCGCCGCGAACCGGTCCTGCGCAAGGCTCGGGAGTGGATGTTGAATGAGTTCGAGCCGCAGACTTTTGAAGACGTTCACGTCACCATCGGCGGTCACGGCTCGGAGAAGAACCAGTATTGGCGCCAGGTGACCAGCTACTGGGAGATGGCGGCATCCCTGGTGCTGCGCGGGGCGGTCGATCCGGACCTGTTTCTGGATAGCAATGGGGACGGTTTGGTGCTCCTTGCCAAGTTTGACCGCTTCCGCGAGGATTTTCAGGGCAAGATGAACCAGGCCATCATGCCGAAAACCGCGGAACTGATTGAAAAATATCCCGCTGCACGGGAGCGCTTCGAAAAAGCGCGCCGAACGTTCGACGACCGCCGCGCAGGACGCGCCAGCGAATCTCTCCTGCAGTTGTAGAGGGGAAGCGTCCAGTTCCATGGCCGTTACCCGCCCAGGGAAAGCGGCACTCGCACGTCCTCTCCGCTGTACAGCTTCAGCAGAAAGGCTCTGATGGTAGTTCCGGAGAGGGGCTCAAGTCACGAGTTTGCGAGTTGGTTTCTCCAGTCGCTCATCGACTAACGTCTACGTGCTTCTGGAGAATAAAATGGCAAACTTCCCATTTATCGTATAAATATGCTACAACGAATAAGAAGTCTGGCTAAACGCTGGACAAGAAGCACCGGAAGCTCCTTTTCGGCAGGAGTGGTGCAATCAACTGAATGGATGGTTCAAACATGACCAAAGCAATGTGGAACGGACAGACCATAGCGGAGAGCGACAAGGTAGAGACTGTAGAGGGAAACGTATACTTTCCAGAAGAGACCGTAAATCGTACGTTCCTGAGGCCCAGTTCGACAAGTTCCAGTTGCCCCTGGAAAGGGATGGCTCGCTACTACACAGTGTTGGTCGACGGACAAGAGAATCCGGATGCTGCGTGGTATTACCCCAACCCCAAACCCGCCGCCAAGACTGTGAAGCATCACGTAGCTTTCTGGCGTGGCGTGGAGATCGTGGCCAACTAGCCACTCTATTCCTGTAGGTCGATTCAGGCAAAGCGCTTTCCTTCCGGGGAGCGCTTTTCATTTGCTCTGGGGTCCCCGCATCTCCTGCTGGCGCATCGGCATGGCGTCGATGGTGTCGCGCAGCCGTTGCATGGAAAGCGGCTTGGATGAGCGTAGCTTCTCGCCTCCGTCTTTACCGATCAAGATCACCGCAAAATCGCCGGGCGCGACGTTGAAGCGCCGCCGGGCCGCCTGGGCGTCATCTGGAGTCAGCAGGGAAGCCGTGGTCGCCGGGCTCTCGTAGGGAACGTCGATTACCACCACGTCACGCTCTGAAACCTCGGCCGCGTCGTCGTGCAGGCGGCGCAACTGGATCTCGAGTTGCGGGTCGTCCGGCCTGGGTGCGAAGATCAGCAGCGGCCGCGCCCGATCCCGCAGCGAAGCCAGGGAGACGATGCCGGTAGGTGTGGCGTTTGCCTGAGGAGCCGCGGCGGCGAACGGCTTAGGCGGCAGAACCAGCGCGGCGAGCAGCAGGAGCAAAGGCATAGCCTTTCGATGCCGCTTTGCCGGCCTTGGGCTAGTCTGCTTGCTCCACTCAGACCTGCAGATCGGTGCTGGCGCCCAGAGCAAACGCCGGACGTGCGAACTGAGAGAGCGACTCCGCGGGAGGCGTGGTTTGTGATGCCAGCGCCGCCACGTGGATCGTCTCTGTGTTGCGAAGATAGAACCCTGCTCGCGCAGCGTGCAGGTAGAGAAGGAAGAAGACCGACGAGATCAATACGCTGTTCGTATGACCTGTGACTCCAACCCAATACACCTTGCTTACGGTAAAAAACAGAAGTCCCGCAATGGCCCAATTGACCGATGATCGATGCACCCGCCAGGCCATCACCGCGAAGACCAGCGCATCCGCCATTCCCCAACCGTCGAATCCCAGGACGGGACGTTGCAGACAGATTGCAAGATAGCTCACGCCGGCGGTTGTCGCGGCATAGAGGCCGGCAGCGACAGCGCCGTAATGCATCCATTCCTCGGCCTTTTTCGGGTTATCGATCTGTGGCCAAAAGCTGACTTCTCTGCTGGCTGCCATGGGGCTCCTGTCACACCAAGAGAACTAGCGTGATCCTAAAACGTGAGGAGCGGTTCGCAGCCAACTCTGGGCGGCTGCTTGGGACATTTTTGTCCCATTTTGGGAGTCTGGCCCAGCCGATAAGCTCAATGTAGAACTACGGCACGATCCGGAAGATATGTGCGGTGATCTCCGGGCGAAGGGCGACGTAGTTCCACTGTCCTTTCCAGGCGTAGCGTGTCCCGGTCAGCAGGTCTTCCACCGTGAACGCGGCATCCGAGGGGATTCCGAGACGATCGAGGGCCAGATTCAACCATGCGGTCTGCTCCCGGCGCGAATCCAGATTCACCGCGACCAGAACGACGTTGCCGCCATCTTCGCTCGTCTTCGAGTAACAGAGGATGTTCGCATTCTCGCAGGGATGGAAGTGCAGGTTCAGGTTGCGCTGCAACGCCGGGTTCTCGCGCCGGATGCGGTTGAGTTGGGTGAGCAGCGGCGCCAGCGAGTCCGGGCTGCTGCGGTCCCAGGTGCGGATCTGGTACTTCTCACTATCCAGATACTCTTCGCTGCCGGTCTTGCCGGGCGACGGTTTCGCGGGGCGGCCCTCGAGCAGTTCATACGCCGGCCCGTAGATCCCGTAGTTTGCAGACAGGGTTGCCGCCAGAATAAGGCGCTGCTGGAACATGGCCCGGCGCGGCGCCAGATCCGGCTCCTGTAGCTGCTCGTGCAGAATGTCCGGCGTGTTCGGCCAGACGTTCGGGCGGAAGAAGTCGGAGACCGGGGGCTTGCTGAGTTCCTCGAAGTAAGCCTGTAGGTCGGCCTTCGTGTTCCGCCAGGTGAAGTAGGTATAGCCCTGGGTGAAGCCGCCTTTGGCCAGGGAGTACATCACGTGCGGACGGGTGAAGGCTTCGGCGAGCAAGATTGTCTCGGGCGCCGATTTCTGGATCTGTCCGATACACCACTCCCAAAAGGGCAGCGCCTTGGTGTGCGGGTTGTCGACGCGGAAGACCCGCACCCCGTGATCGATCCAGAACTCGAACACGTTGTAGAGGGCATCCCAAAGGCCGCGCCAGTTGCTGGATTCGAAGTTCAGGGGATAGATGTCCTGGTACTTCTTGGGTGGGTTTTCCGCGTATTGGATGGTGCCATCGGGCCGCTGCACGAACCACTCCGGGTGCGTCGTGACCCAGGGATGGTCCGGGCTGCACTGGAAGGCAATGTCCAGGGCGATGTCGATGTCATGATCGCGCGCGGCGTTCAGAAGGCTGGTGAAGTCATCCATGTTCCCGAGTTCGGAAAGGATCTCGGTGTGGCCTCCTTCGGCGGCGCCGATGGCCCAGGGACTGCCGACCTCGCCTGGCTGCGCTGACACCGCGTTGTTCTTCCCCTTGCGGAAGGCGACACCGATGGGATGGATGGGCGGGAGATAGAGCACATCGAAGCCCATGGCGGCAATCTCAGGCAGGCGGTCCTGGACGTCGCGCAGGGTACCGTGCTTTCCGGGGATCGGCGATGCGGAGCGTGGGAAGAGTTCATACCAGCTTGAAAACCGGGCACGCTCCCGGTCCACCTGCAGCGTCATTTCGGTCGGGTACTTGACTGCGAAGCTGAAATCCGGGTACTTCGCCACGAGAGCCAGCAGCTCTTCTGTGAGCGGCGATTCATAGACCGGCAGCCTGGCATCGGCCAGCGAACGCATCTGCTGTGCGGCGACCGAGAGTTTCCGGGCGTCTCCCCCCTTGGCCCGATTGGCGGCGGCATCGAGGTGACCGGCACCAATTCTCAGGGCAAGCGGGATGTCCTGGGGCTCGGTTGTCTGCTGTGTGGGCTGAGCGTCGACCTGAGAGCCGATATCAGGGTGGTTTCCCGGCTGCGCCGCCTGGTTTCCGGGCTGCGCCGCTTGGTTTGCCGGCTGCGCCGCCTGGTTTGCCGGCTGCGCCGCTTGGTTTGCCGGCTGCGCCGCCAGGCGCTTGCCGAGGTCGTGCGCCCAGGTGTCGAAGTGGTCGACCCAGGCTTCCATGGTGAAGTTCCACAAGCCCATTTTGTCGACCGGGAACCTTGCCGACCAGAGGTCGTTGGTCCGCGGGGTGCATACGGCCGTTTGCCATTTCCGCTGCGAATTGTGGCGGTAGAGCAGACGCGCGGCGATGTGGTCATGACCATCGCCGAAGATGGCTGCAGTCACCTCAACGATATCGCCCAGAACCCGTTTCGCCGGATAGCGTCCACAGTCGACCGTCGGCTGGATCTCCTCAATAATGACTCGGGCACGGCCCTCTATCGGTTTCATTTGCTTGGAACTCCTTCTCACAGCCTCCGATGCACGCGCGAGAATTCCGGGCGGGCGGCGGTGCTCTTACGGCGAAATGCATCCAACGATAAGAGTACAAAAGCCGTCCGCGCGTTTTACAAAGCAGCCTGTTTCCCTGGAGAGCGCACCGTGCCCGTGTCCCGGCGCATGGCAGGGAGCGATCCGTGCTGCTCTTGGAGACGCTGCTCTTGGAGACGCTGCTCTTGGAGACGCTGCTCTTGGAGACGTTGCGGATGACATTCATGGGTTTGTGTCTTCGGTCTTAGCCGAACGGGTTGGGAGGAAACGATTGCCCGAGTGGTTCAGAAGGAAAAAAAAAGACAAGTTGGGACCGCTGCACGCGGCGCGCATCGAGGACTACGCGGTCATCGGCGACTGCGAGACGGCGGCGCTGGTCAGCCGTGACGGGTCCATCGATTGGTTATGCTGGCCCACGTTCTCCTCCGGGGCGTGCTTTGCCGCGCTGCTGGGTACAGCGGAGAACGGGTACTGGAGCATCCGGCCCGCGGAAAAGATCCTGTCGGTTCGCCGCCGTTATCGGCCCGGCACGATGATCGTAGAGACGAGCTTCGTCACCCGCCAGGGCGAGGTGTGCCTGACCGACTTTATGCCTCCGCGCGGAAAGCACTCCGACGTGCTGCGAATCGTGCTTGGGGTGCGCGGCAAGGTGAAGATGCGCATGGAGCTGGTGTTGCGCTTCGACTATGGCCTGACCATTCCCTGGGTCACCCAGAAGGATCGGGAGTGGCGTGCTGTTGCCGGGCCCAATATGGCTGTTCTGCGTAGCCAGTGTATGCGCGGCCGGCCTCTTGAGGTGCATGGAGAAGAGCTCACGACGGCCAGCAACTTCATTCTGCGCGAGGGCGACCAGCATTGCTTTGCGCTCACCTACGCCGGTTCGACCGAGGAGGTTCCGGAGCCGGTGCCGCCAGAGGATGCACTGCGCGATACACAGGATTTCTGGTGCCAGTGGACGGACCGCTCCACCTATAAAGGTGAGTATCTGGAAGCGGTGCAGCGCAGCCTGATGACATTGAAGGCCTTGACGTACCGGCCGACGGGCGGCATCGTGGCGGCGGTAACAATGTCGCTTCCGGAGGAGATCGGCGGCGAACGCAATTGGGATTACCGCTATTGCTGGCTCCGGGATACGGCCTTCACGCTGCTCATTCTGATGAGCGCGGGCTATACAGAGGAGGCCATCGAATGGCGGCTCTGGTTGCTGCGCGCCATCGCCGGAGCACCCGACCAGGTGCAAACGTTGTATGGGATCAGCGGCGAGCGGAAGCTGTTCGAGTGGGAGCTGGACTGGCTGCGCGGCTATGAGAACTCGCGTCCGGTGCGCATCGGCAATGCGGCTTCGGATCAGTTCCAGCTTGATGTCTTCGGGGAGGTGGCGGTCGCGTTAGACCGCACGCCGCACGGGGACGATGATCTGCGCACGCCTTCGCTCGACGTGGAGGCAGAGCTTGTCGATCACCTGTGCCACATCTGGCAGCTCCCCGACGACGGCATCTGGGAGGTCCGCAGTGGACGGCAACACTTTGTGTACAGCAAGGTCATGGCCTGGGTCGCGCTGGATCGTGCGGTGAAGCACCATGAGCGGTTTGATGGAAAAGGCGATGTGAAGCACTGGCGTAAGAACCGCGATCGACTGCACAAGGAGATCTGCGCCAAAGGCTTTGACAAGAAGCTCAACTCGTTCACCCAAAGCTACGGGTCGAAGACACTGGATGCATCCTGTCTGCGCATAGCGCTGGTCGGGTTCCTTCCCGCTGACGACCCCCGCATCGTTGGCACCGTAGAAGCCATTCAGAAGCACCTGACGAAGGATGGCCTGGTGCAGCGATACAACACGGCGCGCTCCAAGGATGGCTTGAAGGGGGGCGAAGGCGCGTTCCTGGCTTGCAGCTTCTGGTTGGTTACCTGCCTTGCGATTATCGGGCGGCAGGAGGAGGCCACGAAAATGTTTCATGGTCTGCTCACTCTGCGTAATGACGTCGGCCTGCTTAGCGAGGAGTACGACGCGAAGGCCAGGCGCATGCTGGGAAATTTCCCGCAGGCGCTCTCGCACATTGCGCTGGCGCATGCGGCTTTCACGCTGTCCGGGCAATGGAAACCACAGCCGTATGACCCCTCCTGAGCTGCCTCGGCTCCGGTTATGCAACCTGATTTGCCCGGCGGGACTCTATCTGAACATAGGTTGTGCCCGACGGTGTATGTCCCGGCCCATAAAGCCGGGGAGGGCGGACCTGTTTCAATGAGCGCGCTCGATCATCTCTCCTGCAGCTGTGCAGCCTCGGAGTTTGTGGCCGTTTCGCCCATCAAAGCGGCATTGAACTTCACAGCAACAGGAAGTGCTCTAAGAAGAGACTGGGAGCAATTAAAGCCATGGGATCGGTCCCCGGGTCGACGTACCGCTTGCAGCTTCACAAGGGCTTTACCTTCGACGATGCGTCGGCGGTTGCCGAGTATCTGAAGGCGCTCGGTGTCACGCATGTCTATAGCTCTCCCTACCTGCAGGCCGCGCCGGGGAGCATGCATGGCTATGATGTCGTCGATCATCGCAAGGTGAACGAGGAACTGGGCGGAGCCGAGGCCCACGAACGCTTCTGCAAGCATCTGGGCGAGGTGGGTCTGGGCCAGGTTCTGGATATCGTGCCCAACCACATGAGCCTGGGGGAGCAGAATCGGTACTGGTGGGATGTGCTGGAGAATGGAACCAACAGCCGCTACGCCAGCTTCTTTGATATCGACTGGAATTCTTCAGAGGAACGGCTGCGGGACAAGGTGCTGGTGCCCGTTCTGGCCGATCAGTACGGGCGTGTACTCGAGGCGGGCGGAGTGGTTGTGGTGCGGCATGGCAGCACATTTGTGGTGCAAGCCGCAGGACAGATTTTCCCGCTATCGCCAACCAGCCTCTCGCTCATCCTGAATAAGGCCGGAGACTATGCCCGCAGCGATACGCTCAACTTCGTGAGCGCGAGCTTCGCGCGGCTTCCTCTACCGGACTTCTGGGACCGGCGCACCATTCTGGCCCGGCACCGCGATAAGAACGTTCTGCATGGTCTTCTGGACCGCCTGTGCCGGGAGGAGACGAGCGTCTGCGATGCGATCGATCATGCGGTTCGGGACGTGAATGCGAGCGTCGACACGCTGGATGAATTGCTCTCCCAACAGTACTATCGACTGGCCTACTGGAAGACGGCTGACCAGCAACTGGGCTACCGCCGCTTCTTCGATGTGAACACATTGATCGGGCTGCGGGTGGAGCGCGAGTTTGTCTTCGACGAGACCCATGCCCTCATCGTGAAGTGGCTGAAGCAGGGCGTTCTGGACGGTGTGCGCGTGGACCATCCGGATGGTCTGCGCGATCCGTTCCAGTACTTCGAGCGGTTGCGGGAACGCGCGCCGGAGGCCTGGATTGTCGGCGAGAAGATCCTGGAGCCAGGCGAGTGGCTGCGCGAAGGCTGGCCCATCCAGGGAACCAGCGGGTACGACTTCCTCAACGTGGCCATGAGCGTGCTGATCCAGCCGCAAGGACTGATACGGCTGGGTGAACACTATGCAGCCTTTACGGAAGACGACAGCGTCTTCCCCGTGCTGGCTCATGGCAAGAAGCTTGCCGTGACGCAGGAGGCGCTGGGCAGCGATGTGAACCGCCTGACCACGCTGTTTGTGGACATATGCGAGTGCAACCGCAATCAACGCGATTTTACCCGCGCTGAGATTCGCCGCGCGCTGCGTGAAATTGTGTCCTGCTTCTCCGTGTATCGGACCTACGTCGTGCCCGAACGCAACGAGATTACGGAGGAGGACCGACGCATCATTGGTCTTGCAATCGAGTGCGCCAAAAACAACCGCCAGGATCTGGATAGCGGTTTGTTCGACTTCATGCATGACGTGCTGACGCTGCAGATTACAGGCAAAATCGAGACCGAGTTCGTAGATCGATTCCAGCAATTTACGAGCCCGGTAATGGCCAAGGGTGTCGAGGATACAGCGTTCTACTGCTGGAATCGGCTGGTCGCGATGAATGAAGTGGGTGGGAATCCCGCCTGCGGTGGTTACGATCTTCGGCGATTCCACGAATACAACGGCCACATGCAGCGGACGTTTCCGGAGACCATGACGTCCCTGAGCACGCATGACACCAAGCGCAGTGACGACGTGCGGGCGCGCCTGCTGGTGCTGACCGAAGTACCGGACCAATTTGCCGAAGCGGTGCAGCGGTGGAGCCGCAACAACAGCAGGCACCGTGGCGACAGTTCGGATCTGGTGGATACAGGTACAGAATGGTTTCTGTACCAGACGCTGGTGGGGGCGTGGCCCATCGAAGCCTCCCGCTTGCGGGACTACATGCAAAAGGCGATGCGCGAAGCCAAGGTGCGCACGAGTTGGGTGTCCAATAACGCGGACTATGAGAGCGCACTCAACCGCTTCATCGACTCGATTCTCGCCGACACAGAGTTTGTCGCCGACCTGCGGAGCTTCGTGGATGACATCCTGCGCGCCGGGCGGCACAACTCGCTTACCCAGACACTGCTGAAATATACCGCTCCCGGTGTCCCAGACCTATATCAGGGAGGAGAACTTTGGGATCTCTCGCTGGTGGATCCCGACAACCGGCGCCCGGTGGACTACGAGCTGCGAAGCCGGCTGCTGGAACAGATGAGGTCCATGACCGTGGCGCAGGTGATGCAGAACAGCGAGGACGGCTTTCCCAAGCTCTGGCTGATTCAGCATGCGCTCCATCTGCGCAACCAGCATCCGGAGTGGTTCGGGGCCAAAGCGAATTACGAACCAATCTATGCGCGAGGTTCACAGAGCGATCGCGTCATATCGTATCTGCGTGGAACCAAGGTACTGGCGGTGGCCGCGCGCTGGTCTCATGCCGCCCGATGGGACCAGACATCCATCAACGTGCCGGCGGGACTTTGGACCGACTGCCTGACCGGACGCAAGATATCGGCCGGAAATTGCGAGTTGAACGATTTATTGGCTGAGTTCCCTGTGAGCCTGCTGGTGCAGGTGGGAGCGTAACTGGAGCGTCTTGCTTGGGGTGTTTACAAGCCTCGGATCCCTTCGCCGTTTCAAGATCAAACGGCACCCGGGGATCTCTTCCGGCACGCACCCGAAGCAAAAGACGCTCTGAGGAAGGGGTTTGCTATGCATGAGTTTTCAGTTTGGGCGCCGCTGGTCGACAAGATGCAGCTGAAGTATGAGGATCAGGTCTGTCCCATGAATGGACCGGATGAGTTCGGTTGGTGGAAGCTCAACGTGGAGCAAGCCGAATGTGGAACCGACTACTGCTTCATCATTGATGATGATCCCGCGGTATACCCGGACCCACGCAGCATGTGGCAGCCCAAGGGAGTGCACGGATCATCGCGGCTCTATGATCACAGCCGCTTCCAATGGCATGATCATCATTTCCAGCCGCGGCCGCTGTTCGGCGCCATTATCTATGAGTTGCACATCGGCACGTTCAGTCAGGAGGGGACGTTCGATGGCGCGATTGGACATCTGGATCATCTGGTTGAGCTCGGGATCACCCATGTTGAGGTTATGCCGATCGCGGAGTTCGCAGGTGACCGCGGCTGGGGCTATGACGGAGTCGCGCTCTTCGCCGCTTCGGAGGCCTATGGCGGTCCGGACGGATTCAAGCGGTTCGTCAATGCCTGCCACGAGAAGGGCCTGGCTGTAGTCCTGGATGTGGTCTACAACCACTTCGGTCCGGTGGGTAACTATACGACTAAGTACGGGCCGTACCTCACGGAGAGGTTTCACACTCCCTGGGGTTCGGCGGTGAACTTCAATGAGAAGGGAAGCGACGAGGTGCGGCGCTTCTTCTGCGACAACGCTGCCATGTGGTTGCGTGACTTCCACGTCGATGGCCTGCGGCTGGACGCGGTGCATGCGTTCATCGATATTTCGGCTGTGCCGTTCATGGAGCAGCTCTCGGCCGAGGTGGAGCGCCTGGGCACAACGCTGGGTCGCAAGCTTGTGCTGATTGCGGAGAGCGATCTCAACGATCCCAAGATCGTTCGACCGCGTGAGGCGGGTGGATACGGTATGGATGCGCAGTGGAGCGATGACTTCCACCATGCGCTCTTCACCCTGTTACACAACGAACCCGGTGTCGGCTACTACGGCGACTTCGGCGCCCTCGAGGACCTGGTCAAAGTTTTGAAAGAAGTGTTTGTCTATGACGGCCAGTACTCCAGCTACCGCAAGCATTCACATGGCCGGCCTGTGCGAGGGCTGGCGGCACAGCACTTCATTAGCTTCGATGAGAACCACGATCAGGCCGGCAACCGCGCCGCGGGAGAACGGGTGGAGCACATCGTAGGAATGGACGCAGCCAAGCTGGCCATCGGCCTGGTCCTGTGCTCTCCCTTTATCCCCATGCTGTTCATGGGGGAGGAGTTTGCCGCGTCAACCCCGTTCCGGTATTTCGCCGATCACGAGGATGAGGAGATGGCGAGGAAGGTCTCCGAGGGCCGCAAGCGTGAGTTCGCCGCCTTCGGATTCAACGAAAAGGATATCCCCGACCCGGAAGACCCCAAGACCTTCGAGGTCTCGAAGCTAAACTGGAGTGAAGTGCACGAAGGCAAGCATGCCGAGATGTTCGATTGGGTCAAGCAGTTGATCCAGCTGAGGCGGACCACGGTTGCGCTCAACGACGGCGACGTTGGGCATCTGAAGATCGATTGCGACCCTGAGAAACGGTGGTTGACCATGGAACGCGGATCTGTGCGCGTGCTGCTGAACCTGGGCAAAGGCGCGGAAGGTTTTAAGTTGAAGAAGAACGAGGTCGTACGGCTCTGTTCCAAGGAGACCCCGGAGAAGGATGGTGCGATCCTGCTGCCGGCCATGAGCCTCGTAATCCTGGCCAACAAATCGGCGCAGGCCATGGGATAGGGAGACCTATGCCGCGGGGAACCCGACAGGTTCAAAATGGCATTCCGCCAGCTCGAAATCGCTATGCGTTCTCCGCGCCCCTGTACAGCGGCAATACATCGACTCTAGGATCATGATGGAGGATCCAGTGGCGAACGACCTCGATGAGCGCACCATCCGAACGATCAGCAGCCGTGAGGTGTACCGAAATCCGTGGACGAGTGTCCGCGAGGATGTGA
>CAXUIM010000026.1:0-22846 GCA_964250885.1 uncultured Acidobacteriaceae bacterium | reverse complement strand
AGGATGAGCAAGCAGGAGTTACGACGGGTTGAGGTCTTGACCGAGGTACTGGCTGGCCGGCGCACGACGGAGTCGGCGGCAGGCGTACTGGGCGTGAGCTTGAGGCAGGCTCAGCGGCTGGCGGCCAGGTACCGTGATGGCGGCGGCGGAGCCTTGATCCACAAGAGCCGCGGTCGGCCGGCAAGCAACAAATTGAGCTCGGGTGTTTCGTGAGTTGGTTCTGGAACTCATCCGTCAGAACTACCGTGACTTCGGGCCGACACTCGCGGCGGAGGTTCTTCTGGAGCGCCACGGCATCGAGGTCTCACGCGAGACCTTGCGCAAGTGGATGGTCGAGGCTGGCGTGTGGCTCTCACGCAAGCAGCGCAGGAGCTTCCACCAGCCAAGGCTGCGACGTGAGTGCCGGGGTGAGCTGGTGCAGATCGACGGCAGCGAACATCGCTGGTTCGAGGGTCGCGGTGAGCCCTGCACGTTGCTGGTCTTCATCGACGACGCCACGAGCAGCTTGATGCAGCTGCGCTTCGTTCCCAGTGAGAGCACTGGCTCTTACTTTGAAGCGTTGCAAGGCTATCTTGCCACCCATGGATGTCCCGTGGCCTTTTACTCGGACAAGCACTCCGTCTTCCGGGTGAACAAGCCGGACGCGCAAGGTGGCTCCGGCATGACACAGTTCGGCCGTGCGTTGGCCGAGCTGAAGATCGAGATCATCTGTGCGAACTCCAGCCAAGCCAAAGGCCGGGTCGAGCGGGCCAACCGCACGCTGCAGGATCGCTTGGTAAAAGAGTTGCGGCTTGAGAACGTCTGCAACATGGACACTGGCAACATGTTCCTGCCCGGGTTCCTCACGCGCTTCAACGAACGCTTCGCATTGCATGCCGCCAAGCCCGAGAACCTGCACCGGCCTCTCAACGTCAAGACGGATCGATTGAACGACATCCTGTGCCATCGTGAACAGCGTTACGTGAGCGATCAACTCACCATGTCCTATGACAGAAAACAGATCATCCTCGAGCGAAGCGAGCTCTCTGAAGGTCTGGGAGGTAAGTACGTCGATCTTTATGAGTTCCCGGATGGCAGGCTCGAGGTCCGATCAAAGGACCACACGCTTCCCTATCGCGTCTTCAGCAAGGATCAGCGTGTCAGCCACACTGCGGTCGTCGAGAACAAGCGACTCAGCCATGCTCTTACGATCATCAAGGCACAACAGGATCTTAAGAACAAACCAAAGGTCAAAACCAACAGCGAGAAAGACGGTTATGAGAAGAACCCTCGCCAGCTCTACGGGCCGGACTACAAAGCGAAGACCGGCACGGCACCCGCGGTGGAAATGACGGCCTGATGGGAAGAGTGGAACGGTGAAGCTGTCCCACTCTTCCCACAAGCCTTGGGAATCGCTACAGAACAGCGATTCCCACATTACACACCGCACGACCACTACGACGCATTATGATGACAGAACCGCTTTGCAGAACCAGCGACGCTTTAGCTTTGCACCAACATTGCATTTAGGCGCTCGTTAGAAGTCGTTCTGGCGCCAGAACCTTAGAAATGTCACCTCTCTTCCATGAGAAGGCGCTACCGGGTCAACCTGAATCAGCGCATTTCGCCTGTTTCGAGCGTAGTAACGGCGTTCCTCAGGGGAGGGGCGGCGGACTTGCGGTGCCAGCTGACGTCTTGTTAGCTGCTGTGTCTTGTCCTGACTGACCGCGCTTCCATCCGCACTCTGGGTGGCTCCTTAGAAGCCAGGTGCACATTGGGGTCCTCAGATCAGTTCGGCGCTGCAATCTGCCATCGGCATTCAAGCCTGAGAGGTGGACGCAGTCACCGGAGACACGGTCAGTAGGTTCAATCAAACAGCTAGCTTGGGTTGGGATTTCCTGTCGCAGGTGTGAGTTCAGGCAGCAATGGTCGCCTTGAACAAGGGCTGGTATACGTCACCGGTGGTCCACAGATGGTGTAACAGCGCTGCCAACTTCCGAGCGACAGCGGTGATGGCCCGCTTCTTCGCATTTGCTCCGCCGCGTAAAGCCAGTGTCAGTCCCCAGTTTTTCAGATCGCTCTCTGGGCCGAATCTACCCAGGACGAACTGTGCACACTGAACGAGCAGGAAGCGCAATCGTTTGTTGCCGGCCTTGCTGATCCTAAGCTGCGGATCCGTTTCTCCAGACTGCCCGCGCCTCGGCGTAAGCCCCAGATAAGCCCCCACATCGCGCGATCTCGCAAATCGCTTCGGATTACCGATGGTCAGGATGTATTCCAATGACGTCACCGGGCCGACGCCCGCTACCTGACGAAGCTGGGCGGTTACAGGGTACTTCTCGCGACCAAGGTTCTCGATTACGAGGTCGAGTGCCTTGATCTGCTTGCTCAGGTGCGCGATGGTCTCGATCAAAGGATCCAAACTGGGTCGGAGCTCCTCTGAGAGGCACTCGATAGCCTTGGCGACGAATGCCCCGCTACTGCTGGACGGAATACGTAATCCCGCCGCCTTCGAGATACCGCGCACGGCATTGATCAACCTCGTTCTCGACTTAACAAGCAGATCGCGGGCTCGGAGCTGAGCCACCGCTGGGTAGTCCTCCTTGGGTGTATGGGTGACAGGAGATAGCAATCGCTGATCGACCCGCACCAGACGAGCAAGCATGTGCGCATCTACTCTGTCGGACTTGCGGATGTTGGCTGTGATCATCGGAAGATTCCGAGGGTTGGCAACAACGACCTGGTGACCCCATTCCAGCAACTTCCGGCTGATCCAACGCGAGTGGGATCCCACTTCAATCGCGATCAAAGCCGGTGCAAGGCTCTTGAAATGATCAGCAAAGTCATGCGGTGTCGTCCGCACACGGCCCTCGGCGATCACGTCGCCAGAAGCGTCGAGGATACAGCAATGACTATATCGATCACCCAAATCTATACCGATCGTGACTGTGCTGGGCAGCCTCTCAAAAAGAGGCTGTAGTTGGTTACCACTTGGCAAAGCGACGGCTCGGGGCATGTGTTACCTCCTGGCGAGGTTGTATCAGAGGCAGCTCGCCTTCTCATCCCATCTGCCAAGTTGAAATGTCCTACAAGGATGGGCTTGGTAGCGATGAGTACGAAGGACCTGCAGCGCATTGAAGTATTGACGGAAGTGTTGGCGGGTCGCCGAACGGTGGCCTCGGCTGCAGCTGTCTTGGCGATCAGCGGACGGCAGGTGAACCGGTTGCTGGTGCGGTACCGCGATGGGGGCGGAGGTGCGCTGATCCATCAAGCTCGCGGCCGAACCTCGAACAACCACCTGGAGTCCGGGGTTCGTGAGGATGCGCTGGAACTGGTGCGCAGGAACTATCGCGATTTCGGACCGACGCTGGCCACCGAGGCGCTCGAGGAACGGCACGGCATCAAGGTGGGCCGGGAGACCGCCCGCAAGTGGATGGTCGCCGATGGCCTGTGGCTATCGCGCAAGCAGCGCCGGACCTTCCATCAGCCTCGCTTGCGCCGGGAGAGCTACGGCGAACTCGTTCAGATCGACGGCAGTGAGCACCGCTGGTTCGAAGGCCGCGACGAGCCCTGTACGCTGCTGGTGTTCATCGATGACGCCACAAGCAAGCTGATGCAGCTGCGCTTCGTGCCGAGCGAGAGCACAGAATCGTACTTCGCCGCCCTGCGCGGCTACCTCGATGCTCATGGCTGCCCCGTTGCGTTCTACTCAGACAAGCACTCCGTCTTCCGGTCCGTGAACCAGAGCACCAAGGGCGGTCAAGGCATGACGCAGTTCGGCCGTGCGTTGGCTGAGCTCAACATCGAGATCATTTGCGCCAACTCCAGCCAGGCAAAGGGTCGCGTGGAACGAGCTAACCGGACGCTGCAAGACCGGCTGGTGAAGGAGTTGCGCATGGCAGGCATCAGCGACATGGATGCCGGTAACGTTTTCCTGCCAGCGTTCGTTGCGCGCTATAACGAACGCTTCTCTGTACGAGCCGCGAAGAGCGAGAACTCCCTTCGCCCGCTGCCTGTGCCGGCGAAGAAGCTCAGCGACATCCTATGCCACCGCGAACAGCGTTACATCGGTGCTCAGCTCACCTTCCACTACGATCGTAAGCAGATCATCCTCGAACAAACCGAGCTCTCCAAAGGACTCGCCGGCAAGTATGTCGAACTCTATGACTTCGCCGATCGACCACTCGAAGTTCGCTGGAACGGACACGCTCTTCCCTATCGTGTTTTCGGCAAGGACCAGCGTGTGAGCCACGCAGCCATCGTCGAGAACAAACGCCTCGGTCATGCGCTCACCCTCGTGAAGGCTCAGCAGGATCTCAAGCGCACAACAAAGGTCATGACAAACAGCGAAAAGGACGGATATAAGAAGCGTCCACGGCGCATTTACGGGCCCGCCTTCAACTCGAAAACGCACGAGCCCGCCGCGGTGGAAATGATGGAAATCGCCAAAAACAGCGATTTCGCACATTCCCACCGCAACACGATGACGGCTCTACAATGACATATTCGCTTTGCAACGGCAGCGACGTTTTCGCTTTGCTCCAACATTGCGCAAGTAATGGTGCAGATGGTCAGCGAGACGGGCGCAATCCGTTCCTCCAGATTCGCTCTTCACTAGCAAAGAACCTACTGTACGGGTTGGGTACACGGCATTTCATTCGAGCAGGCGCATGCTCCGCAGAAGGTATGGTTCAGCTGGTGCGCCGCGATCATCAGGGTACTGCCGACGAAGGTCACGGCCACCTCCCAGCGATGACTAGGCAGTCGGTCTCCAAACCAGGCTGCTGGAAAGATGCAGCTCAACCCCGGTATGAGGAGAAGGAGCACGCGCCTCCGCAATGCCCACGAAAACCGCTTAGCAACGCGAACGGGCTCTGGTGCAAACAGCAGGGCGCCCACGAAGATTCCCGAGATGGGGGGCGCTGATTACGCAGCGAGCACCGCATTCCAGAGCGTGGGCGCGGCCTGGTCTTTGAGGCGCAGCCGCTTCAGGGCGAACTGATCCTTGTGGAGTGCGCCGGAGGAGTTCGATGCCAGCGATGGTGACGGTAGCCGATTGGAAGCTCTTGAAGCCAAGCATCGGCCGGATCCGGAATTTGATTCCACGATGGTCCGATTCGATAAGGTTGTTCAGATACTTCGAGAAGCGCAACTTCGTGCGTTTCGGGAGCAACCCGTCGGTTCGAAGCTCGAAACACCACTGTACAGGACGGGGGCACGCCTATTTGCACCAGAGCCTGGCGAGGCAGGGAGCGCCCTTCGCAAGAGCCTTCGGAGTGAGAGAGCATGGTTGATGCCGCGCCAACCAGCTTTGTATCCCAAGAAGATATCGTGTTCTGCATGAACAGCCCTTCCTTTTAGAGAAGGCGGCCGAGAGCCACATCGGCGTCGTCGCTAAGAGAAGTCAGCGCCAAGAGCCTCCGAAGTTCAAGGTGTTTCCGGAGCGGATGAGTTTGACCTAAGCACTTCCACTCTGGCCTCGGATTCGTTACGGTTCGCGTTGTCGGGGCAATAGGCTGAGGCCTTCCGCCTGGAGTTCGTCACGACGCTCTTCAGTTAACCGTCTACTCCGGAAGAATCGAAGCGGTAGGGTTCTCGGCCCAGCGGATTGCGTAAGCGGCTACATCTTCCCATCCGTCCTGGCCGAGCGTGTAATGAGTACGCTGCGGAAACTCCTTGTAGGCGGTAATGGCACTAGTTTTCTGGTATAGGCGGCGCGTTGTCTTAACTACCGATGGCGGCGAAACGTGATCAAGTCCCCCGGAGATCAAGAGTAAAGGTGCACGCCTGTCATTGCTGAAGTCAACAGTGGTTGCCGCATCGGGGTTAAAGTTGGCAAAGGCGGCTTGGAACAAAACATGGTCCGGGCCCGGAACCGCATAATGGTTATAGACTTCGAGCGATTCATCTTCGTTCAGAGTGTTCGTGAAGGTATAATGAAATTGCTCGGGGGTCAGTGGTACCGCTCTATGATTATTCGCAGGATTACTTAGCGCCGGGAACGTAATCCTAACCGTCGAGAACGGTAAAAAGAGGACACCTTCGACTGGAGCCGATGCAATGGCAACGCCCGCCGCACCGCAGCCACGGTCCAATAGTATCTGGGCGACAAGTCCTCCGAAAGAGTGACCCATGATGATTGGCGGTTCAGCGAGGCCTGCAATGATTGATTGATAGTGATCCACAATTTCGGTGATACCGAGTGTGGCAATGTCGGAAGGATCTCGACGTAGCTCTTCTATGCTTCTCTCCATCCCAGGCCAGCTGCGAGCGATTACGTCATATCCTTGGCGCTCATAAAACTCCACCCAGTGCTCCCAACTAAGAGCTGTCATCCATAGGCCATGAATGAGAACTATGGTTTGATTGCCTGCATTTGCCATCTCAACTGCCGCCTACTTGGTTGGTCTCTTCGGTGCGCCGCGCTCCATAATCGAAGAACGGCTTCGGTGTAAGCGGACGTTACGATGTAGGAGATCCCACCATTGCGAATGACTCGGCGAATCTCCGAACGCAACGCAGTAACCCCCACCGTTTGGCGGTGGGGGTTACTGCGCTATGACTTGGTGGGTGGTGGTACAAGCGACTTGTGTTCCCGCTTGATTGGAATTGTGATGACAGTCGGTCCTTCAGTCACCAAAGCCTGTTTGAAGGCCGTCTGTATTTCTTCCTTCGTGACAGCGTTAATTGTCGAGCAACCGTAGCCCTTCGCGAGGGAGTTGATGTCCAGGAAGGGCAGGTCTAGAGCCGGCACGTTTGGTGTCTCTTCCAGCTCTGCGAATTCCTTGAGAATGGCATATTCGCCATTACAAGGAATGATGAAGATCACTTTCAGCTTGTGCTGCGCTGCTGCAGAAAGGCACTGAATTGAGTACTGGAGGGCGCCATCACCGATCAGTGCAATTACCGGTCTCTTTGTATCAAGCTTCTTCTGAGCCAACGCTATTCCAACAGATGAAGGGGCGTTGTGCCCCAGCCCCCCACTTGCGTATGTGTAGTATGCTGCCGGCTCGACAGACGGCCACCAGCGCAGGAACTCGTTGTAGTTGGAGGGGGACTCCTGTACGACAATCGCACCCTCTGGACGGAGTTCGCTTAACGCTGCGTACACTTCAATGGCCGTGAGTGGAGAACCGGGGGTTTCAGGCAGATTCTTCGGCACTTGTCTCGGAGGAGGCGCGGTCCGAGCTGTCCCGTCCTCAACGAATTCGAGCAACCCATCGATGGCTAGTTTCGCATCGGAGAGGAGGCTGTCCCCAACCAGCGCGCTTCCCGCATCCGTCGGATCCTCCGTGATCTGTAGAACCTTTGCACCTTCCGGGACCATCGGCCCGAGGACGAACGGGTAATAGCGAAAAACTGGAGCGCCGATGACCACGATTAAATCGTGCCCCGCTAACTCGTGGCTGAGCGGGAGCATGGCGCTGACCAACTCGCCTTGGAAGAGCGGATGAGTTTCCGGAAAACAGGCCCGTTCGGCAGCGGGTGCGCGCCAGACGGGAGCACGGAGCTTCTCCGCAAGCGCGACACCTGCGTGCCAGCCGCCTGACTTCTCAACCTCGGCTCCGTATACAAGTACCGGCGTTTTCGCGGCCGAGATTCTGGCTGCGAAGTCTTTCAGCCGTTCCGGGTCGGGCCCCACGCGAGAGCTGACGGTTCTCACATCGGCAGGACCCCGGGCAGGCTTGTCCCAATCGTCCAGAGGGATCGAAACATAAACCGGTCCTGCTGGGGGCTGCAACGCCAACGCGTAAGCGCGCATGATCGCACGTGGAACGTCTTCAGCTCGCTTCGGCTCATAGGCCCACTTTACGTAGGGCTTCGGAAGGATGGTCTCATCCCGGTTTGTCAACAAAGGATCACAGATCGCCATCTCTCTGGTCTGCTGTCCTACCGTAATGATGAGAGGCGTCTTATTCTGAAAAGCGGTCATGATGTTGCCCATGCCGTTTCCAGTGCCTGCGGACGTGTGCAGGTTGAGAAGAGCGGGATGTCCAGTAGCCTGGGCAAATCCGTCCGCCATCGCGACTGCTGTTGCCTCTTGAAGCCCAAGAATATATTCAAAATCGTGAGGGAAGTTCTTCAGAAATGGTTCTTCCGTAGAACCAGGATTCCCGAACATGGTGGTCAGCCCCAGCGACCTCAATAGATTGTAGGTTGCGTCCCAAACAGTAAGCTTTCTCTCAGTGGTCATTCGTATTTCCTCTCTGAAGCTGCTGCATAGAGAATCCGCATCGCCACTACAGTGAGGCGGTAGCTCCACGTTGATCACACGCGCTAAGGGTGCCAATGTGCAGTGGCGGTGGGGCTAGCTCACCGTGAGGACTGCCGACGTGTACTCCAACCGTTTGGACAGCTGTTCACAGTCCTTGCTCACAGTTAGCTCACCTCAATCACCTGTCTTCTGACTTCTGGTCACGATTAAATTCGTGGTCAAGCGCAAGGGACGATTGGATGTTGCGCAAGAGGTGCAAGTGAGCGACAAGCCGATACCGCATTCCAGACGGGCATTCCTTAAGACGGGGCTCCTGGCGATTTCGACAGTGACAACGCTTGCGTCCGGGGCCGAGACGCAACCGGGTTTATCGAATGAAAGGAGCGGCTTCTTCAGTCCGGAGGAGAAGCTGTTTCTTCGCGCAGCCGTCGACCGGCTAATCCCGGCTGACGAATGGCCGAGCGCCTCACAGCTGAACGTTGTTGACTACATCGACCTTCAGATGGCCGGTGAATGGGGCGGCGGTAATCTGAGCTGTCGAACGGGTCCCTTTCAGAAGGGAACACCCTCGCAAGGATACCAACTCGAGTACACGCCGGCGGAGGTTTTCCGCAGATCCATGCGAGCGATCACGCACCACTGGGCAGCTCAGGGCAAGGCGTTCCCCGACCTGTCACCCCATGACCAGGATGCATACTTAACACTCCTGCAAACGGAGCATATCGATCTCAACGGCGTTCCCTGTTCCGTCTTCTTCGGCCTGCTTTGGAAGCACACCGTCGAGGGCTTCTTTGCGGATCCCATCTATGGCGGCAACAGGGACAAGATTGCCTGGCAGATGATTGGCTTTCCGGGCGCTTACACCGACTTCTACGACTTGGTAGACCAACACAACGTGAAGTTCGAACGGATGCCTTTGGGCATCGCCGATGGCATGCACATGCACACCATGGCCCGCGCGGCCGGAAAGGGTTGACCCATGCCTCAGAGGCTCAAAGAAGTCGATGTGGTGATCGTAGGCGTAGGTTTTGCTGGTGCCGTTCTGGGCAAGGAACTCGCCGCAGCAGGCCTGCGTGTCGTGGGATTAGAACGTGGCTCTCCGCGCCTGACCGTGCCGGATTTCCAGGCGCCGCAGATTCATGATGAGCTTAAGTACTCCGTCCGCAAGGCCCTCATGCAGGACGTGCACCGCGAGGCCATGACCTTCCGCAACACCGGGGACCAGGTGGCGCTGCCCATCCGCAATTGGGAGGCATGGCTACCCGGCACCGGGCTGGGTGGGAGCGGTGCGCACTGGAACGGGCAGCTCTGGCGCTACAACGCGGCTGAGTTCGTTTACAAGTCGCATCTGGAGAGCCGTTACGGTAAGGGCTTCATCGATCCCGACCTGCGAATTCAGGACTGGGGCGTGCGTTATGAGGAGTTGGAGCCTCATTACGATCGCTTTGAGCATCTGCTGGGCGCAAGCGGCAAAGCCGGGAACCTCAGAGGCAAGATCCAGCCAGGAGGCAACCCGCTGGAATCACCGCGTGCACGCGAGTATCCCAGTCCTCCCATGAAGGAGCAGTTCTCAGGCGCTCTCTTTCGCAAGGCCGCCGCGGATTTCGGGTATCACCCATTTATTCAGCCTTCGGCAAACTCCTCCGCGCCCTATACAAATCCGGAGGGCCTCAGCCTGAGCCCATGCGTGTACTGCGGCTTCTGCGAACGGTTTGGCTGTGAACAGTTCGCGAAGGGCAGCCCGCAGACCGTGATCCTTCCTGTCCTTCAGAAGTACTCCAACTTTGAACTTCGCACGGGAGCCCAGGTCCTGCGAGTCAACCTGGACAGCGATCGTACCAAGGCCACGGGTGTGACCTACATGGACGAGAACGGTCATGAATTTGAGCAGCCCGCAGCGATGGTACTGGTGACTGCGTTCGCGCTAAACAACATTCGCCTTCTTTTGCTCTCTGGCATCGGCAAGCCCTACGACCCACAAACTGAAGCGGGCGTAGTCGGTCGCAACTACGCGTATCAGACGGTGAGTGCGGTACCGCTCTTCTTCGACGAAGACGTGCACCTCAACTCCTTCATGGGGGCGGGCGCCAGCGGAACCGTCATCGATGACTTCAACGTCGATAACTTCGACCACAGCAAGCTCGGCTTCATTGGCGGCTCCTTTATCGTTGCCGGCAGCAGCGGAGCCCGGCCGATCGAGTTCCATCCCACGCCGCCCGGCACGCCAGCTTGGGGCGCCAAGTGGAAGGAAGCCGTGCGCAAGCACTACAACCACACCGCCGTGCTGATTCAACCCGCAACTTCTGCTTCCGCACGGCAGAACTATGCCGACCTCGACCCGAACTACCGCGACGCCTGGGGAATGCCCATGCTTCGCATCACCTTCGACTTTACCGACAACGATCTGCGCATGAGCCGCTTCATCACGGATAAGAGCGCCGAGATCGGTCGGGCGATGGGCGCCAAGACCGTCGTAGGAATCGCAAGCCGCAAGCCCTTCACTACCACCGTGTATCAAACAACCCACAACACCGGTGGCACCGTGATGGGCCCGGACAGGCGCACCAGCGTTCTAAATCGTTACTGCCAAAGCTGGGATGTGCCCAACGTCTTCGTTGTCGGAGCCTCCAACTACCCGCAAAATTCCAGCTACAACCCAACGGGCACGTTGGGAGCCCTGATCTATTGGACTGCGGACGCTATCAAGAACCACTATCTTAAGCACCCTGGACCGCTGGCATGATCACCATGCGAAGTCGCCTTCCCTGCTTCGGTTTCGCCGCGCCCCTTCTGCTGGCGTTCGTGTACATGCATTCGCATGCACAGACGAGTGACTCGGCAGCCGACCGCCTGCGCTTGGGAGCACGCGTCGCAGCAAACGGCAGCACGAATGGGGCTGTAGCGTGTGCCCGTTGCCATGGCTTCGACGGGGCTGCCGATGGTAGCGGCGCGTTTCCCATGATTGCCGGACAATCGGCCATGTATCTGAACAGGCAGTTGCAGGCCTATGCCTCCGGTGCTCGTGACAACGCCATCATGAGCAACATAGCAAGGCACATGAGCCCGCAGGAGATGGACGCCGTCTCGATCTACTATGAGACGCGCCGACCGGATCTCCCGGTGCAGCGCACTCACGATGCCAGCGTGCTGAGACGCGGGGAGGTGCTGGCCTTTGTCGGACAGCTGAGCCCGCGGGTTCAAGCCTGCATCAGCTGCCACGGCCCCCAGGGGAAGGGAGAACCGCCTACCGTGCCTTACCTCGCGGGACAGTACCAGCATTACATCCAGGTTCAGTTGGAAGCGTACCGCCGGGGGTATCGAGTCAACCCGCAGATGACGACCATCGGACACAATCTGTCGAAGGAGGATGCCGCAGCCGTGGCCGCCTACTTCGATCAGCTCCCCTTTCCTACACCCGCACCGGAGTCGACCTATGGAACAGTCCAAAGAACCGCTTCTACCCGGACCCCAGGCCAGTCCAGATAAGGACAACCGCGAAAAAGAGAGAGCGGATGCACGAATCGCACTCTCTCACGGCGCTAATGGTGCGGCGATCATCGCTGGCGTGGGCGTAACACTGCTGCTCGTGGGATGGCTGCTGTTCTACTTTTGCCTGTTTCTGAGGAGGGGTTATGTCGGCTGAGCCTGAAGAGAGTAATGACCTGTCGGAGGTGGTCTCTGAGAGTACGGCCACGCTCACCGAGCGTCGCTGGTTTTTCCTGATGGGCGCGATGCTCACGCTCATGCTGGCCGTGATCGTCTTCACAGGGGTCACGCAGATGCTGCATCCGCTCAGTGATGTCGAGACCATCAACGCGACCTCGCTGCACAGGTCTGGCGAGTTCACGGAGAACAATCTCGGCGTTACTCCGCAACCGGACGGCGGGGTAACGGTCCGTATCATCGCCCAGCAGTACCTTTTCGTTCCCCACTGCGTCACCGTGCCGGCGGCCACTGCGATCCAGTTCCGGCTCACGAGCGCGGATGTGACCCACGGGTTCTTCGTCGGCGAAACGAACACGAATGCCATGGTCGTTCCAGGCTTTGTGACCACGGTCCGCACCGCGTTCCGTCACAGCGGCGACCTGGAGATGCCATGCGATGAGTACTGCGGGTTCGGCCATCACGGGATGTCCGCTCGCGTGATCGTGGTTCCCAGAGATACGTTCGACAGAATGTCGTCAGACGAAAGGAAATCCTGTGGAACGCGGTAAAACACTGGCACTTACACACCTCTGGACCGCATTCGCGGTCTTCTTCGCAGCCATCCTGCTCGGCGTCTGGCAAATGCTGATGCGCAGCCCATTCCCTGCTCCGTTCGATCGCCCCAACACGTATTACGCGTCGGTCACGGCACACGGATCCATCATGGCGTATGTCTTTCCCACGCTCTTTGCGATGGGCTTCGGCTACGCCATCGCCGATGCAGCCCTAGCGGGAAAAATGACCGGCAAGCGCACGGCCTGGTTCGGCTACTTCCTGCTGCTCTTCGGGTTCGTCCTAGCGATCATTCCCGTAGGCCTGGGACACGCCTCGGTCCTCTACACCTTCTACCCCACGCTGATTGGAAGTCCTTGGTATTACCTTGGCATCGTCTTCGTACTCGCCGGGTCTTATGTCTGGGTCGCCCTCATGATCCTCAATATGCGTGTCTGGAAGCGCGAGCATCCGAACGCGCCGGTTCCCCTTTCGCTCTTCGCCATCACAGTGTGCGCGCTGCTCTGGGGCTGGACGGGACTGGGTGTGACTAGCGAAGTGCTCTTTCAGATCCTGCCTGTCGCTTTCGGCTGGCGGCACACCATCGATGCCGGGCTGGCACGGACCCTGTTCTCGCTTACGCTGCATTCCATCGTGTACTTCTGGCTCATCCCGGCTTACATCGCGTATTACACGATGATGCCTCAGGCAGCAGGAGGCCGTCTCTATAGTGACACCATGGGCAGAGTCGCGTTCATTCTCTTCCTGGTCTTTTCGATGCCGGTCGGCCTCCACCACCTGATGATGGATCCCGAGCACGGCTCCGGCATCAAGTTCGTGCAATCGATGCTGACCTTTATGGTCGTGCTGCCCACCTTGTTGACGATCTTTACCATCACGGCCTCGCTGGAGATCGCAGGCCGCCTACGAGGTGGCACTGGAAGGCTGGCCTGGATCAAACGCGTTCCTTGGGGAGAGCCGATGGTTCTGGCCGTTGGTCTCTCCCTCGGCCTGCTTGGCCCTGGAGGTTTCGGCGGAATCATCAACATGAGCTTCGCGATGAACGCCATGATCCACAATACGTCTTGGGTCACCGCTCACTTCCACCTGATCTTTGGCGGAGCCGTCGTGATCACCTATTTCGCGATCGCCTATGAGCTTTGGCCACGCCTGACCGGCAAGCCGCTCTGCTCGAAGGTCTGGGCGTGCCGCCAACTATGGCTTTGGTTCTGGGGCATCCTCATCCTGACTGTTCCTTGGCACATAACGGGCTTGATGGGTCAGCCGCGCCGTTATGCCATCTTTGACTACTCGGACCCTGCTGTTGCTAAGACGGCGCCACTGGTCGAAATGTCCGTTTTGGGTGGCTTCGTTCTCTTCTCCTCGGTGTGCTGTTTCCTCTACATTCTCGTGCGTTCCAGCACCGGTGAGACCGCCACTGAGATGCCGGTCGATCGCTATGCACTGGCAGTCAATCCTCCTCGCCATGTCGCTCCCTTGCTGAACAACCTTGGCTTCTGGAACGCCATGCTCTTCTCTCTGCTGCTGATCTCCTATGCCTACCCGGTTGCGAGCTTCTTCTTCATGCATCACCAAGATGCTCCCGGCTATTCCTTGACGCGGGAGCTTTCCAGATGACAGAAGAGACGAGAAAGACCGGCTTCAGCAATGGCTGGAAGCAGCTCGTGATGGCTTCAATTTGTCTCATCGTCGTCGTCGCGTTTGGCGTAGGATTCCTGCTGTTGCCGGGTTCTCAGAAAGCACGCGGAACGTTCTCCATGCACGCAGCTGTACAGCATGCGCTCGGTCACGCGATGCATAACGCCGCTCCCGCTATCCCGGCATCCGACTTCGATCTGCCCACCGACATCGTATGGGATGAGCCCACGATCCATGCCGCGCTCAACGGGAATGCCCGCAAGGGGGAGCACATGGCCATCAGCTGTTCTGTCTGCCACGGCGACCGCGGTATTGCCGGCGAGGTCTGGATTCCAACATTGGCGGGTGTTGATCGCATGGTGCTCTACAAGGAACTCGCCGATTTTAGAACGGGGAGACGTCTCTCCGGTCCCATGTCCGCGATAGCCCAAAGCCTCACGCTGCAGCAATCCGCCGATCTCGCAGCCTACTTCTCAACTCTGCCAGGCATCCGGCACACGACCGATACCGATGACTCTGGCCCATCTGTCAGGAGCTACCGAGCCAAAGATCCCACCATACGCTTGGTGTATGCGGGCGATCCGAAGCGAGGGATTCCCGGCTGCTCTACCTGTCATGGACCCGGCACATACAGGCTGGGTGTACCAGGCCTTACGGGCCAGAACGCCGGTTACCTTGATGATCAATTGAGTGCCTTCGCGCAGGCTACGCGCCGAAACGACATGAACATGCCCATGCGCACCATCGCACAACTTCTGACCGCGAGTGAGCGAGAGGCATTGGCAAAGTATTACGCTCAAGCACCTCTCGATCCTCACCTTGCCGAAGTCAGTTTGGACCAGAAGTGATGATGCTTTGCTAATAAGGGATTTCAGATGCAACAGGGAAGCTAGGCCAAGGCGCGCCCGAGGGGCAAACACCGCGCGAGGGATGTATGCAGCTACGCCGCAAAGGCTTGATCAGCGCGTCATTGGAACGGGGAAACCAGACTCAAGTAGCTGCGCTTTGCGTCGCTGTTGCGAGTCTTTCTTTGGTAGCCAGGACGGCCCTCGGACAGGTGCCGGGCACGAACACGATGCAAAGCCCTTCGCAAACGGCGTGTAGTGCGCCAAACGCGAGCTCTTATCTGGCACCGCACGCAGCTTGGGCGGTTAGTCCGGGAGCGGCGGTCGCAGAGGTCTTTATCGGAGCAGGGCTACGCATCCTATTTCACCATAATGATTCGCGGTGCATCACATCCGCCGCTGCCCTTGGGCCAACGAGACCTGGTATAAGCGCACTCCCCAATTTAATCGCACAATCACAGCCAAAACGGTTTCGTCGCACGCTCTTACTTTTCAGAAAACACGAGCTCTCCAAGAATCGTTCTCCAAGAAGTGTTACAGAGGTAGCGCCTTCCACCCACTCGATGAACTGATGAGTCTACGGGCTTACCTCTCGCGTATTTCGTTGCCTAGGTTGTAAGCTCTCCTGCCATAACTGCGGCCGAAGGAGGTTCTGCGCTGCCTGCACAACAGCCGGACGTAGATCGGGCTACTTAAACCCGCTTCACGTCTGCTGCCTGCGGTCCTTTGTCCCCCTGCTCCATGTCGAACTCGGCCGCTTCGCCCTCGTGCAGAGACTTGTAGCCGTCCTCCTGGATTGCGCTGTAATGGCAAAAGATACTTACCCTCTTTCGGAAGTTGGGGTCGAGCCAACGCTCGACCGAGCCACCGTCGACGTGCGGCGAAAGACCCAGAGAAGCAGACCCGGGTGGGCGCCGCCGGATGCGATCGGCATATGCCGGCGTCTGGCTGGGATCGAAGTGCCGTCGTCCCTCGCTCTCCGCCTGCCAGAGCCCATTGAGAAACATACGCACCTTGGTGAGCTGCTCTGACTGTCGTGCCTGCACCTGGGGCCGCGACCAATAGATGCCGTAGATCTGCGGCTTGGCGGAGGCCAGCGTGCCGAAGTACTTGTCTTCCGCGGCGTTGGCCAGCCTGTCCTCCAGGTGGTTCGCTTCGACGTAGGTTGCGATCTCCTGGTCCCATGCCTCGGCCTGCTGCTGGGAGAAGGTTCCACGAACCACACAGGCTCCGCGACTCCGGATCCTCGCAATCGGATCCGCCGCCACCGCGCCAGCTTCGATGTCGCCGTACCGGACAACCGGGATGACGTCCTTGCCGGCTTCCCTGGCTTGCACAATCTCATCCACTCGGCGGCGCATCTCGGTCTCGACTTCCACAAAGACCTGGCGGTAGTTGGGAAGCGCGTTGCGTAGTTGCTTCTTGGTAGACCGGATCGCTTCCGGAAGGTTGTCGATCACGAAGGACATAGGTCGAACTCCTGTCGTTGCGGCGCTTCGTGGATCGGGAAGCACCGACCGGGTAGAGCCGGACACATTTCCCCGGCTTACATCGCGCCGGCTTGTTGCAGACATTTCTTCATGCCGCGCCAACTGATCTGCGAGGAAGCCTCTGGGCTGCCTGCCCCTCTCCAATGGGTTTCGAGGCTGACGGCGTCGCTGTAGCCAATGCCTTTGAGGGCGCGGAACTGCGCCGTCCAATCGATGTAACCGATGTCCACGGGAGACCAGACAATCTTCCCTGACGCATCCTTGACCGCGTTCTTGACGTGGCAGTGGTGAATACGGTCCTTGGGCAGAGCATTCCAGCCAGCGGGGTACGCGTCAAGTTCACCGCGCATGACTGCATTGCCGGGATCCCAGTTCAGAGCCAGATTGCGGGAGGGGATACCGGCCAGAGTCGCCGCCGCCTCGCGCCCGGTGGCGGTGTTGCATTCGAATTCGTTCTCAAGCAGCAGCAGGACATCCTGCCTGCGGGCTTTCTCGGCGGCCCGCTGCAGCGTTTCGTTTATGGCGGCACGGTATGGCTTTACATCGTCGAGGCGCCAGAAGTCGAAGCAGCGCACCTTATTCGTCCTGAACTGCTTGGCGAGGGCAATGGAGCGATCCAGGATTTCATCCTGCTGGTTGAAAGTGGTCTGGTCCGCGCCATGCATATCTTCCTTCGAGCCGTACTGCGAGTGCGGCGCACCCGGCCAGTTCACCTTGTAGAGCGGACTGGCGATATCGGTGACCTGCAGGCCGTACCTGGCAAGAATCTTCTGCGCCTCGGCGATCTGAGCGTCCGAGACGGTTTGCAGGTTCTTACCCCAGATCGTGCGCAGCTCCACCCAGTGCAGGCCCCATTGTTTTGCGGCGACAAAGCAGGCATGGTCAAAGTCGTCCGAGATCTCGTCTGAGATCACGCCGATCTTGAAGGATGAGCCAGCGGCCAGGCAACGCCCGGGCAAGAATAACGCCGCGGCGGCGCCCGCGGCGCCCCCAACAAACTGTCGCCTGGATAAATGGCGCCCGGAATCCTTCATGTCCAAACCTCTCTTTCTGTTGTCCTGATTTTATGACCCCGACGAACCTCAGACCGCTGTAGGAGCTTGTTGAAAAAGCACCTCGGATGTCCGCGAGGCAAGTACGAAACCCGCAATCAAAGCGGGTTTCGCGAAGCTGGCAAAGCCATAAAAGCCAATTTTCAACAAGCTCCTAAAACGTTATCTTCACGGACGCCTGCAGGACACGGGGACCGCCAACCCCATTGACATTGCCCACGCCGCTGCCCAGGGTCGAGGTTATTTTGCCCAGGCTTGTGCCCAGGGTGCTCGTTGGTTGACCGAATGCGGGCGTGTTGGTGAGGTTGAAGGCATCCGCCCGAGCCTCAAGATTGGCCTCCCGGAAGATGTGAAAATCCTTGAAGAGAGACAGATTGTCGGAGAAGTAACCAGGGCCACGGAACTGGTTACGTTGAGTATCGCCGACGGCACACGGCGCCGGATTGGTGGCCGAGTACGGAACGCAGGCCGGAGGCGCGGCGAAGGCCGCAGGATTGAACCAGGCCACATTGCCTGCTCTCGTGACGCGGTGAGTCACCTGGTAGGGACCCACCAGGTCGGCAGTCTGGGTGGTTCCTCCCGTGGCGCTGCTTGTCGAGACCGTGAACGGCAAGCCGGACAAGGCTGAAAGGATAGCCGAGGTCTTCCATCCTCCCAGCACATAGGAGGCTATGCCAGAGCTGAAGTAACGGTGACCTGGTCCGGCCGGCAACTCGTACGTAACGGTCTGCTCAAAGTTGAGCCTGCGGTCGAAATCAGCGAGGTTGTAGTTGCGCCGTAGATCTCCGCTCCAAAAGAGCAGACCTCCGTCCTGCGCGCCAGTCTGGTAGTTCTGCGCCTTGCCCCAGGTGAACGCAGAAGAAAAGGCGATACCTTTCGAGAGAGTACGTCTGAGTTGAACTTGCAAAGACTGATAGTTCGTGGAAAAGCCGAGGAAATATTCGGTTACCGCCGCGGTCTTACCGAAGGCGACGTTAAAGGGGTCGTAGGCCGCGCTTTGACCATAGACGGTAGGTTCGTTGATGTTCTGCGCGACGTCGATCCGGGTGCCGTGGTTGGCGACATAGGCGATCTGTAAGGAAGTAGCATTCCCCAGGGCCTGCTCTACGACCGCGTTCCATGAAGATACGTAAGCATTTCGGAAATTGAGCGGAATATAAAGATTGGCGAGTCCGATGGTGCCGTTGGCCGCGCTCTCCGCGAGCGTCCCGTTGGAGGCAAAGGCAACCGTCGGTGTCACCGGCACGCCGGTCACGAAATTGACGACGCCGCCGGCAGGATTCAGTGCGGCTCCATAAGTGGGAGTGTTGGTGTAGTACGTGCTTGTCTTGATGGGGTAGTTGTAGGCGTAGCTGTTATCTACAAAAGGCACATAGCTGACCCCGAACCCAGCGCGCACAACGGTGTTCTCGTTCACTCGGTAGGATGCTCCCAGACGCGGCGCGATGTTTTTGTAGTCCGTTTTCATGCCGAGGTTGGAAGCGTTCCCGTCGAGCCCGGCTACCACCAGTTGATCGTTGGCGGGATTGTAGTTGACAAAGCCGCCGGGCTTGCGCGGCGTTGCCGGCGGGTAGAGTTCATAGCGTAGACCGATGTCCAGGGTCAGCTTGGAGCTAGCCTGCCACTTGTCGGAGACGAAGAAAAAGAGCCAGTTCTGGCGGAAGCCGGGAAACGTGCTGTTCGTATCCTGACCGACCTGATAGGGAACATCGAAGAGGACGCTCGCGAAATCGTTAGCCTGCCCCGTAACCGCGCCGTTGAAGGACGCCGCACCGGGCGCGGAAGTTTGGTTCTCGCCGAAGTAGAACGTTCCGGCAGCCGCGTTGTTATTGCCTTGTAACAGATCATCGCGAACGCGGCGATAATCAACGCCTGCTTTGATCGCGTTATTGCCCAGAATCTTCGTCCAGTTGTTTGCAAAATCTATATTGGACTCGGCGCGCAGCCACGGCAGCGAGGGTGAATACCCGATCAGCGGATTTCCTGAACCTTCACCGTTGCCCACGAAGTTGTTCACCTGGAAGGCTACTTGTCCGCTGCTGGTGAGCGTGTTGTCGGTTCCGTTGGGTCCATTGCCGGGAATGCCCAGGGTTGCGGCATCGTCTTTTCCGTAATCTGTCTGCTGCGCCGAGTTGCGCAGGTGAGCCACACCCACGCGCGCTTCGGTAAAGAGCGTCGGCGAAAATACGTGATCGTAGTTGAAACCGGTGCTGTAGGCCGCCGCGACTCCAGTCGCCTCGAAGCCTCCCCCCGCGGGACCACCAAGAAAGGATCCGAACAGCGGAGCCTGGTAGGTATTCGTCGTCTGATGGCTAAAACGGCCACTAAGGTGGTCCTTTGGAGAGATGCTGTAGTCGGACTTGATGTCGTAGCTGATGGAGTCTTTACTGAACGGGGTGTTCTGCGAGAAGTTGTTTGTGGTCTGGCCGGCGATGTAGGCGGCCGAGGCGAGATTGGTCTTGGGGTTTCTTGCCAGCGCGTCGAGATCCTGAAAGACAGTGAGCGCGATGGGACTGATCCCCGGGTTCGTCAAGGGGATCACATTGCCCGCAAAGGGCGTACGGCCCGTGCCGCATGTGGTCCCGGTTCCGCCGGCGCAACTAGAAGTCACTCCGGTATTCGGATCGTAGACCTGACCGGCATAACCACTTAGATTCAAGCTGCCATTAACCGTGTTATAGAATGGGATGTTCTCGACCACGGTTGAGGACTCGTGGTCCGAGACGCGAAGAAAATCCCCGAAAAAGAACAGCTTGTTCTTGAGGATCGGACCTCCGATCGAACCACCGGTGTAGTTGTAAACCAGCCGGCCATTGGGTCCCGTGGCGAAGTAATTACGAGCGTTCACGCCATTGTTCTCCATATTCTGGAACACTGACCCATGAAAACTGTTGGTGCCGGACTTGAGTGTCACGTTAACCACGGCGCCGACTGCTCGTCCGAACTCGGCCTCGAAGTTGTTGGTGGTGATGTCTACGTTGGCGATGGCTGCCGCTGGCGGGACGAGGATAATGTGAATGCCGGTACGCTGATCGTCATCAATGCCCTCAATCTGGTACAGGTTGACGTAGGAGGACTGGCCGTTCGAGTTCACTGAGAGATCGTTATTCGCGTTGAAAAACTGCGAGTTGTTGAAGACAACGGGCGCCGCGCCCGGAACTGTGTTGAGCAGCGACTGAAAGTTGTTCCCGGTGCTGAGTGGCAGGTTCGCAATCTGCCGCTGCCCAAGGTTCGTTGAGATGTCGGCGCGGTCTGTTTGCAGCTGCGGAGGCGCCGCTGTAACGGTTATCGACTCCGAAGTGTCGCCGGTGACCAGGCCGACATCGACACGAGTTGTAGTGTTGGTGACAACGGAGATGTTCTCCCGGGTCTCCTTCTTGAATCCGGGCGCCGCAATGCTAACGGTGTAGGAGCCCGGAGGAAGATCCGGTTCGGTGAAGTTGCCGCTCTCGTTGGTGACGGATGTGTGGACGGTACTTTGTCCGGTAAGCACGATCGTGACCTGAGCGTTGGGAACGATCGCACCCGTGGGGTCAGTCACTGTGCCCAGGATAGTACCGCTTACGGCTTGTGCATGAAGTGAACGAGAAGCATA
The DNA here is from genome assembly GCA_964250885.1 of uncultured Acidobacteriaceae bacterium. Classification (GTDB taxonomy): domain Bacteria; phylum Acidobacteriota; class Terriglobia; order Terriglobales; family Acidobacteriaceae; genus Granulicella. The sequence continues at coordinate 1,814 of CAXUIM010000026.1, read as the reverse complement.
GCCAGAAAACAGGACGAGCAACAGAAGACTCAAAGTAACGCGACGCATTAGATCGACCTCATGCAACGTGACAACGTGGAAACAGGACTACTCACGAACTTCTGGACGCTAACTGGTTTGTTACAAGTAAGTCAAGATACTGCTTGGTTCATTCGGCCATAGCACCCTTGGAAAATTGGGAACGGTGCTTCTAATTGCCATGGAAAGATTGCGCTTTCAAGGACAGGCTTCAAAGGCCAGGCGCGCCTTTGAAGGAAAGTAGTTACGTCAGGGAAGCGCCTTTTGCACACCGACGGCAACTACGAAGTAATGGGCGGAAGTCTCGCCTATGTTTTTCAAACTGTGCAGCACACCGGATGCCGTGAAGATCACGCCCCCGGCTTCGATAACCCCGTGCTGCCCCTCGCTCATTACCTCCAGCTTGCCATCGCGGATAAGGAGAAACTCTGAATGAGTGTGGCGGTGGGGCGGGTGGGGCATCTGGCCGGCGGGCAGCGTGGTTTCGTGAACCTCGACAAATTCCCCGGTGGCCAGCGTGCCGTGAATCACGGGGCGGGACTCGCCACCATTCGCTGAAGGATGCACCGGGAGCTTGTCGTAGGGAAAGAGCTCGGAGTGCACGAGCCTCGGCTCGGCGAGGTTGGTTTCGCTGTTGGGGGATTGCGCTTCCGCACCAGAACAGCCCGTGGCGGCAAGCGCCGCAAGGGCTAGACAGAGATCCCGCCGGTTGGTATAGGGCATCATAGTCGTTCCCTTCGCTCCTGCATCAGCAGCAAGTGTTATGCGTGATTGGGATAGCCCATGCCGGCCAGCACACCGCGCATAAACGCGAAGCTGCTGGTGACCCCGGGCATCGGATCGTCGGCGTGGACCTCATACTCGAGATCGACGAAGCCCTGGTATTTGGTGGCGATCAGGGCCTCGAAGATCGCGCGCATCGGCATGATCCCGTCGCCGACCGCAACCTGGCTTTCCTTGGAGTTGAAGTCTGTCAGGTCCTTGGCGTGCATGTTGAAGAGCCGCGGACCGACCGCATGGATCGCTGCGACCACATCGGTTCCCGCGCGGACGCAGTGCCCAATGTCGATGCAACAACCCATCCTGGGATCCATGTTCTTGACCGCGGCCAGGACATCCAGAGGAGAGTGCCAGATCTTGTCTTCCGGCCCGTGATTATGGATCGCGAAACGAATGTCATACTCTTTTACGAACTTTTCGATCCGCGGCAAGGTCGCGGGAGATGGATCGCCGGCCACAATCACCGATACGCCAGCACGTTTGGCATAGTCGAACTTGCTGCGAATGTCGTCATCCTCGTCCTTTGGGAAATACACCGCGCCCACCGCATGCAGCTTGATGCCTGCGGCGGTGTAATCCGCGAGTGCGGCCGCCTCGAGTGCCGGATCCATTGGAAGATGATCCTTGACGTCCTTGGCATTCAGGTCCGTGACATTCAGCTGCTTCATAAACCCGATCAGTTGCGCGCGAGTGAAGTTACGGAATGTGTAGCTTGCCAGTCCCAGCCGTACGGGCGAGGGACCAACTTTCGCGGTGGTGGGCTGAGCGCCGGCGACGCGGGTCAGCGGAAGAGCATAGGCTGCGGCGGCTAACGCGCCGGAGCGCAGGATGCCGCGGCGGGTACTTAACTCTTGCATAGCTATCGACTCGCTTGAAGTTGAAATCATATGGCGGTGACCGGGTTTGGCGGGGATCCGGTTCGAAGAGGAGTTAGAGGTGCGGAGCCCAGCCCTTTTCATACTCGCGATTCCACATCTTCATGGCCGCGGGATCGTTCTGCACATGGGCATTGCTGG
>CAXUIM010000025.1:10463-23273 GCA_964250885.1 uncultured Acidobacteriaceae bacterium | reverse complement strand
CAGGCCAGGGTGGACGAACAGCGCACCACAGTGAGCGTGATACAGGATGGGCTCGCGCGCGGATTCTCGCTCGCGCGCAACACCTCTACGCTGCTCGATGCGGCTCTCGAACAGGGGCTGGAGCTGCCCTATTCCTGTAAAGGCGGCGTTTGCTCCACGTGCCGCTGCAAAATGACCCAGGGTGAGGTGGAGATGGACGTTCACTTTGCGCTCGAAGACTATGAGATCGCCCGCGGCTTCATTCTCACCTGCCAGAGCTATCCGCTTTCGCCGTCCATTACGCTGGACTTCGATCAGGAGACCTGACGCGCCATGCCGTACGAGCGGAGAGACGGAAAGCCCATTGTTGCGATCGGTCAGGGAGAACAGATATGAAGCTCGAAAGCCATGCGTCCATGAAGCTTGAAAGCCATGCGTCTATCAAGCTTGAAAGCTACGCTGGCGGACAATGGATTAAAGGGGAGGGCGGCGACACTATCCTCAACGCGGTTACGGGGGCTCCTGTCTGTACGGTGTCCAGCCAGGGCGTGAACTTCAAGGCGATGCTCGAGCATGGCCGTCAGGTGGGTGGCCGCGCCCTGCGCAAGCTGACCTTCCACGAGCGCGCCTTTAGGTTGAAAGCTCTGGCGCAGTACCTGCTGGAACGGAAGGAAAGCTACTACACCCTATCCGAGGCCACGGGCGCCACCCGCAGCGATGGATGGATCGACATCGAAGGCGGGATCGGCACATTGTTCGCCTTCTCCAGCAAAGGCCGCCGCGAGCTGCCGAACCAGACCTTCCTGGTCGATGGCGCGCCTGAGGCGCTGAGCAAGAATGGCACCTTCGTCGGGCAGCACATCTGTACGCCGCTGCAAGGCGTCGCCGTGCACATCAACGCCTACAACTTCCCCTGCTGGGGCATGCTCGAGAAGATCTCGGTAACCCTGCTCGCTGGAGTACCCGCCATTGTCAAACCGGCCAGCCAGACAGCTTTTCTGACGGAAGTAATGTTCCGCGACATCATCGCTTCCGGACTCTTTCCCGAGGGATCATTGCAACTGATTTGCGGAAGCACGGGCGACCTGTTGGACCATCTTGAGTCTCAGGATGCGGTGACGTTTACGGGCTCGGCTTCCACCGGCCGCAAACTTCGCCAGATGCCGGCCATTCAGCGTAACTCGGTTCGCTTTACCATGGAGGCCGACTCCCTCAACTTCTCGCTGCTGGGGCCCGATGCTCAACCGGGCGAACCCGAATTCGATCTCTTTGTCCGGGAGGTGGTCCGCGAGATGACCGCCAAGGCCGGCCAGAAGTGCACGGCGATTCGCCGCGCACTTGCGCCACGCCAGGTCGTACCCGCAGTCATCGAAGCGATAAGCCAGCGACTGGCTCGGATCGTTGTCGGCAACCCGTCCACGGAAGGTGTGACGATGGGATCGCTGGCCAGCCTTGGCCAGCGTGACGAGGTTCGCGAGCGTGTGCAGGAACTTCGCGACGGCGGCGCCGAGCTCGTCTTCGGCGATCCGGAAAGCTTCGACGTGCTGGGCGCCGACATTGTCGAGGGCGCCTTCCTTGGCCCCATGCTGCTGCATTCTCCGGAGCCCCGAAGTTGTCCCGCGGTGCACAGGATCGAGGCATTCGGTCCTGTAGCCACGGTCATGCCCTATGACTCGGTCGAAGATGCGATCGAGCTTGTGAAGCTGGGAGAGGGGAGCCTGGTCGGTTCTCTCTTCACGTACGATAACGATTTCGCTCGCGAGCTTGTGCTGGGTGTGGCGGCGTATCACGGACGCCTGCTTATCGTGAATCGGGACTGCGCGCGTGAGTCGACCGGTCATGGCTCGCCGCTGCCCGGATTGGTGCATGGCGGGCCGGGACGCGCCGGCGGCGGAGAAGAGATGGGGGGCATTCGCGGGGTGATGCATTACCTGCAACGCACCGCTCTCCAGGGCTCGCCCGAGACCCTCACCCGCGTCACCCAGCGCTGGATCAAAGGTGCGGATCAGCGCGCGGACATTCATCCTTTCCGCAAACATCTCGAAGAGCTCGAGATCGGTGACTGTGTGCGGTCGAAGGAGCGCCTGGTTACGCTTGAGGACATCGAGCACTTCGCCCACTTCACCGGCGATCTGTTCTATGCACACATGGACGAGGTCGCCGCCAAAGCGAACCCCTTCTTCGGTGGACGTGTGGCGCACGGGTACTACATCGTCTCAATCGCGGCGGGCCTCTTCGTCGATCCCGCGCCCGGCCCGGTGCTCGCCAATTACGGTGTCGACAATCTCCGCTTCGTAACGCCGGTCTTTCCAGGCGACCGCCTGAACGTGACCCTCACCTGCAAGGCCAAGAGCCCTCGTGAGACGGAGAACTACGGCGAAGTTCGGTGGGATGCCGTTATTACCAACCAGGACAGCCGGATCGTGGCAAACTACGACGTGCTCACGATGGTACGCAAGCTTGCTGCCCCGGAAACTCTGACGGCGACGGAACGCGTGGAGGTGCTCGCTTGAGCTACGCCAGCATCCTTTTCACGATCGAAGGAGGCATCGCCCGGCTCACGCTCAACCGTCCGGCTAAGCTCAACAGCTTCACGGCGTCCATGCACGAGGAAGTCCGTGATGCGATCGCACGCGCGGGGTCGGCGCCCGGGGTGCGTGTGCTCCTGCTGACCGGCGCCGGCCGCGGCTTTTGCGCCGGTCAGGATTTGACCGATGGTGCCGTTTCGGTGGACAGCGGCCCGGTCGACCTGGGCCAAGCGGTCGAGCGCTACTACGCTCCGCTTCTTCTGTCGCTGCGCGCCCTACCCATGCCTGTGATGTGCGCGGTCAATGGCGTGGCCGCGGGTGCGGGAGCGAACCTGGCGCTGGGCTGCGATCTTGTGCTGGCTACCAGGTCGGCCGCATTCATCCAATCGTTCGCCCGGCTTGGTTTGATTCCTGACACCGGAGGAACCTACTTCCTGCCGCGTCTGGTGGGTACCGCCCGCGCCATGGGACTGACCCTGCTGGGTGACAGGCTCTCCGCGGAGGAAGCGGCCAATTGGGGCTTGATCTGGAAGTGCTTCGACGACGACTCGTTTTCCGCCGAGGTCGAGAAGCTCTTGAATCAACTGGCGCAGGCACCCACACTCGGTCTCGCGCGCACCAAGCAGGCCCTGTACGCAAGCCCACACAACAGCCTGGCGCAGCAACTCAAGCTGGAGTGCGACAGCATGCGCGAGCTCGGCCACAGCGAAGACTACAGCGAAGGTGTGGACGCATTCCTGGGCAAGCGCGCCGCGGTGTTCCATGGCCGGTGACCGTGCACGGCCGCTTGCTCCCGGCAGCCTCGTGGGCATTGTGGGTGCGGGAGCGATGGGCGCCGGTATCGCGCAAGTGGCCGCGCTCGCCGGCCACCCAGTACTCCTGTTTGACAATGCCACCAACGCCGCGCAGAACGCGATCCAAGGCATTCAAGCGATGTTAGCCAGGCTCGCCGTCAAGGACCGGGTCTCCCTCGAGCAATTGGCGTTTGCACAGGAGGAACTTCGCCCCGCTGCCGCCCTGAGCGACCTGGCTCCGTGTGTCCTGGTGGTGGAAGCCATCTTCGAAGACCTTGCCGCAAAACAGAGTGTCTTCCAGGAGCTGGAAAAGTGTGTAGCGCCAACAACCATCCTCGCGTCCAACACCTCTTCGCTTTCGATCACCTCAATTGCAGCTGGGCTCCGTCAGCCCGAGCGCGTAGCCGGAATGCATTTCTTCAATCCCGCGCCACTGATGCCGCTGGTCGAGATCGTCTCCGGCATCAACACCGCGCCGCACGTCGCTGAAACCTTGCATGCGACCGCCTCCGCATGGCGCAAGACCCCCGTCTTCGCGCGTTCGACCCCAGGGTTCATCGTCAACCGGGTCGCCCGCCCGTTCTATGCCGAAGCGCTGCGCCTGCTCAACGAAGGAGCGGCGGACTGCACCACCATTGACGCCGTCCTGCGTGAGGCCGGCGGCTTCCGCATGGGACCGTTCGAGCTGATGGACCTGATCGGCAATGACGTGAACTATGCGGTCACCTGCTCGATCTTCCACGCCTTCTACGGAGATCCACGCTTCGCTCCCTCTCCGCGCCAACGGGAGCTCGTCGAAGCCGGCTTCCTGGGCCGTAAAACCGGGCGAGGCTTCTTCCGCTACGACTCCGGACCTAGATCCGGGCCCAACCCCGCGCCTTCGGCCCATCCCCCGGCCCAGTGTCCCGCAAGCGTTCGCCTCTTCGGCGACAACGGCATCATCGACCGGCTGGCTGCAGCCGGCGTCGCGGTGGAGCGCCGACCCGCACATCCGGATGGCCGCGTCGCCGAGTGTGGCGCTGGCGTGCTGTATCAGAGCGATGGCCGCACAGCAACGGCGCAGGCTGCGTTGACCGGGATTCCGAACACGATCCTGCTCGATCTCAGTTTCGATCCGAGCACAAGTTCCCGCCTCGCGGTCGCGGTCGCCGACGGCTGCTCCCTAAAGGCCATCGAGGCCGGTATCGGTTTGCTGCAATCGGCTGGTCTCGTGGTCTCGCGGGTAGACGACACCCCTGGCTTGATCGTGCTGCGCACCGCAGCCATGCTCGCCAATGAAGCCGCCGATGCGGTTTATCAAGGTGTTACGAACGCCGCTGACTGCGACCTCGCGATGTGCAAAGGCGTCAACTATCCAAAGGGTCCGCTGGCGTGGGCCGATCAACTCGGCCTTTCATACGTGGTCAAGGTGCTCGATCATCTGGCACAGTGGTACGGCGAAGATCGTTATCGTGTCTCGCCGCTGCTGCGGCGGCGCGCCCTCGCCGGTGGCCGCCTCAGCATGAAGGTAGATCAAGAGCGATAGTCTGGCCCATCGTGTTGTCCAGGCCATGCTCCAGGAGGATCAGGCTACGGGATGCTCGGCATCCGCGTGATCGAGACTGCCCAAGGCTCCTGCACGCTGGAGCTGGCGGTACGCACCGACATGCTGAACGGATAAGCAACCTGCCAGGGCGGCTTGCTCTTCTCGCGCTCGCCGATTCCGCCTTTGCCTTCGCCTGCAACAGCGGCAATTGGACGCGCGGTCGCGCCAGTGCGGAGATCAGCTCCTGCGGCCGGCGCAGGAGGGCGACAGGCTGCGTGCGCCGGCAGTCGAGCGGTGCGCCGGTCAACGGCTCGGCCTGCCACTGGCGGCGCTGGCCATGAGAAAATCTCTGCATGAGTGATCTGACCCCCAAAGCCGCTCCAGCCCGGAAGACCGGTCTCAGCCCTGCCCAGCAGAAGCTGCAGGCTCTGCGCGAGAAGGCCGCCCACGCCAAGAGCGGCGCCAAGCCCCTGCCCGGAGCCTCCGCCGCCGGATTCAAGGCAAAGAACTCCTTCACCGGCAAGAAGACCGCCTTCCAACGTAAAGCCACGTAGATATGCCTCAACACAAACGCGGAGACAGCTGGCACTCCGCACAAAGGCACGCCCCGACACGCGCCGCAGGTGAGCCATGGCCAATCCAGAGCCGGTAAACGCATCCGTGTTCCGGGAGCCGTCGTATGTGCGGTTCTGGTTTGCCCGGATCTGCTCGACCGTGGCGTTCCAGGTATCGGCTGTGGCTGTGGGCTGGCAGATCTATGAGCTGACCCATAGCACCTTTGCCCTGGGCATGGTGGGGCTGGTGCAGTTTCTGCCCATGCTCCTGCTCACCCTCGTGGTGGGGCACGTCGCCGACCGGTTCAGCCGCAAAACCATCATCAGCATCTGCCAGACGCTGGAGGGAAGCATCCTCGCGCTGCTGGCTATCAGCAGCCACTTCCATTGGCTGCATCCCGTTGGCATCTACGGCGCTGTCGTGGGGATCGGCGCGGCGCGCGCGTTTGAAAGTCCTTCCACCCAGGCCATGGTCCCGGGGCTGGTGGAAGAGCCGCAGGTGGCGCAGGCCATCGCCTGGTCCGCCTCGGCCAATCAGACCGCGGCCATTGTGGGACCGGCCATGGGAGGTCTGCTGTACGCGCTCGGAGCACCTGTGCCCTATGGGTTGGCCGCCGTTCTGTTTGGGTCGGCGGCGGTTCTGTCATCCGGGATTGTGCCGAAGAGGCGTCCGCCCGGAAAAGGGCCGGTGACCGCGAACTCCATCTTCTCCGGGATCCACTACATCCTGGAGCGCAAGAAGATTCTCGGCGCCATTTCGCTGGACCTGTTTGTCGTGCTGCTGGGGGGCGCCACCGCGTTGCTTCCGGCGTACGCGCGCGACATTCTGCATACCGGGCCCTGGGGGCTGGGGCTGCTGCGTCTCTCGCCGGCGCTGGGCGCCCTGTCCACCTCGATTTACCTGGCCCATCACCCCATCCGCAAGGGCGCGGGGCGCCGCATGTTTACCGCGGTGATTCTCTTTGGCGTAGCCACGATCGCCTTCGCGCTCTCACGCAATGTGCTGCTCTCCATGGCCATCCTGTGTGTGTTGGGCGCTGCCGATGTAACCAGCGTCGTGGTTCGGTCGTCGCTGGTGCAACTTGAAACCCCGGACGAGATGCGCGGCCGGGTGAGTGCCGTCAACTCGCTCTTCATCGGCACGTCCAACCAGCTCGGCGAGTTCGAATCGGGCGTGACGGCTTCCTGGTTCGGGCTTATACCGGCAACCATCTACGGGGGCATTGGAAGCATCCTGATCGCCTTGATCTGGATGGGCCTGTTTCCCGGGCTTAGAAAGCTGGAGAGTGTGGCGGGAGCCGCCGTCGCGGAGAAGGTGCAGGTCGCGAAGTGACAAGCTCGCACCCAATCGGCGAAATCGTTTCGATCAGCCGGTATCTGGTGAAGAGCATGGCCGGTGAACTGCTTGAACGCTGTCTTCTCACCGGCTTCGGGCTGGAGCAGGATCGGCTGTACGCCTTTGAGAGCTCCCGCGCGCCGGCCGGTATGCTGCGCCTCACCAGCCGCGAGCGGCGCGCGATGCTGCAGTGCCAGCCCCACCTTCTGCCGGACGGAGGCGTTGAGGTGCAGGCGGCAACCGGCGAGCCGTTCGCGATCGATTCACCGGCGCTGCTGTCGTATCTGCAGGCCCACAGTCCTGATGGCAGCACCTTCACCCTGACCTACTCCCCCACACCGCAGACCGACGTTCGTCCTCTGTCGTTGATCTCGAGGCAGACTGTCTGTCAGCTCTCCACAGAGATGGGAGAGACCGTGGACCCCCGGCGCTTTCGTGCCAACCTGTATCTCGATCTGCCCGGCGGCCCTTTCGCGGAAGACACCCTGGTGAGACGAACACTCCGGCTGGGGCCCCACGCAACCATCCGCATTCTGGAACGGGACCCGCGCTGCCGGTTTATCGCCTACGATCCGCAGGCGCCTCTCGCCGCGGCTCCGCTGTTTTCGCTGATGAAGCTGCTGGATCGTGGGCATGAGGGCCGAGTTGGTGTCTACGCCAGCGTCCTGTGCCCCGGGATTGTTCGAACCGGGGACGCGGTGGAACTGGTGGATTGATCGGCGAGCTGGGCGCTTCGAAGGGTTTGTTGTGGCATTCCAGCTTCCGTGTTGCCGAAGTCAGGCAGCGGACTTTCGGCTATAGAGGAAGAGCTCGAGCAATGCGAGAAGCGCCGGCATCCCCATCGAGAATACGGCGACCAGATGTAGCGGCGGCAGGTCAGCCGCGGTAATATACCGCAGAGCGAAGAGAGCGTAGACCAGGACGGGGAGTGAAGCGAACACCAGGTCGACGCTTGCTGTGCGTTTGGCTGTCCGTCCCAGCCAGCCCGCGATCCAGTAGACCAGGAACGTCGTAAGCAGCCAGCCGGCATAGTTGCGCAGAGGAACGCCGAAGTAGGTTCCGCCGTGTTCCCAGACCCAGTTGCCGGCGGCCGCCATGCCCGGATCCATAACGACGTCCCAGCCGGTCATGACCGCGGCTCCCACACAGGAGAGTGCGGTGATTCCCAACAGGGAAGAGTCGCTCTCGCTGCCGCGCAGCAGAGCTTGCGCGACCTTCCAGGAGGGATAAACCATCATGAACCACGCCAGCGGAATGAGAATGGGAACGTGCCCCAGCCGTGCCCCCAGAAGCGCGCTGTAGTGATACGCGCCGAAGACGCGGCCGGTTCGCACACCGACTTCTTCCATGAAGTAGGAGACGATGGCAGAGACAGAGAAAAACACCGCCGTCCGGCGCGGGCCGTAGACTGCGGCGCAGTGTGTCAGGGCGAAGAGCACGAACACAATCGTGAAGCCGATGTTGCCGGGAGACGGCAGGTAGAGCCAGGGCCGGAGCGCCTCCGCCGCGATACAGTACGCGGTCGCTGCGAAGAACAGCCATGCCACATATCGGATCCACCGGTTCAAGGCGCCCTCCCCATTCGACCTGAAGCCACCAGCTTTCGCGGAACGGCATCGGCTAGTCTAGTGCAACAGGGGTACCGTGTCCTCGGGAGCGGTGTGCAGGGTGGCTTTTCTTGGAAAAGCCTTTGACGTCCGCAGCTCTGGGTACAGCAACCCTGATATTGCTAATAGCCGTTTCTCAGCAGGTACTCGCCGGTCAGCCACTCGTCCGAGCGCGAAGGCTGCGGAGCGGCCTGAAGGGCAGCGTGGTTGGAGAAGGCTTGACGCGCCGCGTACTTGGAGAGAATGTCGGTCTCGATGTTGACCGGCGAACCGGGCCGCAGCGTGTGCAGATTCGTGAATCGATACGTGTGCGGGATGATTGCAATCTCGATGCGGATCAGATCGGAATCGCCCGCATCGGCGCCGGTGTCCAGGCGGGCAACGGCGTCCAGGCGGGCAACGGTGAGGCTGATGCCATCCACGGTGATCGAGCCCTGGGAGATTACCTGTGCTGCGAGCTGAGATGGAAGAGCCAGGCTGAGCCGCCAGTCCGTGCTGTCTGTCCCGGGATGCAGCGGAACCAGCGAGAGCAGCGTTCCGGTCGCGTCCACGTGCCCCTGCACGACGTGACCGCCCAGCGGACTGCCGGCGGGCGTGGGGAGCTCCAGGTTGACAACGGACCCGGTGCGCAGCAGACCCAGGGTGGTGCGGGCGAGCGTCTCGGCGGCCAGATCGGCTGCGAACCGCTCCGGAGTCGATCCTTTCGACTCGTCGGGGCTGTTATCCGCTTCGGCAGGAAGCGCGGTGAGGCAGACACCGTTAACCGCGATGCTGTCGCCGGTGCGCCAGCGCCCGGCCAGATGCGGAGCGGCGATCACCAGGCGCGTCGCTCCGGTGCCCGGGGTGAGTGAGACGACAGCGCCGGTAGCTTCAATGAGGCCGGTAAACATAGGTCCAGCATAGCAAGCCGGCCGTCTTGCTGGGGTGGTGATGGGAAGCGATGAACCGTAACTTCTCCTTCAGCACCGGCACCCTTCCGCTTGTGACTGTGAACTGTGCGTCCGTCTGAACTCACAGCCTGACCCACGATAAGCGCATCGGCGCCGATCACTTCATACCTGACTGTTGGCCCCATGTGACGAGAGTCTCTGAGTCATCGTCAATCCGCAGCAGTGGAGCTCTTTGGGTGAACCATTGAGTTACCGCCAATGCTTGGAAAAGCGCGGGTCAATTGACGAATTTAAACCCCTGAATTCTTCAGAGGCATATTGAGGTCAGCAAAGCGCTGAGAGGTTTGAGTAGTCACTTGACAAAGCAAATGCAAACCGCCATGCTTCTATAGACATCTATGGGAAGTCACGATGGCTAAGACGAAAAGCGACAATCTTCAGGGAACTCTGGCTCTTCTTGTTCTCAAGAGCCTCGAGCACGGCGCCATGCATGGCTGGGGAATAACTCTCCACATCCAGCGCATCTCCAGCGATGTTCTGCGCGTGGAAGAGGGCTCGCTCTACCCCGCGCTGCATCGCATGGAACAGGAAGGCTGGATCGCCTCGGAGTGGGGCCTCAGCGAAAACAATCGTCGCGCCCGGTTCTATCGCCTCACTGCCGTCGGCCGCAGGCAGCTCAAGGCCGAGCGCGAAAACTGGCAAAAGATCACCCAGGCCGTAGCGCTGGTGTTGGATTTCGAGCCCTCACCGGCGTAGGAGCTCTCCATGGCATGGATCTCGCGTCTTTGCGCGCTGTTTCGCAAGGACAAGCTCACTCGGGACCTCGACGAGGAACTCACGTTCCATCTCTCCATGCGCGAGCAATGGAACGTCGAGCAGGGCATGCCGCGTGGGGAGGCACATCGCGACGCCCAGCAACGCTTCGGCAACTCATCTGTGTTGCGAGAGCGCATGAGCGAGATCGACCTGATGATCCTGCCCCAGACCGTCCTGCAGGACCTGCGCTACGGCGCCCGCATGCTATACCGCAACGCCGGGTTCACGATCACAGCTGTGCTCGCGCTGGCAATTGGCATTGGAGTGAACACAGCCGCTTTTACCGCCCACAAGGCGTTCTTCGAGCGATCTCTCGATGCTCGGGAATCCGGACGAATGGTTAACCTGGCGCTGAGGTTGCACTCCGGCTCAGGCGATCAGGCGAGCAATCCGCAGACGTCGTTCAGCATTCCCGACTACGAAGCGTATCGGGACCATGTTCATTCTTTCAATGGGCTGATCGCTGCGAGCAGGCCGCAGTACCTGACGCTTACCGGAGCGGGAGGGGTTGTGAGCCAACGCAGTGCCTCGACTGGTTCGCTGGTGGGAAGACTGGGGCTGCTGCCGCCCGGCAAAACCGGGGAGACTGCAAGTACGTTTCTGGTCTCAGAAAACTACTTCTCCGTTCTGGGAGTCAACGCCCTGCGCGGCCGTACCTTCGACGCCATCGACACTTCGGAACTCGCCGCTTCGCCCTCGGTCCTCATCAGCGAAAACTACTGGGAAAAGCGGTTTGCCGGAGACCCGAAGGTGCTGGGCAAAACCATAAGTCTGAATGGCATCGCGTTTACGATCGTGGGGATTACCCCGCACAACTTTGTGGGTACGACTGTGGAAGCGCCGGATTTCTGGCTTCCGCTCAGCCTTGAGCCGTTGGTTCATCCTGACGACAATTGGCTGCGCAACCGGGAAAACTTGTGCTGCCACCTCTATGGCCGCCTGGCTTCCAACGTCAGTGTAGGCCAGGCGCAGGCCGAGATGACGCTGGTTGCCGGCCGCCTCCGCGCCCTGCACGACCCTCACTCCGATTGGGGCAAACCCGCGAAGGCAGTGATCTGGCCGGGCTCTCCGTTTCCGTATCCCATGAAGGTGTACGGCGGTCTGCAATACGCGATGCTGCTGATTACGGCCGCTGTCGGAATGGTGCTGGTGATTGCCTGCGCGAACGTGGCCAGCCTGCAACTGGCGCGAGCGGCATCGCGCCAGAGTGAGCTTGGCATGCGCTTGTCGCTTGGAGCCAGCCGTTCGCGGATCGTCCGGCAGCTGTTGACGGAAAGCGCACTGCTGGGTCTGGTAGCCGGAGCCGTTGCCTTGCTTTTCAGTTGGGCCTTCCTCCAAGTAGTGGTGGTTTTGATCGCGGATGCATTCCCGGCCGAATATGGCACGTTCATCTTCCACGTGACACCGGACCTGGAAATCTTTGCGTACGTGTTTTGCGTCAGCCTGGTGGCCGGCATCCTGTTCGGGTTGGCGCCCGCTCTGGAAAGCTCTGGAAGCGCTCTTTCTTCCGCTGTGAAGGCCAATGCGGGAACTGCCAAGCTAAGCAGTCGCCGGATGCGCGACTTCCTGATGGCGGCCCAGGTTTCCGTTTCGCTGGTGCTGCTGATCGCGGGAAGCATGTTGATTCGGAGTTCGATTCGCGCGCTTCGGATGGACACCGGCTACGACAGCAAACATGTCGTGAGTCTTGAACTCCGATTTCCAGAAGGACAGAAATACAGGGCCGACCATCAGGCTTCCCTGGTCCGTGAGCTTCGCACACAGTTGGCTGCCCTGCCTGGAGTGGCTGCGATTACCAGTGCACGGGCGCCGGACGGCGGCGAATTTCGGACGGCGGCTGTTTCGCTGAATGGAGAAAAGCCCTCGCCACAAAACACGCGAGCGATCCTCTATTACACATACATTCAGCCGAACTACTTTCAAACGCTGGGTATTCCGCTGCTGTTCGGGCGCGGATTTCAAACGCAAGCCGGCCAGCCGGAGAATGCTGTCGTTTTGAGCGAATCGGCTGCGCAACTGCTTTGGCCGGGACAGAACCCTATTGGCCACGGCCTGCGCCTGGCACCCGGGGGGCAGTTTCAAACGACAGGTGAAATCTTTCCCGATGGACCGGCGTACGAAGTGATCGGGGTGGCACGCGACACGCGGGGAGTTTTGTTGAACGGCAGCGATTCTGAGCAGATCTATATGCCGCTGCCCGAAGACAAACTGCAGAACTACCCGATTCTGATTCGCACGCGGGGAGCCCCGGCGCAGATCATGAATGCGATTGGGCCGACGATCTTGTCCGTTGATCAAAATCTGGTGGCATACTCTTTCACTCTCGAAGAGATGCTTCGCCAGACAGAGTCCTTCCTCGCTTCAAGCATATCGGCAGCAATTGCGTCGAGTATCGGTATGCTCGGGCTTCTGCTGGCTTCGATGGGCATCTACGGTACCGTCAGCTATATCGTCGTCCTGCGCACGCGCGAAGTCGGCATCCGCATCGCTCTCGGCGCAAAAAAGCGCGACATTCTGGGACTTATGCTGCGCGAGAGCACACGGCCCGTGTTCGTTGGATTGCTCGCTGGCATCGCACTCTCTGTTGGAACGTCGTATTTGCTGCGAAGTGTACTCTACGGGGTCAACATCGTCGACGGTATCTCGTTCGTCGGCGTCTCGCTGTTATTTCTCGCTATCGCCTTGTTCGCGACGTACCTGCCGTCGCGGCGCGCCCTTCGGGTCGATCCCGTGGTAGCGCTTCGGTGCGAATAGTCCTCTCAGCGCCCTTCGAGAGACAAA
>CAXUIM010000025.1:7649-10363 GCA_964250885.1 uncultured Acidobacteriaceae bacterium | reverse complement strand
GTGCCCCGAGCTCTCGTTGGGCAGCGCCCGGCGTGTGCTGGACGTAAACTGCTGCTGCAGCGCATAGGGTGATGCAATGCCTTCGGCAAACGGAATGGCGTCGAGCCCAAGCTCGTGTTCGGCGAAGTAGAGCACAACCCGGTCCACCAGGCTGGAGCGCAGCAGACTGCCATTGAGCACGGCGCCGGCCTCCACCAGCAGGCTGCCGAGGCTGCGTTGCGCCAGAGCCTCCAGCAAGGCGAAGAGGTCCAGATGCCCGTCCTGTCCCTCCTGTGTTGGGATTCGCAGGACTTCGGCGCCCCTGCGGCGCAGTGCCGCCTCCTGGGCGGCAGAAGCGCTCTCGTCGCAGCACAGCAGCAGATCTCCGGCCGCGGTGCTGACCAGCCGCGAATTTAGCGGCGTGCGGAGGCCGCTGTCCAGCACGGTACGGAGCAGCGGCCGGCGGCGCGGCTGGCCGCTGCGGTCGGTGAGCGAGGGATTGTCGGCCAGCACAGTGCCGATGCCGGTGAGGATGGCGTCCGAGCCGTGGCGCAACTGCTGAACATCGGCGCGCGCCGCCGGGCCGGTAACCCAGTGGGGTGCTTGCGCCGAGCGCGCTGCGGGGGGCGGCGCCAGTTTGCCGTCCACCGAGACGGCGGCTTTCAAGGTCACGAAGGGCCGGCCATGCTGGATGAAGTGGGCGAAAGCATCGTTGAGACGGCGAGCCTGTTGTGCCTGCGGCCCACCCGCCTCCAAAAGATCCAGTTCGACCCCGGCGGCACGGAGCTTCGCCAATCCCTGTCCGCGAACCAGCGGGTTGGGATCAATGGTGGCGACCACGCAGCGCGCAATGCCGGCGGCGATCAGAGCGTCCGAGCACGGTCCTGTACGTCCGTGATGGGCGCAGGGCTCCAGCGTTACAAAGGCGGTGGCGCCGCGAACGTCATGCCCCGAAGCTGCCGCCTGCGTAAGCGCAGCGATCTCTGCATGGTCGCGCGCCTCGTAATAATGCGCGCCTTCGCCGAGGATTTGCTCCCCGCGCGTTAGAACGCAGCCGACCGTAGGGTTGGGTGAGGCGAAGGCTGCCGCCGAGCGTGCGAGCTCGAGAGCGCGTTCCATGCGGCGAACGTCATGGGTTGCGACGGGCATGCAGACCCAGCATAGCCGGTAGTGCAGCCGTTCAGAGCGAGTTCATGGCGAGTGGGCGCCAGGGCTCTGGTGACGATGCGGTCGGCGGTGAAAGGAACAGACTGGCTGGTGCGCAGCGATTGCGCATGGCCCAGGGAGAAGATCAGGGCAAAGAAGGCCGTCAGGAGATTGTGCATGGCACTCATGAAAGGATTGGCGGATTTTGTCGAGCGCGTACGGGCCCGGGCATTTCTGGCGCAGGGGAAGAGAGGAGCGTCGAGTTTCATGGCTGTTTCCTTTGGAGAAAACGCCAGCGACAAGATCGATCCGCTTCACGACAACAGGAGAAAGGCTGTATCAAACTGGAGCAGATGCAGTGGCTTTGCTGAATCTATGGGCATCCTAGCAAGCGCTCTCGGCGATCGATCACGATTCACGCGTTCCAGTAGCGATATACCTCGTAACCTGACCAAATCGGAACAGTGCCAAAACGGCAAAGGATGCGTGGTCCTTCGGCAGGGGTACAGCGAAGCTCTGAAGTCCGTGGTTTTCTCCAATTAGAACGACATTCTTAGACTCTCGTAATCTTGGCCGTAAGAGGAGAAGAGCTTTGGCTCAGTCGAGCAGGGAGTCGACGAAGCTGGTGGGATCGAAGGGAAGGATGTCTTCGAGCTTTTCGCCCACGCCCGCATAGCGGACGGGCAGGCCCAGTTCGCGTGCGATCGCCACCACGATGCCGCCCTTGGCGCTGCCGTCGAGTTTGGTGAGCACGATGCCGGTGACGTGCGCGGCCTCGGTGAAGAGCCGAGCTTGTTGCAGACCGTTCTGGCCGGTGGTGGCGTCGATGACCAGCAGCGTCTGGTGCGGAGAGCCGGGCAGCAGGCGCGCGGCCGTGCGAGACATCTTGTCCAGCTCCTTCATCAGGTCGGTCTTGGTATGAAGGCGGCCGGCCGTATCCACGATCAGCACACCCGTGCCGCGGGCCTTGGCCGCCGTAAGCGCATCGTAGAGTGCGGCGGAGGGATCGCCGCCCTGCTTGGTCTTGATCAGGGCCACGTCGGAGCGCTCGGCCCAGACCTCGAGTTGTTCGATGGCCGCGGCCCGGAAGGTATCGGCGGCGCACAGCAGCACGGTCCGGCCCTGCGGGTGCCCCGCAGCCGGGCGGCGATACAGCGCCGCCAATTTCCCGGTGGTGGTCGTCTTGCCGGTGCCGTTGACCCCAACCATCATGATCACCTCGGGCGGGGCGGCGGGATGCGCGACGGTCGTGTCGACCGAGTTCAGAATGCGCAGGATCTCGCCCTTCAGCAGCCGTTTGAGTTCGGCGCCGTCGCTGATGCCGTGGTGCAGGGCGCGCTCCCGCAGACTCGCAATGATCTCGGTGGTAGTCACCGCACCGATGTCAGAGGCCAGCAGCGCCAACTCAAGGTCGTCGAGTGAAGCTTCGTCGACTTCGCGCGTGAGAGCGACGACCGAGGCGATCGAGCCGGCGAGGGACTCGCGGGTGCGGGTGACCGCCTGCTTCATGCGGTCGAAGAAGCCTCGCGGTTGCTCGCCTTTGCGCTCAGGCTGCCGCGGTTCCGGGTTTTCGGGCGGCTCGGGCGTTG
>CAXUIM010000025.1:2804-7549 GCA_964250885.1 uncultured Acidobacteriaceae bacterium | reverse complement strand
TGGCGTCCAGGCGGGTGGCGTCCGGACGCCTGACGTCACGGCGGCCCGGGCGGGCTCGCGGTTGCTTTCTATGCCAGGTTCACGTAGGTGCTATAGGACTCCTCGTTTATCGAGGCGAAAGGCCGAAAGCGAACGTCACCCTGGGCGGAACGCACGAGCCACTGTTGCGGCGAGATGTGCCGCGCCTGCAGGAGCTCCGACTCCTTGAGGGTACGGCCTCCACCGCCGAGAGGGAACAGGACCAGCGGACCGCGCATCAGGGCCACGGTGCCCGGGGTTTCAGAGTCAACCGGCACCAGCCGGAGACGCAGCGGTAAAGAGAGATCCACCTCATCGCCTCGGCGCCAGGCTCGCTGGATCGTTGCAAAGCTTCCCGCCTGGACCACGCCCGGGTACCGGGTTCGGTTGATCGAAATCGACGCGTCTTCCCCGGCCCACTCGGGAATGCGGAGATGCAATGCGAAATCTCCGCCGCCGACATGCTCCACCTTGAATCGAATGCGTCCTTCGACCGGGTAGCTGCTCTGCTGACTGAGCTTTACGTCGCCCTTTTGCGTTTTCCAGGTGACTACGGAAGGCAGGTAGAGGTTGACATACAATCCGGCGTCATCGTGCAGATACGCGCTGATGCGATAGTCGGCGGCCACCTGAGGCAGCGTGCCGGAGCAGCAGGGCCACTTGTCTCGCGCGTAGAACTTCTTGCCCGCTGCGTTGTAATCAGAGTAGTAGAACGCCGTGCCATCCTGTTCAAGAGGCTTGGCGCCCTGCACGGTGTTGTAGAACACCGCCTCCATACTGTCGCCGTACCTTGAATCCCTTGTCTCAGCGAGCAGGGAACGAGTCACTTTGAAGTGGCCATAGGATCCGCAGGGCGTCTCGAAGCTGCTGTGAGTTGCCGTAAGACTCTGCGCGAGTTTGCCCTGTCCGGGCGTTACGAAGCGCTCGTCGGGACCCCAGCCTCCGGTTGCGTAGCTCTGCGCCTGCACGAAACGAAAGCCATTCTGGGCGGCCCTGAGGTACTTTGGATCGTTGAGCACGACGTACGCCTGCATAGCGGAGTTCAGCGTGTTCAGGTGGCTGTAGGCATGCAATCCGGGAAGCACATTTTCGTTGTTGGCCAGCGGATCCAGAAACTCGCCGTTGAGCAGGAAGCGTATGCCCAGATCCCGGTAGCGCTCGTCGCCGCTGCGCTGGTAGGCGAGGAAGTAGTTTTCCGGCAGCGTATACGACTCGTCCCAGGTGTAACTGATGTCCTTGTGAGGCCGCGCCTGCTGCTCTACCCGCGTAAGAGCCTTCTCTGGAAGGTGAGGCATGGCGCGAGTGGTGAGGCTGGCGAGCAGATCGAGCGCGTCCGGATCCTGCGCGAAGCTATGCGCGTCGATCATCCCGCAATTGAGCTTTTCCAGCGTGTACGCGGGGAACCGGTTATCCTCAAAAAATTTACCTTGGGGATCGGGAACAGCGGAGAGCCCGCGTATCAGCCGTCCTACTTTCGCGTGAACACTGTCGTCCCCGGTGATCGCGTAGTATCTCGATAAAGCTGAAATCCATTGACCCAACGAGTGCCCGGGAGCGAAGGCATACGCGTCGTACCATCCCCCCATGTCCTCTCCCGGAGCCGCGACGCCCGCACGAACGCGAAACGGTTTGAGCAGCCGGTCATCGCTCAGGGCCATCAGCACGGAGACGGTCTGATGCAGCTGCTGATCGGGAAGCCCGGGAGAAAACGAAATATCGCCGTACCCAAACTGCTGAAGCCGGCCAGAATTTTCCTGCGGAGATGCTTGCGCGAACATTCCTTGAGCGGCAAGCGATGGCATCAGGGCGCCGCAGGAAGCGTACGCGGTTGAAGCCAGGAAACGACGGCGGCTGAAGCTTCCCTGCAGCTTCGTTGGATGAGCCATACCTTCCCTCTTTCGATCGCCGAAGGTCTTTCTACGACTTGCTTACTTTCCAGGCAGGAGGTTTGAGTCTACGATCGTGACATGCGGCTTCGCCTTTCAGCCCCGCAAAAGGGTGAAGCCCTCCGACTGGATCAGTCTAAGCCCTCGACTGCGTAAGTCAATACAGGCCCGATCAGTACCCAGGTTCGACAATCGTTCGCTGAAACAGAGATGGTTTCTCCGGCCGCAATCCTGGGGCGACTTGGTGGACCATCGATCTAAAGGAAGCAAGTGTGAATCGTCACAAGACTCTGAACGAGGCTGCAGCTCCGGCAAGTACACAGAGTCTTGCTCGATAGAAGATTTTCAACCAAAGTGACGCCCAGGCGCCGTAGCACGCTGCGGTAGCATCGTGCTATGAATTCCGCGGCGGCCGAATCGGTGAACCTCTGGAAGAAGGACCTGGGCTGCGTACCGGACTGGGTCTGGGAGCGAACCGGCACTACGATCTTGATCCTCGCCGACAACGGGCTGAGCGAAATTTCCGAACGGCTTGGGGGCCTGCAGAAGCTACGCACGCTGGACCTGGGACACAATGCCCTGAGCCGCCTTCCCGAAAGCCTGGGTGAGCTTGCCCGCCTCAGCGGCTTCCTTTATCTGCATGACAACCGGCTGACCTGCCTGCCGGATTCGCTGCGGCGCCTGAAGCATCTGCGCTATCTCAACCTGAGTGAGAATGCCTTCGCCCGTCTGCCGGAGCCGGTCTGCGAGCTCACCGGGTTGCTGGAGCTGCGTGCCACCGATAACGCACTTGAAGGCCTGCCCGATTCCATCCGCAATCTGACTCGCCTGCGGGAGCTGCATCTGCGCAACAACCGGCTGTCCACGCTGCCCGCCGCCATTGCAGATCTCGCGGAGCTTCGGCAGATCGATCTGCGCGGTAATCCGCTGCAAGCGCTGCCGCTGGAGCTCACCCAGATGCCCCGGTTGGAGAAGCTGGACCTGCGTTGGGTGGAGGTCTCTCCCTTCTCCGAGCTTCTGGATGAGTTGGAAGCACGAGGTTGCGTGGTCTATCGCTAACGGCCGTTGAGTTCAGCTGAAGGTTCCGGTCCGTAGCTGAGGGCTCCAGCGCCTTTCCGAGGGCGCAGACCTGCAGACCTGGCGGCGCTACTCCGTTCGTCCAGGCCGCGACATCAACTCGCGGATGGCATCCCGGGGAGGCTTGTCGCGATGCAGAATGGCCGCCATCTGTTCGGTGATGGGCATCTCGACGCCGTAGCGTGCCGCCAGACCCAGCGCAGCGGTCGTGCTGCGGACGCCTTCGGCGACTTTGCCATTGAGCGAGGCGATGATCTCGGGTAACCTCCGGCCCCTGCCAAGCTCGACCCCGACAGAACGGTTGCGCGAGAGGCCGCCCGTGCAGGTGAGCACAAGATCGCCGATCCCCGAGAGTCCCGACATGGTCTCGCGGCGGCCGCCGCAGGCCATGGTGAGACGCGTGATTTCGGCGATGCCCCGGGTAATCAATGCAGCGCTGGCATTGTTGCCGAGCTCAAGGCCGGCAACAATGCCGGCCGCCAGCGCGATCACATTCTTGAGCGCGCCTCCCAGCTCCGTTCCAATCACGTCTTCATTGCGATAGACACGCAACGAGGGGGAGCTGAAGGCATCCTGGAGCAGCTTGCCCAAGGGCTCTTCCTCCGTCCCGATGGTGATGGCCGTGGGCATAGCTCCGGCGACCTCCTGCGCGAAGCAGGGCCCACCCAGAGTTCCGATCGGGCTTTCCGGGGCATGCTCAAACATGACCTGCGACATGCGCAGGAACGTCTTCTCTTCAATTCCCTTGCTCGCGGAGAGCAGCACCTGCTTCGGAGAGAGGATTGGGGCGATCTGCTCCATGACGGAACGCAGCGCCTGCGATGGTGTGGCGCAGAGCACGATTTCCGCACCCTCCAGGGTGAGTTCGAGCCGTGCGGAGATGCGGATGTCGGCGGGAAGAATGAACCCGGGAAGGTAGCGCAGGTTCTCTCCGCTGTCGGCCAGTTCCTCCGCGTGCGCGGGCGAGTGCGCCCACAGGCTCAGCTGGTGACCCCCACGTCGAGCCAGCGAGATGGCCAGCGCGGTTCCCCAGGCGCCGGCTCCTATCACGGCGATACGGCTCATGCCTTGACCTTATGCGGACGATCCTTATCCCGGCCAGGGTAGGACTCCTGCTTCCTGCCGAAGCGGCTCTCCTTACCCTGCAGCAGCCGCCTGATGTTGGCGCGGTGTTTAAGGATGACGAGCAGCGCAACAAAAGTGACAGCGCCCACGAACATCGGCGCGCGGTCGGGCACGGTGAGTACAGCGAAGATGGGAATCAGGGCGGCGGCGGCGATCGAAGCCAATGAGACAAAGCGCGTGGTGAAGACCAGAATCACGAACACGGCCAGCGCCGCCAGAGCGGCCCACGGGGCGATGCCGAGGAAGACACCCAGGGCAGTGGCCACACCTTTGCCGCCGCGAAAACCCAGCCACACCGGAAAGATGTGGCCAAGCACAGCGAATACACCCGCGGAGAGCGCCAGTGAGGAGGGGATGGCGGAGGGGTGTGCGGGCAGAAAGGGCGCGAAATGGCGCGCCAGCAGCACGGCAGTCAACCCCTTGGCCAGATCCAGGGCGAGAGTGAGAAGGCCCAGGCCGCGGGCTCCCGAGCGTGCAACGTTGGTGGCCCCGATATTGCCGCTGCCTGTGGCTCGAATGTCCTGCTTCCGAAATAAACGAACCAGCAGGTAACCGAAAGGGATGGAGCCAAGCAGATAGGACAGCGCAAGAATGAGAAGCCAGAGGGTCATCGTCGTCGAGTTGAGTGTAGCAGCGGCG
>CAXUIM010000025.1:0-2704 GCA_964250885.1 uncultured Acidobacteriaceae bacterium | reverse complement strand
CTATCCGGCAGGTTGCCGTTCTCATTGCAGGGAACGGCGCAGCATCTCCAAAGCGTGCTGGGTGGCCCAGAGCCGGACGCGGTCGCGGTCGCCGGGAATGTTGACCTGCTTCACCTGGGTGTCTTGCTCACCGGCGAGGCCCAGGTAGACCAGGCCCACGGGCTTACCGGCGTCCGGCCCCTCAGTGACGGGCGGCCCCGCGATTCCGGTGATGCTGAGGCCCAGCGAGCTGCCGGTGCGGCGGCGAACACCCTCGGCGAGAGCACGGGCCACCGGCTCGCTGACCGCGCCGTGTTCCCGGATCAGATCCCAGGAGACGTCAGCCAGGGCGGTCTTAATCTCGCTGGCATACACGATGATGCCGCCACAGAAGCTGCGGGAGGCGTTCGGCACCTGAGTAAGGCGCTCGCCCAGGAGACCTCCGGTGCAGCTTTCGGCCACCGAAAGTTTGAAATCGCGCAGGCCCAGCATGAGCAGCACCACCTCCTCCAGGCTCTCGCCGTGGGAGGAGAAGATGTCGTCGCCCATCTCGTGTTCGACCAGCTCGGTTACCTCGTTGACCCGCTCCTGGGCCGCTTCCAGCGTGGGCTTCGCGCAGAGGAAGTGCAGCTGGATCTCGCCCCGGCCGGCAAGAATGGTGGTCTCGACGTCGGGGAAGCGCTGATAGATGGGCGCGGTCCGGGCGTCCACCTGGCTCTCCGGAATGAGGGCCAGGCGCAGGGTACGCTGGGCGATCGACCGCGGCGGAAGGATGTTGGCGAGCCGCGCTTTGCACTCGCTATCGAAGAGCGGCTTGAGTTCCTTGGGTGGCCCGGGGAGCAGAATGACGATTTTGCGAAAGCCTTCATAGACGATATCCAGCCATTGTCCGGAAGCGCTGCCATTCCGGTTGGGCAGCACGGTCGCGCCTTCCAGAGTGTCAGCCTGCTTCGCGTTGTTGGGCGGCATGGCCATCGCTCGGGCGGCGAAGCGCTGTTCCAGCTGCTGCAGCAGGGCCGGGTCGCGATGCAGCATGAGACCCATCGCTTCCGCGGCGCACTCACGGGTGAGGTCGTCCTCGGTGGGTCCCAGACCACCGGAAAAGATCACGATATCCACGCGGTGCAGCGCAATGCGTGTGACTGCCGTGAGGTGCTGGCGGTTGTCGCCCACGATGGTCTTGAAGGCTACCGAAACGCCGAGTTCATTTAGGCCCGCGGTGATGTGGAGGGAGTTCGTGTCCTGGCGAACGGGGGTCAGCATCTCGGAGCCAACGGCGATGATCTCGGCTAACATGCGCTGAAAATATCTCTCTCCTGCAGGGGGTCGAGCCCAGCTTCAAACCGGGTGTCGTTTTCCCCTTGCAGAAAACGGCACTCGCACCTCTGACCGCCTCACAGAAAGACGAGGCATGCCTTATCGGATGATAGCTGCTGGCCGGATTCGGGGATATCTCCTCTGGGGTGCGGGGCTGCGCCGGCTCGCTTCACGGCTAAAATACCGGTTCCCAAAATGGGCGGCCGCTTGGATGTTTTTAGTCGTCTCTCGGTTGCTCGGGCAAAAATCGCCGCGATATAAAGGCGACAACGATGCCGATGCGATTCGATTTCTCCACGCTATGTTCTCGGCTTGTACAGCGCTTTTCGCCCTCTGCATTTCAACCTGCGGGTTCCGGATCACGAGCTTCCTGCAGCCGATGCAGCTCTTTGTCAGGCAGCAGCGCTGTGCTGGGGCTTCTGCTGCTCTTGGGGACTGCCGCCGCGAGCCAGGGCCAAACACTCGCGGTGACCTACGGAACCAAGGGAGTTCAGACCATCTCCTTTGCCGGGGTGACGCTGGAGGATGTGGGGGCTTACAACTCCGACTCGTTCCACATCTGGCATATGCGCTCAACCGATCTGGAGGGCAATGTCTTGACCACCGGCCAGTACGGCTGGGGCGAGAACAATACGGGTGAGGTCTGGGACGCGGGGACTTACACCGAAACCTACACGTTCACCTGGGGCGCCATTGCCACCCACTTTGTGAAGAGCGGCAATCATCTGAACATGACCGTGACCGAGACCAACAATGCAGGGTCCGGGATCATCTTCGACGGAGCCGAGATCTATCCCTTCGCTCTGCACTTTCCCGAAGACCCTGTCGGGTTTTCTGGATACACGCAATACGCGATTACCACCACGGGACCGGGCGTAAGTGTCGCCGATTACGGCAAGGGAGTGGTCACCTCCGTCATTCCCACCGAGTCGGTCGCGATGTATGGAGGTTGGAAGACAGCGGGGACGGCTACCTATACGCCGATCATGACCAGTACGGCTCCGGATGGCCTGGCGACGTTCCTGCCCAGCAATAACGTGCCCGTGAAACCGGGACACACCTTCAGCTATACCGTCGGGCTGCGCTTTACCCCGGAGGGCACGGCGGCCGATGCGAGCGATGCCTACTCCAGCTTCGCAGCCACGTATCCCAGCCAAATGACCTGGACAGACAAGCGGATTCTCGGGACCGCCTATCTGGCCAGCTCGCCTACGAATACGGAAAACATCACGCTACCGGGCGGCTTCCCCACCAACCCGAGGCGTTTCTTCAACGACGCAACGGTGGACATTACATCTACAGCGGGTCTGCAAACCTTCCAGAATCGCATCCTGGCGCAGGCCGCGACCAACGTGACCGATGCCGAGGCGATGAATAGCCAGGGAGTGATCACCTGGGATATCGAAGG
>CAXUIM010000024.1:0-23949 GCA_964250885.1 uncultured Acidobacteriaceae bacterium | reverse complement strand
TAAACTGCAAAACCTTTATGCGTCGGTTCGATCCCGACCCGCGCCTCCATACTTTCAACAACTTGGCCAAAGGCTCTTACTCTGGAGCTGCCGTCAAGCCGGCAAGAAGCGAATAACCGCTTAACAGGTAGCCGTCTGCGCCGCCTTGGCGCTCGCGGAATTCGCTTCAGTCCGTCCCAGATTTCCACGCGTCCGTATGCTTGTCGTCGACAGCAGAAAGTGGACTGACCTTCGTGCGGACAATCTACATCTTTATTCCGAATCCTTGCCTCCCGCGGACTTCTTTGGAGCCCAGGTTTTGCGCCTCGGCTGATCCGAATTGGATCCGTCAGGCGCAGAAGCCGTGGCCAGATCCGCAAGCGTCCCCGAGGCATTTTCTTCGGCAGAGAGTCGCGGGGCCGGAGTCGTCTGCGCTTGCTGGTCGGACCCCACCAAGGGGACCGTATCGACAGTTCCTTCTGAAATAGCGGTATCTGCATCCAGGAGCAGAGCACGCTTGGGAATCCAGATCTTACGTTTGGCAGGGTCGGAGTTCTGCACGACGGATGAGGAGTCGTGTTGATCTGTCGTGGCCTCGGTCTTCTCCGAGATAAACGTTGCGGGAACCGAAGGCTCCGGCACAGCGGGATCGAGCCTCGGTGGAGCGGCCCTGGGAGCCCACTTCCTGCGCGTCCTGGGCTCTGCGTCGGTTGTCTCAACGATCAGCGGTTCTGAAATCGCAGGCATAACGGCAGTGCGAGCTTCAACACGAACGTCCGCCGGCATTGGAGAAGTCTCCGACGCGTGGTCCGCAAGCGTCCCGGAAGTTGGAAGCGTATTCTCGTCGACCACAGCCGAGAGCTTGCGAATGCGTTCTTGAACCCCCTCGAGAAGCAGCTCCGCCACATCGCGCACGGCAATCGAGTCAGTCCCCTTCCCCGGCGTGCTCTCGAGCATGCTCTTGCAGAAGGGACATCCGACCGCTAGGACCTTGTTCTGGGTCCCGGCGAGACTCTGCTGCGCCTCCCGATAACGATTGTCTGAGATTCGCTCCGACCCCGCCTCTTCTTCCTTCCAGAACTGCGCTCCACCCGCGCCACAGCAGAATGAGTTCTCCCGGTTGCGAGGCAACTCCACAACCGTGTCGCTCAAAATGTTCAGCAAATTGCGTGGAGCGTCGTATACCCCATTGTGACGACCGAGGTAGCACGGATCGTGGTAGGCCACCTTCGACTCGCTCGTATCCGCAACCAGCTTACCGCTAGCGACCAGCGTCTCCAGGTACTCCGTGTGGTGCATGACCTTGAAATCGCCGCCAAGCTGCTTGTACTCCTTGCCAACAGTATTCATGCAGTGCGGGCAGGTCGCCACGATCCGCTTTGGCTTTACCTCGTTGAGCGTCGCTACGTTGGTGTCTGCAAGCTGGCGATAGAGATACTCGTTTCCCGACCGCCGCGCCGTATCCCCGGTGCAGCACTCCCGCTTGCCCAGTACCGCAAAATCGACGCCTGCATAATTGAGCAACTGCACAAATGCGCGCGCCGTCTTCTGCGACTGCGGATCATAGCTCGCCGCGCACCCTACCCAGAACAGCACATCCGGCTCCGGATTCTGGTCGGTCGTCTTCACATTCAAGCCCTCGGCCCAATCGAGTCGCTTCTCGTGATTGATCCCCCACGGATTCTTCGAACGCTCCATTCCGCGGAAAGCTGTCTGCAACTGCGCTGGAAATTCACCTTCGATCATTACCTGCTGCCGGCGTATGTCGATGATGTCGAGCATAGGTTCGTCACCCACCGGGCAGATATCGATGCATGCTCCACAGGTCGTGCAGGCCCACGCTGCCTCGGGCGAAAGCGCAAAGCTTAGCAAAGGGTTCGGGCTTGGTTGACCACGCTCAAATCCGGGCTGACGCTTTCCGATCTCATTCAGTTCCATCCGTTTGTTGATCTCGAGTGCGGAAGGCGAGAGGCTCTTGCCTGTAGCCGTCGCGGGACAGACATCCTGGCACCGGTTGCACTGAATGCACGCATAGGCATCGAGCAAACGAGGCCACGCCAGATCTTCCAGCTTTTCAGCGCCCAACCTCGGCGTCTCGGCCTCCATGTCGAAATTCATCGCCGGCAGCACGCCCGACGTGACCGGCCGGGTCACCAGATACTTGGCGGGCGCCATGAAGATGTGGATGTGCTTCGAATAAGGGAAATAGACCAAGAATGCGAGCACACTGCCGAGCGCGCCCCAATAGCCAAAGATCCGCCAGTCAAGTGCGTTTCGCGATGTGAACAGATGCGAAATCAAACTCGCGAAGGGAGCAAAGCGGTCCCGTCCTTCTGCCGACAGCTTCGCTCCGGCGCCTATGGCGCGGCTGCCGACGTGGAACAGAATAAAGCTTGAGACGATGATCGAATCGAAGGTAATGTACTTTTGCTTCACATCCGGATGGAGCATCGTCCGCTCGTTGAACCGGAAGTCGTATCGGCTTGGAAGCAGAAAGCGTCGGATGACAAGCGCAATCACACCCACCAGCACCAGGGCGCTCAACACGTCCGCAAGCAGCACGTAGAGCTTTCCCATTAGACCTAGCGAGGCAAAGGATATCGGCACGAAGCCATCGATGGCATCTACGAGATTGACCAGCAGGTAAAAGGCAAACCCATAGAAGATGAACGAATGAAAAAAGCTGATAACGGGTCGTTTGCGAAACGTGCGGCTCTGGGTGAGGGTGGTGATCAGCGCATACCAGACTCGCCGCGGAAGATGATCGAAGCGAGCGTCCGCATCTTTTGTGCCCGCGGCGATGCGCCGGTAAAGCCGAATAAAACCGCGCAGGCCAAGTCCCCCGGTAATTGCTGCAAACACGAGAAACAGAACTCTATGGATCGGAGGAAGCATCGCTTGTACCTGCCGTTCTAACGCACGCGCCGGTGTTTGACGTGGTGACGCGGCATCTTATCTATATCGGAAGTTTACGAATCAGAGGTGGGCCCCCGGGACGCGCAAAGTCTAGGCAGTCCTCTTCAACTCCTGAATCAACGCGGGCACAATCTGTTTGACGTCCCCGACGATGCCATAGTCCGCTTCCTTGAAGATGGGAGCCTCGGCATCCTTGTTGATCGCTACGATCAACTTGCTCTTCCCCATGCCTGAAAGATGCTGCACTGCACCTGAAATCCCGATTGCGAAGTAGACCTTCGGCTGCACGGTCTTTCCGGTCTGTCCCACCTGTTCGGCATACGGACGCCAGCCCGCATCTACCACGGCGCGGGTCGCGCCAACCGCCGCGCCGGTCTGGTCCGCCAGACCTTCAACCAGTTCCACGAAGCCTTCCGGACTGCCGACACCGCGCCCTCCAGCGACCACGATATCCGCATCCGAAAGCGCTACCCGCTCGCTCCTTTCGGTGGTTCGCGATGTTACCGCGAGCCGCCGTGCCGGCAGCGAAACCTCCGCATCGTACTGCTCGGCCGGATCCGCGTTCAGCGTTGCGGGCGCATACGCACCTGGTTTGATCGTCACCACGACAACGGGCGCCTGCGCCTGTACGCGCTCTGTGACCCGCGCCAAAAAGGTGTAGTGCTCCGCGACCAGTGTCCCATTCTCATACTTCAAAGTTATGGCGTCCTCAATCAAGGGCGCATCCAGCTTGACCGCGACTCGCGGGCTATACTCCCGGCCACCGCGGCTGCCACCAGCGAGCACCGTGTGGGCCTCTCCTTCAGTCGCTATCTGCGCAATCGCCGCAGCCCAGAGCTCGGAATCGTACGTGGCCAGCCTGGCATCATCGACAACCAGAACCTGATCTCCCAGCAAGGCGGCCTGAGTCGCTACCGACGCAAGGCCGTTGCCCATGACCAAAATGGTCACTGGGCCTTCACGGCCTATCTCCCGCGCGGCCTGCGCCATTTCAAAGGTGCTCTTCCTCAACTTGCCGTCGCCGTGTTCCGCCACAATCAAGATCATGCGATCACCCTTGCTTCGTTGCGCAGCAAGTCCACCAGCTGCTTCGCCGCAGCGGGCGCGTCTTTGCCGTCGATGACGTGCCGGCGCCGCGCCTTCTGCTGTACTTCAGCGTTAAGATACTTCAATCTCGGCTGCACACCATAGGCCGACACGGTGTCGCGCCGCAATTCCTTCTTCCTGGCCTTCATAATGTTCGGCAACGTCGGGTAGCGCGGCTCGTTCAATCCCTGCTGCGTCGTCACCACAGCCGGCAGGAGGAGCGTAAACTCTTCGCTGCCCGCATCCACATCATGCTTGCCCGTCAACTCCCGGTCTGCCAGCGTCAGCGAGTTCGTCCAGGTGGCCTGCACCCAGCCCAGCCGCTCAGCCGTGGCTGCGCCCAGCGCCTGGCTATCCCAATCTGCCTGCTGACCGCCGCAAAGGACCAAGTCAACCTCTTCTGTCTTCGCCACTTGCGCTACGACACTGCTGACCGTCATCACGTCCAAGACTTCCTGCGCCTCAACCAGGATCGCGCGATCGGCGCCCATTGCGAGCGCACTGCGCAAGGCCTCTTCGTTACGCGCGGGCCCAATCGCCAGCACGACAACCTCAATCCCTGAGCCGCTCTCGCGCAACCGCAAGGCCTCCTCCACGCCGTACTCATCCATGGTGTCGATTACG
Source organism: uncultured Acidobacteriaceae bacterium (assembly GCA_964250885.1). GTDB lineage: Bacteria > Acidobacteriota > Terriglobia > Terriglobales > Acidobacteriaceae > Granulicella. Next base: position 19,344 of record CAXUIM010000024.1, on the reverse strand, counting down.
AGCTTGCTTCCCGCCAAATCGACCACGCCCTCCCTTACCCGCACACTCTCTTCTGCATCAAGAACTTGGCGAATCACCGTCAAAACACGCATCTGCTAACCCTCCTACCTTGCCCTTCACTTCAAGCTCGCTGGGCGTGCCGTCCTGGAGCAGCTACAAGGCTACATCGAGTACTGGCCGGCCTCGACCATCGTCGCCGCGATCTCACGCCCGATTTCGATCGTATTCACCGGTTCGTGCCTGGTCAGCGTGCGGAAAATTCCTACCTTGCTTGTAAGATCCTCGCCCTCGGCTACCGCTCCCAGCACACGCTCTGCGGCCGCCTCGATCATCCGGAACGACCGTGCCGCATAGTATTTCGCAAGGTTGATCGCCAGCGGGTTTGCGCCTTCCATCTTCTCCGTCCGCAGCAAAGTCGATTCCAGTACAAGCACCTCACCCAGTATCTCGGCTATAGCACCCATCACCTCCTGCTGCTCCGGAAGGTCACCGGCAAACTTCTCTGCCGCCAATCCCGTGCAGAAGAGGGCGATCTTTTTCGCGCTCGCGAGGAGCGCCCTCTCCGCGGCCAGTGGACCTTCAAATGTCTGCGCTGCCGCCGGGCCCGCTGCCACCCCTCTCATCAGATTCTGAATTGCCGGTATCAAAGGGAGCGCACCAGCCTGCGACCGTTTCATCATCCAGGTCGTTGTGATTATTCGGTTGATTTCGTTCGTGCCTTCGAAGATCTTGTTGATCCGAACGTCGCGGTACTGCCGCTCGGCAGGAAATTCCTCAACGTAGCCATAACCGCCGTGCAACTGCAGCATTTGATCTACGACCCGCTCGGCAAGCTCCGAGCCTTCAAATTTAAGTATGGAGCACTCCGCCGCAAACTCTTCGTTGCGTTTCTGCAGGTCCTGCAAATATGTTGGCGTATTCTTGTCCAACTCGGCGATCGCCGCGTCGATGGCGCCTACAACCCGATAAACAGACGACTCAAGCGCATAAATCGCCGCGGCGCTGTCTGCAATTTTTTCCTTTATCAAGCCAAATTGCACAATCGACTTGCCGAAGCCAACGCGATCCTTGGCGTAACGGATGCCGTCGCGAAACGCCTGCTTTGCGGAGCCGATCATATTTGCACCCAGCTTGTACCTGCCCACATTCAGGATGTTGAAGGCAATCAGGTGTCCTTTGCCGGCAGTTCCGAGCAGATTTTCTACCGGCACCTTGCAGTCGTTCAGGACAAGCGGGCATGTTGAGGATCCGCGGATGCCGAGCTTATGCTCTTCCCCACCGATGGTCAGACCCGGCGTGCCTGCCGGAACAAGGAACGCGGAGAACTTCTCGCCATCGATCTTCGCAAAAATCGTGAATAGATCCGCAAAGCCGGCATTTGAGATCCACATCTTCTCGCCGTTCAGCAGGTAGTGCTTGCCATCCTGACTCAGCGTGGCCCTCGTGCGGATGTTCATCGCATCCGATCCAGCCGACGACTCCGACAACGCGTAGGCTGCAATCCACTCGCCTGAAGCAAGCTTCGGCAGGTACTCAGCCTTTTGCTCCGCGGTTCCGTACCATGCCAGTGGAAGCGTGCCAATACAGGTGTGAGCGTTGAACGTCACAGCAAAGCTGCCCATGACGCAGATATTCTGCACAATGATAGTCGAGGTCACCTTGTCCAGATCGAGGCCGCCGTACTCCTCTGGAATATCCACCCCCAGCAGCCCAAGCTCCCCGAGTTCACGCATTAGGCGCCGGCTGACGGTGAAATCCTTGGCCTCAATCGCCGTGACCTGCGTCAGAATCTTCTCCTCCGCAAACTGCTTTGTCATCTGCGCAATCTGCTTTTGCTCGGACGTAAAGTCCTCAGGGGTAAACACGTCCGCCGGCGTCAAATCCTCCAGTAGAAACATGCCACCTTTTGCAAGCTTAACCGCTGCCGTTTCCATCGTTGTACTCATCGTGTTCTCCTCAAGCTGCGTCGCCGGTTGCAAGTTTCTCTAGTTTTGAAGATTCTCAAATATTCCCGCCGCACCCTGGCCCCCGCCGACGCACATAGTGACCATGCCATAGTTTGAGCCGCGGCGTTGCATCTCACGCGCCAGGGTCGCCGTCAATTTGGTTCCAGTGCATCCCAAGGGATGACCTAACGCTATGGCCCCGCCGTTCACGTTGACTCGCTCAGGATCGATCCCCAGGGTTTTGATCACAGCGAGCGATTGCGTCGCGAAAGCCTCATTCAATTCGATCAGGTCGATTTCGTCCAATTTCAACCCGGCCAGTTTCAACGCCTTCGGAATGGCATAGATGGGCCCAATTCCCATCTCTTCCGGCAGACATCCCGCGTACGCGAACGCCACAAACCGCAGCAAAGGCCTGGCCCCTGTTTCTCGGGCTCTCCTGTCCGACATGACGACCGCCGCCGCCGCGCCGTCGGAAGTCTGGGAGCTGTTACCCGCCGTCACCACGCCTTTGGCGTGAAAGACCGCCCGCAGCTTCGCCAAAGCCGCCAGCGAGGTGTCCGCGCGGGGGCCCTCGTCCACCTCGAAGATCTTCTCGTGATTCTGCGTCCGGCCGTTCTCATCGGTTGTCGTCGTTGTTACTGGGACAGGCACAATCTCGTCCTGAAACTTGCCGGCGGCGACCGCCGCGAGCGCCTTCTCATGGCTTCGCAGAGCAAATTGATCACACTCGTCTCGCGTGATGCCGTAGTGTGCGGCGACTCTTTCGGCAGTCAAGCCCATCGACATATACGCTTGCGGATGGTTGTCCACCAGCCATGGGTTCGCGGTCATTTTATTGCCGCCCATCGGCAGGTACGACATCGACTCCGCCCCTCCGGCTACCAGCACATCCCCACCGCCGCCGCGGATTCGTTCCGCCGCCAGAGCGATCGTCTGCAGACCTGAAGCACAGAAGCGATTCACCGTCATTGCCGCAGCCTCAATCGGCAGCCCCGCTCGCAGGGAGATCAATCGGGCGACATTCTGTCCCTGCTCCGCCTCCGGCATCGCGCAGCCGATGATGACATCCTCAATCTCGCGCGGATCCAGCTGTGGAACTCGCGCCACCGCTTCTTTGACCGCGATGGCTCCCAACTCGTCCGGCCGCGTGAAGCGCAAAGTGCCTTTCGGCGCCTTGCCAACCGCCGTCCTGACTGCACTTACCAACAAAGCTTCCTTCATCGCCCTTACCTCATGCCCCTTGTTAAGCTGCCCGTGATTGATCGTCTGATCACGTTCCGTTCTCAGCTAATTGCGCAGCGGCTTTCCAGTTTTCAACGTGTATTCAATACGCTCCAATGTCTTCGGCTCCCCACAGAGCGACAGGAAAGCCTGGCGCTCAAGCTCCAGGAGATAATCCTCTGTCAGCAGCGTACCCGGAGTGATGTCGCCACCCGTCAAGATCTTCGCCACATGCGTTGCGACCTTTACGTCATGCTGACTTGCAAAGCCTCCCTCCTGCATGAGGTAGATCGCCAGCTTCAAAGTTGCGAAGACGCTCGCGCCCGGGGCGGGGATGTTTCTGCGGTTTATGGGCGCCGTGTAACCTTCTCGCACCAGCCGCATACCCTGCGCCTTTGCGTCGCTCACCAGGCGGCTGCGGTTCATCGTGATTCCGTCGCTGTCCGTCAGAACATGCATGCTCCGCGCGTCCGCGGCTGAAGTAGACACCTTCGCCATGACGATCATCTCGAAGGACGCGCGGATCGTCTCCAGTATCTCGACCGATTCCCCGCGCGGCTCCGGCTTCACCGTGTCCGCGTCAGCGATAGCACGGAGCACCATCTCCTTGCAGCCACCGCCTCCCGGAATCAGTCCGACTCCAGCCTCAACCAGCCCGGAGTTCAGCTCAAGATGCGACTGCCGCCGCGTCGCGTGCAGACATATCTCGCATCCGCCGCCGAGCGCCAGGCCCGCCGGCGCTGCGACAACCGGCCGCGGGCAGAACTTGACCGCTTGGGTCATCTGCTGAAACCGCGAGATCTCTGTTGCCAGCTCATCCCACCTGCCGGAACGCACGCGCTCCAGCAATTGAAGTATGTTGGCGCCGACGGAGAAGTTCTGCGCGTCCGTAGAGATCACAAACCCAGTGAAGTTCCTGACCGCATCGCTTCCCGGCTGCAGCTTTTCGTGCAGAAAGCTGACCGAGTCGCCGCCCAGCGAGTTCATCTTCGAGTGCAGCTCAAAACATCCGATGCCGTCGCCAAGATCCACCAGCGAGACACTCGCGTTACCTGCAAACACACCCTTCGCCTGCTTGTGCAAGGCAATAGAAGCCTGCTCCGGATTGCGCTTGACCGGGCGATAACTTCCTGACGGCACGTCAAAGTACTCCGAACCATTGCCTCTGTACCAGGTCTCGCCCCCCGCGGCCAGCAGCTTCTCTGCCGACGCGGGGATTGGCATCGCCAAGGCCCGCATTCTCTCCACAACCATCGCCACGCCCGCCGCGTCCCACATCGCGAACGGCCCAAGCTCCCAGTTGAAGCCGGATGTCATCGCGCGATCGATATCGACTAACGTCTCCGTCACCTCACCGATTCGATTAGCCGCATAGGACCAAAGCTCCGGTAGCACCTTCCAGTAAAAGGCTGCGGTCTTACCGGCAGCCGGTCCGGCGCCCAGTAGCAGCTTCAGCCGGACGGGCAGCGGTCCACCCTTGTCCAGCGAAGGCAGGGACACCGCCGAGGCCGGTTTGTACTCCATCGTTGCCGGATCCAGCACCAGACGAAGCTCTTTGCCATCCGCACCGCGCTCCTTCTTGTAAAAGCCTTGTTTGGTCTTGTCGCCCAGCCACTTCCGGTTTAGTAATTGCGTGATCAATTCGGACAATTCGACGTCCGGCCGCTCATCCGAGGCGCTCGCCTTGAAGTTCCGCGCGACATTTGCCAGCACATCGATTCCAACCATATCCGCCAGCCGGAACGTTCCACTCTTTGGCCAGCCAATCGCGTTGCCGGTCAACAGATCCACCTCCTCGATCGTCAGACCCTGTTCTTCCATGATCTTGAGCGTGTTCATCATGGAAAATGTGCCTACACGGTTGGCGATGAAATTCTGCACGTCATTGGCCGGAACCACCTCCTTGCCCAACTGGCGATCACCGAAGTCCGAGATCGTCTCGACCGCCTCCGGGTCCGTTTCGGCGGTTGGGATGATCTCAAGCAGCCGCATATAGCGCGGTGGATTAAAAAAGTGCGTACCAAACCAGCGGCGGCGCACGTCCGCGGGCAACTGCTCGGCGATCTTCGCGACCGGTAGGCCGCTTGTGTTCGTCGTCAAGATTGCGTCTGAACGCAGGTAGCCGGCAACCTTCGCCAGCAGCGCACGCTTGATCTCAAGGTTTTCCGCCACCGCCTCGATCACCCAGTCGCATGTGCTCAAACGCGCCAAGTCATCGTCAAAGTTGCCGACTGTTACCAACTCCGTCGCTTGAGAAGACGCAAAAGCGGCCGGTTTGCCGAATTTCAGATTCGCCAGCGCCATCGTACCCAAGCTGTTGCGCTCGCCGCTTGCCGGCGTCATATCCAGAAGCAGCACCGGAAGACCCGCGTTCGCTATGTGCGCTGCAATCCGCGCTCCCATCGTGCCTGCGCCAAGCACGGCTACCTTGCCGATGCTGTAATGCCGGGCAGCGCGCTTTGCCTGCTCAACAGCAGGGTTCGCCTGAGGAACAGACTCCGAGACCGACGCCATCGCTAAGCTCCTTCTTGGATAACCGCAACGGCACTCCCGCACCGTGCATTGATGTCGGATGAAGCTTACTGAACGGTTGGTAATATAGTCAAGCCAGCACTTGGGAGAACTGGGCCTAGCTGGACGTCCCCGCCCCGGGCAGGAGCCCGCCGGTAAGGATTTCCATAAAAGCCTGTGCGATCTCCTCCGGCAACAACTCACCCGAAGGCTTGTACCAGGTACCCGCCCAATTGATCGCGCCCGCAATGGCAAACGAGGCGAGCTTTGGGTTGCAGTGTGCAATGGATCCATCTGCGATCCCTTCGGCGACCAGCCTTCGAAACGAGGCGTCGATCCTTCGCTTCAAGTCCCGCACACCCCGGCGTGTCTTGGACGAGAGTTCAGAATCGTCAATCATGGCAACACAACGCCCAAACTCATGCGTAAGCACCACCGTTGCATACTCGTGGATGTAAAGCTGGAGCCTCGCCATCCCATTGCCGACGTCCGGACTCAGGCGGCCCAGATTGTCCTCAATCTCGGCGATGCCGCTCCGGTAACACTCGACCAGTATCTCTTCCTTGTTGCGGAAATAATAGTAGAGCGCCGGCTTGGTAATCTTCAGCCGGGTCGCGAGCAGGCTCATCGACGTCTTCTGGTAGCCATGCTCCAAAAACAGATGCGCGGCCGTCTTTATGACGGCGTCCCTTTTTAGTTCCATCCCGCGCTGACGCACTTGAAAGGCCTTCCATGGCTCTCCTTCATGCGACTTCTTGGCGATTGGCTTCGTTATCCTTGAAGACAAGACAGTTCCCCAATCTTTGTGTAATGCGGCTCGACGTTCAGTGTATAAGTCCGAATTCTTCGTTTTGTCAATTCACTGCTCTCGCTTGGGCAGCCGGTTTCGTTGACACTGAGCAGCCGGGAATGTTTAATTGACCGGCCGGTAGAATCATTTTAATCCACACAACGCGCATGAGGCAGATCCGATGATCCAGGAAACAGAAGTGATTCAGGCCCACCTTCCCCTCAGCACGTTAGGGGAAGACGAACAGCTTTTCCAGCAATCCGTCCGAAAATTTGCCCGCAAAGAGATTGCGCCGCTGTCTCACTCGATGGACGAGGCTCAGAAGATGGATGCCGGCCTGATCAGGAAACTCTTTGATCAGGGGTTGATGGGGATTGAGGTTCCCGTTGAGTATGGCGGCGGAGGCGGATCCTTTTTCAACTCCATCCTTGCCATTCAAGAGATTTCTTCCGTTGATCCCGCGGTCGGCACCATGGTCGATGTGCAGAACACACTGACCGTGAACGCGCTTCTCTCCTATGGCACATCCGCGCAGAAGGAAAGATACCTGCCGCGTGTTGCGACAGACTCGGTCTGCTCCTACGCACTCAGCGAGGCAAGCTCAGGCTCTGACGCGTTCGCCTTGAAGACGACTGCGTCCAAGGATGGCGACGACTTCATACTTAACGGCAGTAAGCTTTGGATTTCAAATGCCGCGGAAGCCAATCTGTTCATCGTCTTCACGACGGTCGACCCCTCGCTTGGCTACAAAGGCATCACTGCCTTCCTGATCGACCGCGACACGCCCGGCCTGACGGTTGGCAAGAAGGAAGACAAACTCGGCATCCGCGCATCCTCCACCTGTGAGCTTTTGTTCTCGGAGTGCCGTGTACCAGCTGCAGCGGTCCTGGGCGAGATCGGCAAGGGATACAAGATCGCGATCAACACGTTGAACGAAGGCCGCATCGGAATAGCGGCGCAGATGCTGGGCTTGGCGATCGGAGCTTGGGGTCACGCGCTCAAATACACGCAGGAGCGACGCCAGTTCGGCAAGCCGATCGCGGAGTTCCAGGCAGTACAGTTTTCGCTCGCAAAGATGGCGACGGAGATCGAAGCTTGTAAGCTCATGGTCTACGATGCGGCCCGGCGCAAAGTCGCGGGGCACTCCTTCGTGAAGGAAGCCGCCATGGCAAAATATTTCGTCTCGCAAGTGGCGGAACACGTCGCAAGTGAGTGCGTGGAGTTGTTTGGCGGCTACGGCTTCGTTAAAGACTACCCGGTCGAAAAACTTTATCGGGACGCCAAGATTGGACGCATCTACGAGGGCACGTCGAACATGCAGCTCGCGACAATCGCCAAGCAGATTCTGGAGTGACGGGCCGAAGTCTGGCTATAGCTGAGCAGAAGTCAGGTTCAAAGGCTCTCCTTCCGAGTTGTTGAAGTAAGCTTCAACGATGTCTGGCGTAACTTCTTCCAGCTTTGCGGGAGACCACTTCGGATTTCGATCTTTCTCCACGATCGCAGCCCGAATGCCTTCCATCATGTCGTGACCTCTTCCGCACGCCTGCGCCAAGCGAAATTCCTGCTTTAGCGAGACTGCGAGGTTCCCGGCGGCTCGGGCATCCCGGACCGCCTTCAAAGTGAGCTTGAGCGATGTCGGAGACATCTTCATCATTTCCTCCGCGCACGCTTGCGCCTCAGCGTCACGGTGCCCAAGCAGGGCTGCCATGATTTCTTCCACCGTGGATGCAGGGAAGCAATCGTCGATCCACGCACGGCGCAGCTGTGTCATACCCGGAGAAGGCTGCGCTGCGTAACCCTTCAAACACCGCTCCATCGCCCTGATGTCCGGGCATGCTTCAACATCAACAGTCAGGCATGGCAGGTTCTCAGCGCGAATCATCGTGTCGGCCAGGCCACACAGGATTGCGTCTGCCGCGCCTAGACGGCTGCCGGTAAGGCCCATGTAGGTGCCGACCTCGCCGGGCGCGGCGCCGAGGAGATGGGTACCGCCAACATCCGGAATGAAGCCGATGGCGGTCTCAGGCATGGCGAGCAGCGAGCGCTCTGTAACCACGCGGTGGGAACCGTGACTCGCGATGCCGATGCCACCTCCCATTACGATACCGTCCATCAAAACCACATACGGCTTCGGATAACGTGAGATGTAGTAGTTGAGACGGTACTCGTTGCGGAAGAAGTCCATGGCCAATTCCCGCTGGTTGGTCACGATGGCGTTGTACAGCGCGCGGATGTCGCCACCCGCACAAAGTCCGCGATCACCCGCGCCGTCGACCAGTACAAAGTGAATTTGAGCATCTTGAGCCCACCTCTCAAGAGCGGTATGCATCTCGTCCACCATCGTAGCGCTCAACGCGTTCATGGCGCGCGGGCGGTTCAGCGTGATCCTGCCGCAAGCGCCCGAGACTCGTATCAAGACATCGCTCATTAGACCCCGCTCATAGACGTCACAGGTTCAGGCAATCTCATGCGATTGTTCGAAGATTACGACCTGCCGGATGGCTTCTCCGCGCGCCAGCCGGTCAAAGCCTTGGTTAAGATCTTTCAAACGCAAACGATGAGTCAGGAGGCGGTCGACCGGGAGCAGCCCGGCACGATAAAGCGCGATGAAGCGCGGCAGGTCGCGAGATGGCACCGAAGATCCCATATAGGATCCCTTGATGGTGCGCTCTTCCCCGACCAGACTGACGGCAGGAATGCTCAGCCGCTTGTCGGGAGCGGGCAGCCCAACGCTCACCGTCGTTCCGCCGCGACGAGTCGCCGAATAGGCTTGAGCCAGCACCGCTTCGTTGCCCACTGACTCGATCGCGTACTGAACCCCTCCATGAGTCACATCTCGTAGAGTCTCCACTGGATCAATCGACCGTGCATCGAGTGCGTGGTGCGCTCCCAACGTAAGCGCTAACGCAAGCCGATCCGCATTCACATCAACGGCGACGATTGGATAGGCGCCCGAACAGCGGGCGCCGAGCAGCGCTGACAGACCCACGCCTCCAAGTCCAAAGACGGCGACACTTTCCCCAGGTGCCACCCTCGCCGTGTTGACGACCGCACCAACCCCTGTCAGAACCGCGCAACCGAACAGCGCCGCAACCTCTGGGGCGAGCTCGCGGTCGACCTTGACGACCGAGCGCGCCGAGGCCACCACGTACTCGGCGAATGCCGAGACACCTAAGTGATGACGTAGGAAATTGTTATTCGCATCTGTCCAGCGACGGCCCGCTCCCAGCAGTTCTCCGGCAGCATTGGCGGCGGCGCCAAGCTCGCACAGAGCCGGTCTGCCGATCGCGCAGAGCTCGCAATGCCCGCATTTGGGAACGAAAGCAAAGACCACACGATCGCCCACTTCGAAGCCCTCGATGCCCTCGCCGAGCTCCACGACTTCGCCGGCAGCCTCGTGGCCCAGCACCATCGGCAAAGGACGCGGCCGCGATCCGTCAATGACGGACAGATCGGAGTGGCAGAGGCCGGCAGCCAAAATCCGCACCAGCAATTCTCCCCGGCGGGGAGCGGCCAGGTTCACAGTCTCGATCTTCAGCGGATGCGACTCAGTATAGGGCCATGGTAATCCGCTCTCACGAAGGACCGCTGCTCTCACTTTCACGACTGCACCCCTGGCTGTAATTCTTCAAGGGAGCTGCGCAAGACGGGCGACAGCCCAGCGGGCCGACGACTCACACGATCGACAAAGACGTGTACAAACCATCCCTCCGCGACCGCTGCAACGCTTCCCTTGCGAAACAGTCCGATACCATACCGCACGCTGCTTTTGCCTAAATGTTCGACCCTTATTCCTGCTTCTATAATCTCTGGGAAGGCAAGCTCGGCAACAAATTTGCAATGCGACTCCGCACACACGCCGATCAAAGCGCCCGCATAAATGTCGAGACCTCCACGCTCGATCAGGTACAGGTTGATGGCCGTATCGAAGTAGCCGTAGTACTCGATGTTATTGACGTGCCCGTAGAGATCGTTGTCACGCCAGCGGGTGGCAATTGACACAAAATGCCTGTATTCGTTGCGTTCTGCCATCTAATGAGCCCTACGCCTTGAACATCGTAAGTCTATCCTGCATGGTACGCTAGCAGGCGATGAAGACGAACAATCTGGAACGCACGCCAATCCCGCGCGACAGGAACGACGATTACACACACGAAGCCGCGGCCCGTCGGCGTGCCTTCGTGGAGGAGCGCACCGGCTCCCGCCTTGAGCATGTGGCGCAATACTCCTTCGCGCCTGACCTCCTGCCCGGGAACATTGAAAACTTTACCGGTGTAGCGCAGGTTCCGCTCGGCCTTGCCGGTCCTCTGCGAATCCTCGGCGAGCATGCGCGCGGCGACTTCTATATACCGATGGCCACGACTGAAGGTACGCTGGTGGCAAGCTATAATCGGGGCATGCGCGTTCTGGCCGAGTGCGGCGGCGTGAAAGCAACTGTCGTCAAGCACAGCATGCAGCGCTCGCCGGTCTTCGAACTCAATGATGCATTGGAGGCTCGCTCTTTAAGTGAGTGGATGGACGCTCACCTGCACGACATCAGACAGGTAGCGGAAGCAACCACCTCTGCCGGCAAGCTTGTTGAGATAGGCCGATACGTTCTCGGACGGCTACTCTATTTACGCTTCAACTACACAACCGGCGACGCAGCCGGGCAGAACATGGTCGGGAAGGCAACGCTCGCAGCTTGCCAGTGGATCCAGGAAAATCATCCTTCAAGTCCTCGCTTCGTTCTTTCCGGCAACATCGATACCGATAAGAAACACTCGCAGATGAACACAATCGAGACCCGCGGCAAACGCGTTGTCGGCGAGGTGACCGTCTCCAGCGAGGTCCTGAAGCGCATCCTGGGTGTAGATGCGGCGACTCTGTTTCACGTCCGTCAGATCTCTCAGGCCGGCGCCTTCATGGCGGGATCCTCGAACAATGGAGCCCATTCCGCGAATGGGCTGACAGCGCTGTTCATCGCCACCGGTCAGGATGTCGCCAACATCGCCGAATCGCAGGCTGCCATCGTGTATGCGCAACTGCTTGCTAACGGGGATTACTACTGGTCCATCACAATTCCTTCACTCGTCGTCGCCACTTACGGCGGAGGAACAGGATTGGCTACGCAACGCGAGTGCCTGAACCTACTGGGCTGCTATGGTGCAGGACAAGCAAACAAGTTCGCAGAGATCTGTGCTGCCACCGTACTCGCGGGTGAAATCTCGCTTTCGAGCGCGATTGTTCGTGGAGACTGGGTCTCCAGCCATGACCGGCTCGGGCGCAACCGCCCCTAATCGACGGCAGTCTCTTCTCGCACGAAGCCCATTGCCGTTCGTTGCTGCAATCTGCTAGCATCGTCCGCGTTCCACACTTTTCAAGTCTCGACTTGAAAACTGATAGTGCGGATCTGCCAATCCGCACCGGAGTCACTGGCGCTGGCATAAGGGAGAAACTATGGCACTGATGGAAGCGGAAAAAACGACCACGGCTTCGGCCGGCTCCGAAGATGCGGAGGCAATTCGCAAAATGCAGTCGGCTTTCCAGGGACAACGTCGGGTCTTCGCCGCGGATAGGCTGCCGACATCTGATGACCGCCGTGAACGGCTCGGGCGGATCATCACCATGATGGAAGCAAACAAGGAACGTATCTACGCAGCGCTCCGCGCCGATTTCGGCGCACACTCTTCTTCCGCCGCCGATGCTTTCGAAGTGCTGCCTGTCACGGAGCGCGCTCGATTTGCCGTCGCCCATCTAGAAGAGTGGATGCGGCCCACTGCGCGCGAGGTCGACCCGGCCTACCAGGGTGCGCTGCGTGCGTTCGTGAAGAGCCAACCCAAGGGTGTCGTCGGCAACATCGCCCCATGGAACTTTCCCTTCGAGATCGGAATCGGGCCGATGGTTGACATCATCGCGGCTGGCAACCGCTTCATGCTGAAACCCTCTGAGTTCACGCCGGCGTGCTCGGCACTCATGCAGCAGATGGTATCCGAGCACTTCGGGGAAGACCTCGCCTACGTCGCCGTTGGAGGCCTGGAACTCGCACGTGCCTTTAGCGCCCTGCCATTCGATCATCTGCTCTACACGGGGAGTTCTAATGTGGGCAAGCAGATCATGGCTGCAGCCGCCCAGAACCTCACCCCGGTGACGCTGGAACTCGGCGGTAAATGCCCGGCGGTGTTCCTACCGGGCAGTGTCACTCCAGACCTGGTCAACATGGTAGTGGGAGTGAAAAGCGTGAAAAACGGGCAGATGTGCGTCTCAGTCGACCACTGTTTCGTACCGCGGGGAGAACTTGATAATTTCGCGCGTATGGCTACCGATTTCATGACAGCGGCGATGCCCGGCTACGCCCGGTCGCAGGCCTGCACCGGTATCATCTCGGCCCGGCACCTTGACCGGATCGCCGAGATGCTCGCTGAGGCGGAAGCGCGGAACGTGCGCATTGTGACGCTCGAGACCGATGGCATCGTGGATCGGCAGAGCCGGCAGATGCCGATGTCGCTCGCCATCGATCCTCCCCAGGACCTGCGGATGATGAAGGAGGAGATCTTTGGGCCCATCATCCCGATCATCCCCTACGATACACTCGATGACGTCATCGAGCGCATCAATGGCAGCGACCGTCCGCTCGGCGTTTACGTCATGGGCAACGACGTGCCGATGGTTGATCACGTCCTGAGCGAGACCCTCTCGGGAGGCGCCGCTGTCAATGCGGCGGCCATCCAGGCTGGGCTTAAGGATCTGGGATTCGGCGGCGTGGGCATGAGTGGCATGGGCCGGCATCACGGTTTGGATGGCTTCCGCGAGTTCTCCAATCAGCGCGGCGTTGTCGTACGAGGTGAAGGACCTCACTTTGATGCGTTCGTCTCGCATGGCCAACATGCGGCGGACCTGGTCGGCCAGGTCCCCAGCGGATAGACGGTTCGCTCGACATCCATCAGCCCGACAGTCCAGGCAGGAGTAATCATAAGTCGATCTGCTCCTGCTTTATTTTCAGCCACACGACTAACCAGCCAGGCGGCCGAGGATCTCGGTCCGAAACCCGGCCAGGCGTCCGCCGTCCACGATAATGGTTTGCCCTGTGATGTATCGACTCTCATCGCTTACCAGGAAGTGATACACCCCCACCAGATCGTCGATCTCCGCAATACGTCCGAGCGCTGAGAGATTCTTCGCAAGCGCGTTGAGGATGTGGGTTGGCGGCAGCATCGGCGTCTTCACCGGGCCCGGCGCTACGGCGTTACAACGAATGCCGCGCTGCCCGAGCTCCACTGCCGATGTCTTGGCCAGACTGATCGTGGCCGCCTTGGTCGCGCTGTAATCGAAGAAACCCTCATTCTGCTGCAGACCGGCGACGGACGCAGTCAACACGATCGAGCCGCAGTCCTGCATATGGACCGGCCCATATTTTAGGATGTAGTACGTTCCATACAGGTTTAGATTCACGACACCGTCCAACACGTCCTCGTCGGAATCGGTGATGTGCTTGCCGTTGCCCGGCTTACCCGCATTGTGAATGATCGCGTTGAGCTTGCCGAGGGCCGTCTCCGCCTGATCGAAGGCCTCAATCACTTGCTCTCGCCCGGTCACATCAACCTTGAGGTAGAGGCCACCGGCATCGAGAACGGATTGCGGCGGTGGATTAAGGTCAGCCACCACGACGCGCGCGCCCTCCTGCAGGCAGCGCTGTACGGTCCCCAGTCCAATGCCTGAGGCGCCCCCCGTGATAAAGATCGACTTATCACGAAGACTGAAGTGCGCTGACGTTTCCACGGTATCTCTCCTCTTGCGATGATTCGTAACAGTCCAAGCGCTGATGCGCCGTTTCTAGTAATTCGACAGAGCGGTGAAAGCCGTAACCGGCGGCATGGCATTCGGGTCGGCGATAATGTCGAGCAGCACCGAACCCTCCGCCGCCAGCGCCTCCTGGATTGCTCCTGCAATATTCTGCGCGCGCTCGACGCGAAGTCCCTTCACGCCACAAGCCTCTGCAATTGCCGCATGATCGACCGAGACGAAGTCGCAGACATTCGTATGGCGTCCCAGCCCTGCATCTTCAGCGTGCTTTTGATAGCCGAGAACACTGTTATTCATCACGGCTACCACGACCTTGATGCCGTGGCGCCGAGTCGTCTCGAGTTCCGACCAGACATGCCCAAACCCTCCGTCGCCGACCACGCACACTACTGGCCGGTCAGGGCTGCCCAGCCGCGCTCCGATTGCGAGCGGAAAGCCCCAGCCCAGCCCCGCCTGGCCTCGCGGTGTGATGAAGCGGCGATTGAACTTGGCGGACAAGTAATTTGCTACCCATATGGACGAGAAGCTCGCGTCCGCCACGATGATGTGATCCCTGGTTAGCTGCTTTTCGAGTTCAACCATGAAGCGCTCTGGTCGAATCGGCGACGCATCAGATTGCGTCACGCCGGCAATCTCTTCGCGATGGCTGGTCCGCGCGGCTGCGATGACGCTCTCAACCCCCGCACGCGCAGCCTGTCGCCTGCTCAAATCCTGAGTAGCCAGAGCAGCGTTGAGCGCAGCCAAAGTCACCTTGGCATCGCCTTGCAGGCGAAAGGCCTCGTAGTTTCGGCCGATTTCCATCGGATCAATGTCGAGATGGATGTATGTCGCCTCTTTCGGCAGGAGCTTCCAGGAATCTGTCCCGTTTTGATTGGTGCGGTTCCCGATAAGCAGGATCAGATCGGCGTCCGTGACCATCGGCTTGACGAACTTCGCCATACCCCGCGTCGCCATGTAGTAACCAATCACACCCATGGACAAAGGATGCGTCTCATCCACGCCGCCCTTGCCCATAGTGGTGGTAGCCACCGGCAGGTGCGCGAGCTCCTGCAGTTCCCGCAATTCCTTATGCGCTCTCGACCCGATCACGCCTCCCCCTGCGTAAACAATTGGCGCTTTGGCATTGGCGAGCATCTCCGCCGCCTGCAGAATTCGGCCTTGCTCCGGCTGGCTGCGATCCAGCGGATAAGCGCCTAACTGCGCCTTGCGCGACGACACAGGGCGCTCTTCGCCCTGCATCAGCAGCTCCATCGAAACCAGTAACACCGCGGGCCCGGGGCGTCCACTTGCGGCGGCCGTGAACGCCATATCCACATAGTCTTCGATCCGATCGGCAATGGTGACC
The DNA here is from genome assembly GCA_964250885.1 of uncultured Acidobacteriaceae bacterium. Lineage (GTDB taxonomy): Bacteria > Acidobacteriota > Terriglobia > Terriglobales > Acidobacteriaceae > Granulicella. Next base: position 3,746 of record CAXUIM010000024.1, on the reverse strand, counting down.
CGACGAATCCACTTGGCTACGCCCTTGAACAGGTCCAGTTGATCCAGCTCCTGAAAGGCGTTCCGATCCTGGCTTCCGGGCCCGACATCCTGTACCAGCGCCACGATGGGCACAGACGCGGACAGGCACTCCGCCAGGCCCGCCACGAGCAATGTAGCGGCAGGACCATTCTGTGCGGTGACGACCGGGACCTTGCCGCTCACACGCGCATAACCGTCTGCCATGTATGTACCGGCGTTCTCCTGGCGGTAGCCAATCTGGCGAATGCCGAGATCGTCAGCGGCTAGAGTGATGCCAGGCGGATTACTTTGCCCAAACAGGTACTCAACACCATGCCGCTTCAGCGCATGGGCGAATCGTCGTGGAGGCCGCATCATCAATTGCATTTCGCTCATCGTTTAATCGTCCAGTCTGGGACCGTATAGCATTGATGTTCAAGGGGCACGGGCCGCGAATTCGGTCCCGCTCAGGGCTTAACGAGCACCTTGCAGTGATCGTTCGGCTTACCCAGAAGCGCAAACATCGCGGAGGCTTCATCCAGGCGCACGGTATCGGTGATCAAGTGATCTACCGACACCCTGCGGGCGGTCATCATCCGCTGCACGAAGTGGAAATCGCCCGGCACATACGCGAAAGGAAATGTCATGCGCAGCCGTTTCATTGCGGCGGAGACCACCGTAAAATTTTCCGGCTGCATGCCCGTCCCAACCATCACGAGCTGCGTTTGGGAGGGCGCCATCGCGATCATCTTGTCAATCATTGGGCGGCCTACGCACTCAAAGATCGCAGCGGGTTTGCGTCCCGTCCGGCTCTCAAACTGTGCGACCGGGTTTGCGTGTTGTGCTGCGTCAATGATGAGGTCGAAACCGATTCGCTCGGCCCGTAACCGGCGCGCCGGCACCATTTCGCTGATGCCGATGTCGCCAGCACCGAAAAACTGAGCCCACTTCGCCACAGCCAGGCCAATCACACCGGCGCCCAGGATGAGAACGCTTGCGCCCGGATCGATTTTAGCGGTCCTCCAGGCGTTCAAACCAACGGCCATTGGTTCGATCGTAGCCGCTTCATCGTCCGATAGAGCGTCCGAGATCTTAACCGCAAGACCGGCCATGCACGTGGAGTATTCGGCGAACGCGCCCGGCATCCTGAGATCGAATCCCTGTGCGATGATCTGACTGCATTGCCCATATAGGCCCACCCGGCACTCCGGGCAAGTGCCGCAGGGACGTGCGGGAACGGCCGTCAGGCGATCTCCGATTTGCCAACCCTCACAACCCTGTCCAACCTCGACCACCTCACCCGAGTACTCATGGCCCAGCGTGCTTCCCGCATGCAGCAGCCCGGGAACTTCGACGGCGTGAAGGTCCGATCCGCAGATGCCGCAAGCCTTCACCTTGAAGACCAGCCCTCCGGCCGAGGCGCTCGGTCTCGCAACCTCTGCAAGTTCCAACGGTTTGCCAATCTCCACAAAGTGCAGCGTCTTCATGATTTCCTCATCTCCACTCTGTTCTTGTGCAGCGCCGGCCGATGGGAACTGGCTCCAGCGCAGCGCATCCAGCACGCCTAACCTAGCGGTCAAGTCCCTTGAAAGCAAAGGCTTCGATTGACTCCATCAGACGTTCCAGTGTCAAGCCGTCTACCGAAGGAACCCATTTGCCGAGCCAGATGAGCATACCCAGCAGAAGTTCCACCACCAACTCCGGCTCACATTGCACGATCGAGCGATCCGCCATGCCTTCTTTGAAAAAGCGGATCAGGATCATCTTGAGCCGGTCGATCCATTGTCGAACTGCTTTCCTCTGAGCCGTGTCCAGATAGGAATAATCGCCCAGGTAGAGCAGCGCACCATTGTCTCTTGAATCGGTGAGCATGCTTTCGATAAAGTGACGCAGCTTTTCGGACCCAGTGCCGGAAGACTTATCCGAAGACTCCAGCAGACGCTGCGCCCTCTCTAACGAGCTGCGATGACACGCATAGGCGAGCGTCCGCTTATCGTGAAAGTAGTGATACAGGGTGGCGTCGCGAAGATCGACGGCGGCCGCGATGTCAACCATGGTGGCTTGCGCATAGCTCCTGGCGTTGATGGTTCGAATCGCAGCACGAATGATCTCGGCGCGCCGCTTGTCTGACTTGCGGCTTTTCGAAACGTTCTTTCGGGATTTTGACTTGGTCGTCGCCATAGGAATTGCTGAACTGGCCTCATCGCCAATGTCTCATGCAAGCAGCATTTTGACACATCTAATGGACATTAGAAAAGCTAGTCTTGACTAGAGTATGGAAATAGGACTAAATTCACGACCGTCAATGCGCGGCAGGATGGCAGCGCGCGAAAAGCAAGCTGCCCTACAAGAGACGCTGACGCAGGCATCGCCGGAACACGGCGCAGGACCATGACGTGAGGCGCAAATGCAACATCTGAAATTTTCCTTTAGTACGAGGACGGAATCCATGAACTCCAAAAGGTCGGCATCCAAGTGCGACGCAGGCGGTAACGAAGTTGCGGCGATAAAGAGTGTTTATGGCGCTATCTTCCGCTTCCTGTTGCCGGTTTTCTTGGCATTTCTCGCTGTCTTGCCGGGTTCGGCGCAATCCGGTTACTCCACCGGAACGGTTCGTGGATCCGTGACCGACGCGCAGGGCGCCTTCGTTCCGAACGCAACCGTGTTGGTGAAAAACCTGGGGACCGCTCAGGTTCGCACCGTGAAGACTGGCCCCGATGGAACCTATGAGGTTCCTACACTCAATCCCGGCTCCTACTCGGTTGAGGTCACAGCCCCTGGCTTTAGCAAATTGGTAGTCGCCGAAATCGTGGTCTCGGTCGGCCAGACGGTCGCCTATGACGCTCATTTGAAGGTCGGAAGCGCGGAAACGGTTCTAGAGGTTACGGGGAACGCCTCCCCTCTAATCGACGCAACGCAGAGCCAGCAAGCGAACACAATCGACCAGCGGCAGCAGGTAAACCTGCCCAATCTCTCGCGGAACTTCGCGCAGCAGCTGTTTACGCTGCCGGGTGTGGTGGATTCCAACGCACCTTCCATCCAGGATCCCAACGTGGGTACCGGCTACCAGTCGTCGGGCGCCTCGTTTGGCGGCGGCAACGGACGCGGCAATCTCTTTACGATCGATGGCGGCGAGAACGACTATGGATCCGGTGCGCCGCGTGTGGCCCATGTACCGCAGGATTCAGTGCAGGAATTCCAGGTAAACCGCAACTCGTTCAATGCAGAATTCGGGTTCACGGTAGGCTCCGCGATCAACGTGGTGACCAAGAGCGGCACCAATAAGTTTCATGGCAGCGCGTTCGGATACTTCCATGATGAATCGACTGATGCGGTGAATTACTTCAACAGCTACGGACCGACGGCCGGCACAAAGCCGTTTGAGCAGAGCGCAATCTTCGGCGGCTCGCTGGGCGGGTTCATCAAGAAGGACAAGCTATTTTTCTTTACGTCGTACGAGCGCCAGAAGCTGGACAGCAACATCACGGTAAACCTGCTGGGTACGGCGGAAGCTCAGGGGCTTGCTGGGCAGACGAACGGCTTCAATGGCACGACCTGCCCAACACCGGTGACACAGGCCTGCTACCTCGCGCAGGCTGAAGCATCTGGCAACCCGGTGGTGGCCGGCGTGGCGGCGGGTATCGCGAGTTCAGGCGCTTTGACTCCGATTGCAAATCCGCAATTCGTCAATCTGGTCGCACCGGACAGCGGCACATTCGACGGCAACGCGCTGGGTGCGGTGCAAGC
>CAXUIM010000023.1:8417-24311 GCA_964250885.1 uncultured Acidobacteriaceae bacterium | reverse complement strand
GTATTCTGTGCATCGGCGGAGGGCGCGCGCCCTGAGTATCGCGCCGCTGCCGAGGAATTGGGCCGCACGCTGGCCGGACACGGGCTGGGCCTGATCTACGGCGGAGCCAAAGCGGGGCTGATGGGAGCTCTGGCCGACGCCGCGCTGGCCGCCGGCGGACGCGTTGTCGGCGTCATCCCGCACGTGCTCGTGGACCTGGAGGTGGCGCACCAGGGCGTGACCGAACTGCACGTTACCAGCACCATGCATACCCGTAAAGCTCTCATGGCCGAGAAGGCGGATGCCTTCTTCGTGCTGCCGGGCGGCTTCGGAACCTTCGAAGAGATGTTCGAGGTGCTGGCATGGCAGACGCTGAAGCTTCATACCAAGCCGGTGGTTCTGCTCAACATAGCCGGCTTCTACGACACCATGCTGCAGTTCCTGGATGTGTGCGAGCAGGAAGGGATGCTTCGCGGCAACCGTGGAATCCTGCTGGTCGCCGGCAGCGCGGAAGAAGCCCTGCGGCTAGCCGGTCTGTCGTAGCGCCACGGGGACCACTGCAGCGCTGGAGCTTCGCGTCCATGCGGGCGGGAGCGCACGTCATGCGCTCATCGGGCAGGGGTACGCGGCGGGACGTCTGCCGGGCCGAGCCGTCAGGCCGAAGTCCCGAAGCGTTGCGCCAGTTCAATGCTGGCTGCGATCAGGCCGTCTAACCGCCCTAGGCCTGGCAGCTCGGCTCCCAGTTCCCCCAGGGTCCGCAACAGCACTTCCGTGGGCAGGTTGCCGACCAGGGCATCCTGCGCGAACGGGCAGCCGCCCAGCCCGCCGATTGCCGCGTCGAAACGCCGGCAGCCGGCGCCATACGCCGCGCGCACCAGCGCCGCCGCGCCATCCATCGTGGAGTGCAGATGTACCCCCAGCTCCGCCGGGCCGCCGACCGCCATCAGATCTCCCACCACGTCCGCGACCTGCCGCGGCGATGCCAGGCCCACGGTATCGGCCAGGGAGATGTGGCGAACGCCGCAGCCGATCAGCCGATCGCAGGCCTCCCGCACATCCTGGACCGACCACGCATCGCCATAGGGATTGCCAAAGGCCATCGACACATAGGCCACCAGACTCAGCCCGTGCGCCGTGCCGATCCGCTCCACGGCCTGCAACGCGGCCAGGGAGTCCTCCGGCGTCTGGTTCTGGTTTCGGCGCAGGAAGCCGGGCGAGATCGAATACGGGAAGCCCAGGGTGGATACCCGGCCCGTCTTCACAGCGCGCTCGGCGCCTTTGGCGTTCACGACGATCCCGATGATTTCGACAGGCTTTGACAGGGCGCTCTCCGGAGAGCCCAGCGAACCTAGCGAACCCAGCAACTCAAGCACCCGCTCCGAGTCTGCCATCTGCGGCACGGCCGCTGGACTCACAAAGCTCACGGCATCGATGTGAGTGAACCCCGCCTGGCGGAGCAGGCGCAGGTAGTTCGCCTTCGTCGCAGCTGGAATCAGCCGCGGCAGCCCCTGCCACGCGTCCCGCGGACACTCCACGATCCTGACCATTCCCGCTTCTCCTGAATTGTTCTCGGAAATCGATTCCGCGAGCGGCGCGGCACTTACAACGCTTAGGTTTGAACGACGCCCACGTTGAACTTCGCCACGTCCGGATTGAGCGAGCAGGCCTCGAGCGCGGTGATCAGCACCTCACGCGTGCGAACCGGATCGATGATGGCATCGATCCAGAGGCGCGCCGCTCCATAACGTGGGTCGGCCGCCTGGTCGAAGCTGTTCTTGATCTCCTGCCAGAGCTCTTGTTTACGCTTCTCATCGACAGGTTCACCGGAGCGCTCCATCTGCTTGGCCCGCACTTCGGCCAAGGTACTGGCGGCGGCGCCGCCTCCCATTACCGAGTAGCGGGCCGTCGGCCACGCAAACAGGAAACGCGGATCGTAGGCCTTGCCGCACATGGCATAGTGTCCTGCGCCAAAGCTGCCCCCCATGATGACCGCAATCTTCGGCACGACGGACGTTGAGACCGCGGAGACCATCTTCGCCCCGGCGCGAATGATCCCCGACCACTCCGCATCCTTGCCCACCATGAAGCCATTTACATCGTGGAGAAAGATCAGGGGGACGAGATTCTGGTTGCAGTCCATGATGAAGCGGGCCGCCTTCTGCGCGGCCTCCGTGTAGATGACGCCCCCCACCTCCACGCGTTGGGTTCCCGCCGCGGGACCGGTCGCAACCGTCTGACGTTGATTCAGCTTCTGGTTCGCGACGATCCCGACGGCGTGGCCGCCGATACGCGCATACCCGCATACCAGTGTTCGGCCAAACTCCGCCTTGTATTCATCGAACTCGCTGCGGTCGACCAGGCGCGCGATTACCTCGCGCACGTCGTAGACGTTGCTGGAGCCGGGAGCCGGATCGAGCAGGCCGTACAGATCCTCGGCCGCATATCGCGGCGCGTCCGAGGCCGGATCGTACCTCTTCACGGAAAAGGGAGCCCGCTCCCGTTCCCCCATCTTCTCCACCAGAGATCGCAGCCGAGCCAGGCACAGGTGGTCGTTGGGCTCCTTGAAGTCGACCGTTCCAGAGACCTCCGCGTGCATCGCGGCCCCACCCAGCTCCTCGGCCGGCGTCTTCTGCCCGATGGCCGCCTGCACCAGCGCGGGACCGGCCAGGAAGAGGCCCGAACCCTCCGTCATCAGGACGGTGTCGGTCATCACCGGCAGGTAGGCTCCGCCCGCCACGCACATTCCCATGATCGCCGTGATCTGCGGTATGCCCAGGCTGCTCATGACCGCGTTGTTACGAAATACCCGGCCAAAGTCATCCTGGTCCGGAAACACCTCCTCCTGCAGCGGCAGGAAGACTCCACTCGAGTCCACCAGATACAGGGTCGGAATATGATTCTCCAGCGCGATGGCCTGGGCGCGCAGCACCTTCTTGGCCGTCATGGGAAAGAAGGCGCCGGCCTTTACCGTTGCATCGTTGGCCACGATCATGCAGAGCCGCCCGTGCACTCGGCCCAGCCCGGCCACAACACCGGCTCCGGGAGCGCCCCCGTACTCCGCATACATCCCGTGCGCGGCCCAGAGTCCGAGCTCCAGAAGCGTCGTTCCCTTGTCGAGCAACAGCTCCAGCCGCTCCCGGACGGTGAGCCGCCCTTTGGAACGCTGCGCCTCGGCTGCTTTCTGTCCGCCGCCCTGGCGGATCTCACTCTCCTGCGCTGCCAGTTGCGCCAGCAGGGCCTTCACCGCCGTGGTGTTTGCCGCTGCCTTGGCGCTGCCTTTCGACCCAACCGCCTTTTGTCCGCTGACCAGCACATTTGAGAACTTGCCTTCGTCCGCCATCGTTCGCCTCTCTCAACACAGCTTGCCCGGTTGAGTCTCCATCATCGTTCATTGCCGTTCTCCTGGCTCGCGAGCGCCTCATCCTGAAGCTGCTTGGATCCAGCTGGATTCACGGTCAAGACCAGAATCAAGATATGCCCATCGCCCCAAGGACGCCACAGGCTCGCCCGGATCGACAGGACCCAGGCTCGGGGCCGCGGCGCACCGTATACTGACGAGCGGCCATCGATTCAGGATGCCGGCGCTCTCGTAACGCATAAGCCTATGTCGACTGTCCTGCTCTCTGAATTGAATGGGGTTCGCACGCTCACCCTGAACCGTCCGGAGCGACGCAACGCCCTGACGCCGGAGATGCAGAGCGAGTTGATCGCCGCGCTCGAAACCGCCGCCGCTTCGCCTGGAGTGCGCGTTCTGGTCATCACGGGCGCCGGCGAGGGCTTCTGTGCGGGGCTCGATATCTCCGCGCTGCAGGCCCTGCGCGGCCAGTCTGCCCAGGAGCGCAACCTTGACGCCGCCCGCGTCGCGCGCCTGTTTCGCAGCCTCTACGATCTGCCCATGCCGTCCATCGCCGCGGTGAATGGAGCTGCCGTCGCGGGGGGCACCGGCATCGCCACGCTCTGCGACTTCACCCTGGCCGTTCCCGGCGCGCGGTTCGGCTACACCGAGGTCCGGATCGGCTTCATTCCCGCGCTTGTCTCCGCGTATCTCATGCTGCAGATCGGGGATAAGCGCGCCCGCAATCTTCTGCTCTCCGGCCGGCTGTTCTCGGCGGAAGAGGCGCACGGGCTCGGCCTGGTCAGCGAGGTGGTTGCCGATACGGAACTGCAGGCCCGCGTGCATTCGCTGGCCGGGAGCCTGCTGGCCAACTCTCCCAGCTCGCTGCGCGCCACCAAGGCCCTGCTGCGGGAGCAGAATCGCGGGTGGCTGGATCCAGCTCTGGCCGCCGCCGTGCAGGCCAACGCCGCGATTCGCGAAGCTCCCGATTTTCAAGAGGGCCTGGCCGCCTTCCTTGAGAAACGCAAACCCAACTGGAGCGGCTGAATGGCGCGACGCGGGCAGCGCGCTTTCTGTATGCAAGGCCCTACTCCACCGGAGAATGGCCGCCCCAATTGAACCGGCGGCCGAGGATGCCTTTCACAATCAGGTGATCGGTGGCGGCGGTCGGTCCGATGCCAACGCCGATGTTGATCTCCCACTTGGGCGAGACGTTCAGGTCGGTCACGGCGAAGATCTGCTGCTGTTGCTCATGCAGCCCGGCGACGGCTCCCAGGCGGCCATAGTCGGCGTAATACTCAAAGCCCCCGCTCACCACGTTCGTGAAGTCGTAGCTGATCTTGGCCGCGGGCGAGAAGCCCAGGCCCAGGTTGACGTCCGGGCCGTGCAGGGTTCTTTCCAGAGCCGGATTCACGGCGAAGTACCAGCGGCCCGCGAACTTATCGATGATGGGCCGGATCTCCCAGGTCCATGTATCCGGGGAGTAGACGGCACGCTGGTAGCCGATCTCGGTCGACAGGCTCAGCCCGACTGGCCAGTGCCATGAGTCCGGCACACGCACCCGCGGGCGAATGTGATCGCCGACCCATTGCACGCCATGACCATCCTGCTCGCTGGTGAAGACATAGAAGCCCACCTCCGACCAGTCGGTGAGGCCTTCGGTCAGCTCCAGCGTCTCGTGCTCCTGATGATTGGTCGGGATTACATCATCGATCACGTATTTCTGCCCTTCGGGCGTGAAGTTGGAATGCAACTCCACCATCAGGTTCCTGGGGGGCGCCGTGTCGGCCCCGTACACCTGAATCTCATAGTTGCCTTGCGCGTGCGCGGATCCAGTCAGACCGGCCCAAAGCAGCGCAGCCACTCCGAAGACTGTAGTTTGTCTACGCATAGCGGAGAAGCATCATGAATCCAAGATCCATGTGGTTTTGTTGATGGCAGTGCAGCAGGGTGTTGCCCGGATTGCCGGCCGTGAACTCGACTGTGGTCTGCGTCTGCGCGGTCACCAGGATCACGTCTTTCTTCAGGCCGCGGACCTGTGCTGCGGGCGCAGTCTGGTCTTGAGCGGACTTCAGAGGCACATCCAGCGTGCGCGGCTCGAAGATGTGGCGATGCAGATGCATGGGATGGTCGTCGAGACTGCGATTGATGAACTGCAGTTGATAGCGCGCGCCCGGCTGCAAAGGCGCGATCCCGGAGTCCGGGTACGACCGGCCGTTGATCGTCCACGCTTCCATGCTCCCATGACCGCGAAACTTGGATTCCAGAATGAGCGGAACCTGAATCAGCGGAGTGTTCTCGGGCGGCTCGGTCTGCCCGGCGCTGAAGGACGTTGCGAACTGGCCGTAGTCCCACACCAGATTGGGCGGCTGCCGCCATTGCGGTTCTCCGCTCTGGCCCGCGTATTCGAGAACCACGCCCATACCGGCTTTCTGTATATGTTTGCGCACCTCACCCAGCACCCATACCCCGGGGTTATCCATCTCGACCAGCGCACACACGCGCTCCGCCGGCGCCAGGCGCAACATGGAGACCGCCGCGGGGGCCGGTACCGGATTCCCGTCCAGCGCAATCACTCGCAGGCGATGACCCGCCAGCGCCACCCAATGAACTTCGCTGGGGCTGGAGTTGAGGAGGTGCAGCAGCACCCGCTGGCCCTGCTTCACGCGCAGAGGCTCCCCGAAGCCCAGCGTCCTGGCGTTGATGGTGGAGATGTCATACAGCGGATTCATGGCGCCATCGTCGCTGGCCAGCAGGTGGCCGCGCCAATCATGCAGCGCCAGAAAGAACTCCTGGTCGTAGGCGCCCGGGTTCACCTGAGGCTCAATCATCAGGAAGCCGTGCTGGCCGCCGTATTGCGCGCGAGAAAGGTCGTTCATCGCCGCGGTGTGGGTGTGAAACCAGCGGAAACCGGCCGGCCGCGGCGTGAAGCGCATGCGTGTCGTGGCTCCGGGAGCGATGAAGGGCGTGCCCTCCTCGGTGGCCCCGTCCAAGTCGGGTGGAAGGAAGAGGCCGTGCCAGTGAACGACTTCGGGATGTTCGCTGCGATTGGTGATCTCGACGGTTACAGGGAGTCCTTCTTTGAAGCGAAGCAGAGGGCCGGGCACCTGTCCGTTGTACGCCGTGGTTCGGACGACATGGCGAGGCGCCACCTCGAGCGCGACGGAGCCGATCTCCAGCCTGGCATCGGGCGGCCCTGTGAAGTCATCCGCGCCCCGGGCCGCGCCGAGAGCTGGAACGCTCCATGAGGCTGCGGCGGAACCGAGGAGCTTCACAGCGCTGCGACGGGTTAGCACTCCTCCATCATATGGGGCGGAGCCCATCCCAATACCGCCGCTATCGTGTGATCCCTGCAGGTCTACCGGAGTGCAGGGTCGAAGCCATCTCAATCCATTCCGGTTTTGCCGGGGGACCAGTAGGCTCTTACCTTGCTCCCCGAAGTGTCACAGCCCAAGACTCTCAGCTGCTTCCGCAGCGTCTGGATGGAACGCGCCTGTCCGGTGAAGACCCACTGCGGGGAATTCAACGCGAAAGCACTCGCAGCCATGCTCGCTGCCACCTCCGCCATGTGGGACTTCGATCTCTTTTCAAACAGCATCGCCGGTCTGAGTTCCAGCCTCGACGATACGATCTGCGCCTCAGCCGAGGAGGATACTTCCAGGAAAACCCGGTCGTTCCCCGTATCTCTGCCGGATCGGGAAAAGGCCTGGGCCGCGGCGAGGGAGGTCTCATCGCCGAAGAAGAGCGTGGGCCGCTTGAGCGTTGTGAAATCGAGCGAATCTTTGGGCCGCATCAACTTACATACGTCACCAACCCTCAGCTTTGTGGCCCATGCTGAGCCTGGGCCGCCGCCATGCAGGTAGAACAGGAATCGAGCCGATCCCGCATCCGCATCCAGCTCCATGGGCGTGTAGGTCCTCTTGGTCAGGTTGCCGAGATAGATCTGTATGGCCTGCCCGGGAGTCCAACGAACGCCTGCCAAGGCTTCTCCGCGCACGCGCACCAGACGAAAGCAGTTGGCCACCAGTTCGCTCTCGGTGACCGTCACCGGACGGAAGAGCAGCTTCTCCACGGCGTCCGAGAGAAAGCCGGATATAGCAGACATGGATCTCCTGGGCGACGGCCGTGACGGCCGACGGCGCAAAAAGGGTTAGCGCAGTATTACTGTAGGTGTACCCAAGGCTCCAGGTGTCAACGCCGTTTTTCCTCCAGAAAAACGGCACTCGTAAACTTCGAATCGGGCACAAGGACAGTAATACTGCTCTAGCCGCAAGAGCAGCTCTCCTGCAGGTGTCGGAGGACAGCTTCGGGTTGCGCGGCCGTTTCATCGAGAAGCCGGTTTGCCTCGATGGACCGGCACTCGCACCCTGTATCCGCGTCACCGCAACCAAAGCCATGCTCTACAAGCATTAACGGACAAGCCGCATCGATATTGTGGGTGTCGCTCAGAATGCCGGACGATCAAGCGGGCTCTCTTGCAGATCGAAGCGGACAGGCGCCCCGGTTCGCTCGCTCACCTGCTGCGCGGTGACGCCTGGAGCCAGCTCCCGCGCCACGAAGCCTTCTGCCGTGACGTCCAGCACCGCAAGATCCGTGATGACACGCTGCACCACACCGGTTCCCGTGAGCGGCAGGCTGCAGTGTCGTAAGAGCTTGGGCGCTCCATTCTGCGCCGTGTGCTCCATCAGCACGATGACATGGCGCACGCCGGATACGAGATCCATGGCGCCTCCCATACCCTTCACCCGCTTCCCGGGAACCATCCAGTTGGCCAGGTCGCCGCGCTCGGAGACTTCCATCGCACCGAGGATAGCCAGGTCGATGTGCCCGCCACGGATCATCGCGAAGGAGTCGGCGCTGGAGAAGACGGCCGCCCCCGCGTTGTACGTCACCGTCTCTTTACCGGCATTGATCAGGTCGGCGTCGACCTCGCTCTCCAGCGGGAAAGGGCCCATGCCCAGCAAACCGTTTTCAGATTGCAGGACGACGGTGATCTCCGCGGGAATGTAGTTGGCCACCAGGGTGGGCATTCCAATGCCAAGGTTCACATAGAAGCCGTCGCGCAGCTCCCGGGCGGCGCGGGCCGCCATCTCATTCCGTACCCAGGGCATCGGCTACTCCTTCCGCACAGTTCGGCGCTCGATGCGCCGCTCCGGCGCGGGATTGAGAACGACCCGCTGCACGAAAATCCCGGGCGTGTGAATCTGATCGGGATCCAGTTGACCGGCCGGCACAATGATCTCGGCTTCCGCGATAGTGATCCGGCCACAGGTGGCGGCCATGGGGTTGAAGTTGCGCGCGGTACGCCGGTAGATCAGGTTGCCATGCGTGTCCGCCTTCCACGCCTTCACCAGCGCCAGGTCCGCGCGAATCCCACGCTCCAGAATGTAGGTCTCGCCATCGAAGACCTCACGGGGCTTGCCTTCGGCCACGACCGTCCCCACGCCGGTGCGCGTATAGAAGCCCGGAATGCCCGCGCCGCCGGCACGCATGCGCTCCGCCAGCGTGCCCTGCGGGCAGAACTCGACTTCCAGTTCGCCGTGCAGGAACTGCCGCTCGAACTCCGCGTTCTCACCCACGTAGCTGGCGATCATCTTGCGAATCTGCCGGGACTCGAGCAGAAGGCCCAGTCCCCACCCATCCACGCCTGCATTGTTACTGGCAACCGTCAGGCCGCGCACGCCGGTGTCACGCAGGGTCGCGATGAGCATCTCCGGGATGCCGCATAGGCCGAAGCCGCCCACCGCCAGGAGCATGCCATCCCGGGCCACATCCTGGAGCACCGTCTTTCGATCGGACCAGACTTTATTCATCATCGCGTTGGCTTCGTCTCCCTTCGCACTTACACGCAGTCGCGGACACAGCGAAAGCCCATGTGAGAGGTCGTGCTGTCCGGCGTGCTGGAACTTCGCGCCGCCACGCGGTAGCGATTGCAGTAGGACTTGTGACACAGGAAAGAGCCGCCTTTGATCACCCGGCTTGTTCCTTGTCGCGGCCCCGAAGGATTCAACCGGCTGTCGCTCTTCGCATGCTCTGTGCCAAACCAATCCGCACACCACTCCCAGGTGTTCCCGGTCATCGAGTACAGCCCAAAACCGTTGGGCGAAAACGCGTCGACGGGGCAGGTACCGGCAAATCCATCGTCTCCGCTGTCATGCCGAGGGAACTCACCCTGCCAGATGTTGCAGCGATGCTCTCCGCCGGGACGCAGCTTGTCGCCCCAGGGATAGAGCTTCTGCACCAGCCCTCCGCGTGCGGCGTACTCCCACTCCGCCTCGGTGGCAAGGCGCTGCCCGGACCACTCGCAGAAACGCATCGCATCGTTCCAGGAGACATGAACCACAGGATGATTCTGGCGCGAAGCCAGCGTGGATCCGGGTCCCTCCGGTGCTTTCCAGCAGGCGCCGGGAACCTTGCACCACCAGGGCGCGGCCGCGACCGTATCCACAACCAGTTCGTTGAACCGCGCGGGCGGAACCAGCGACCAGAACACGAAAGACCAGCCGAACGTCTCCGCCTCGGTGCGGTAGCCGGTGTCCGCGATGAATTCACCGAATTGGTGATTGGTCGCGGGGGTGAGGCTCATCCAGAACGGCGCGAGGGTAATCTCTCGTACGGGTCCTTCTCCGTCCTGCGGGAAGGCCTCCTCATAGTCGGTCCCCATCAGGAAGGGTCCTCCGGCGAGCGCCACGTGGTCGTCATCGGGCACCGCCCGGCGTTTGCCCGCAAGCTCCGTAGCCCTCTCGACCGGCTGCGAGGAGCGGTTCGTGGAAGGCGTGCAACAGCTCTTGTTTTGCATCGCAGCCTCGCTCACTCAGTCGGAATTGTCTCATCCGGCTCGCCAGACATCCAGACCCCACCGCTTTCGGCGTGGCGCCGTTTGAATCAGCCTCTGTGCAAGTACGTAAACGGTCGCATCCTGCACATGCCTGTCGGGGGCATCCTCTTGAAAGAGGAACCTGCCGCTCCCAAAGCCCGATCGCGACTCGCCAGGGGATATCCCGAGATGAAAGATTTGCCGCAGCGTGAAGACCCGGGTTAGTTCCGGTCCGACCTCACGTTGCGAGCACGTAGGTGGAGTACTCGCGGTCTCCAATCTCCACAAAAGGAACGAAGCGCCGCGGACCGACCCGCCACTCGCTGGGTCCGGTTCGCTCTGCGCGCAGCAGCTCGTCACGCTTGAAGTTCAGGGGTCCCCCGTCTGAAACTTCGCGAAGTGGAAAGAGGACCAGCGGCCCCCAGAGCAGGGCCACCGTGTCGGGATGCGCCGGACCGCCGTTCGCGGGCAGAGCCTCGAGCCGCAACGACAGGGGAATCACAAGCTTCACCGTATCCCCGGACCGCCAGAGCCGCTCCAATGAGAGGAAACCCATCCGCGGGGTGGCCGAAACCGGGCGGCCGTTTACCTGCAGCGATACCGGGTCGTCCACCCAGGCGGGAATGCGAAGACGCAATGTGAACGCGGCCGGGCTCGTTGCCGTGACGCGAAGATGCACCGTGCCGTCCGCAACGTAGCTTCCGGATTGCTCAAGACGCACCTCACTTGTGCCCACCTTCCAACGCAACTCCGATGCCTGGTACAGGTTGACCCAGACACTCCCTGCCTCGTGGAGACCTGCCTCGTGGAGATAAGTGTTGATACCGTAGTCGGCCGCGACCTGCGGCAAGGTCCCGGAACAGCAGGGCCATCGATGTACGGAGTAAAGCCGCTTGCCGTTGACGTTGTAATCGGCGTAGTAGAACGATCGTCCATCAGGCTGGAGTGGAAGCGCACCGCGAACCGTGTTGAGCATGACCCGCTCCATGCTGTCCCCATAGCGGCCGTCCCGCGTCACCCTCAGGAGATAGCGAGTCAACTTCATATGGGCGTAGCTTCCGCACGGCGTTTCGAACCCGTTGTGAGTGACATTCAGGGCTTTCAAAAGCTCGTCATACCCGGGTTTGCGCAGCACCTCGTCCGGGCCCCAGCCGCCGGTGGCGAAGCTTTGTTCCTGGAGCATGGCGAAGGCCGCCCTGGCCGCCGCAAGATGCATCGAGCTCCCGTCCACAAGGTAAGCCTGCATCGCGGAGCACAAGGCATTGACGTAGCTGTACGCATGCTTGTCGGAGAGCACATTGACGCCGTTCGCCAAAGGCTCGAAGAACGTCTTGTTATCCAGGTAAGCCCGCGCCATCTGAAGGTACTGCGGCCCCGCCCCTCTGGAGGACGCGATATACAGATTTTCAGGCAGCGTGTAGGTCTCATCCCACATCCAGGAGAGGTCCGCGCCCGGAGTCCATTGCACCTCTCGATCGACTGCGTGGTCGGGAAGAACGGGTTTTGCCGTCGCGGTAACGGCATTCAGCGTAGAAAATGCGTTCTCATCGGCCGCCCACTGATGGGCGTCCATCAAGCCGCACACCAGCTTGTCAAAGCTGTAGCCGGCGAAACGGGTGCGTCGGAAATAGCCCGGGCTGATCGTCTTCCCGAGCTGCGCATTCAGCCGCACCACGCGCTCCGCCAGATCAGTCCGGCCTGTTGCGCCGCCGAACCGGGAGGATGCATACAGACGGGAAAGAGCGGAGACCCACTGGCCCAGGTTCGCGCCCGGGGCGAGACCCGCATCGTCATGATGGAAGTTGTAATCCGGTTTCCAGTCGTACCATCCGCCCAGGCTCGCTCCGGGAGCGGGCTGGCCTGCCATCTCACGAAACGGTTTGAGCAGGCTGTCTTCATCCAACCCAGCCAGCACCTCCGTGACGTTGTCGCGCTGGGCCGTCGCGAGAGGATCTCTCACCTCAACCTGCTCATAGCCGAACTCCTGCAGCGGAGGATCCAGTTGACCGCCGCCGAACCGGGCGAAGGCGGGTTGCGAGAGAGCCAGCGAAGTTCCCGCCGCGAGCGAGGCCTGTAGAAAGCCTCTGCGTGAAACCGCCTGTGTGCTTCGCATCTTCATCGGTCACCCTGGAGCAGGTTCTCCTGTTGTGGAGCAGCGGATACATGGTACGAGTGCGCTTGGGGAGCGTCAACGAGCGACAGCGGTGGAGGAAGGGACCACGTTCCAGCCGCGAACCTTCATCTGAAGCGCCTGCCGTGCATACTTCCCGGGGATCTCCAGGGTGACGGTACGCTGCTCACCCGGCAGGAGCGAGATGTAGTTGTCACTGTAGAAAGCAGGCAGCACCTCGCTTCCACCCGCGGATTCAAGGGTCACCAGCTTGGTGTTCAGCGCAGGCGCCGTACTCGCGTTTTGCAGTTTGACTTCGATCTTGTACTCGCCATTTGCCGCGGCTTCGGTAAGCTGGCGCGCCGAGAGCGTGACCCGCGCCTGCGGAAGCGTGTTGAGGGCACGGTACCCCGCGTCCGTGGCCGCACGCCAGTAGAGGTTCTGGGAGAGAAGATCGCCGTTCGCGGCAGCAAGCGAAAGCTTTACAAGCACGGTAGTGTCCCCCAGCAGAGGAGCCAGCTCAAGATGAAGAACGCTGGTCACATCATCGCTGGCGGCATTGATGATGGCCTCGCGATGTAGCAGCAGCTTGCCATCAAGCGAATAGACAACCGCCTCGGTCTTGACCTGCCGCAAGGGCCGCAGCGTGGTATTGATCACTTGAACATCGTTCGTGGCGAGATCCAGCTGCACATGGATCGGTTCGCAGGCCTTCCTGGTGGCATAGTAAGAGGCCTGCGTGTCGTAGTCGGAGCTGAGGATCCCCCACAGCATGCTGGGCCAGGATGGCTGCGTCATCCAAAGCAGGCGGCCTGTGTTGGGAGCCCAGAGGTGCGCGTTGAAGCCTTCGAAGATGGCGCGATAGTCGACGTAGTTCATCATCTGCGCCTCCCGCTCGTATTGCTCCAGGCTGTCTGCCATGCCGAACTGCGCCTGCATATGCTGGTTCAGTGGATCGTTGGGATGCCAGTTGTGATACCCCCAATCGTCACTGATCGGCCACCGATCCACCTCCGGCAGCCAGCGGCCAAACCACTCGAGCGTGGGGAGAGAGGATGTCCCGATCTCCACGGCAAAGCCGCGATCGATGCTGGAGTAGTAGTCCGCGGGCTCCTCGTAGGAGTAGGGACCGCTCGGCAGGAGGTTGACCTGGTTTGAGGACGGCGAGTAATAGCGCGTGCCATCCAGCGCGTGCGTCAGTGCAATCAGGCCCTTGTTGATGATGGGCTGGGGAACACCTTCGTTGCGCCCGCACCACATAACGATCGAGGGATGGTTGCGGGTGCGCAGAATGGTGTCCCGGGCGTTGGCCAGAAACAGCTGCGGATCCTCGGCTTCGGCGTTGGAGTCGGTTGTCACCTCCCAGAAGTCATTCCAAACCAGCATCCCGTATTCATCCGCCAGGTCGTAGAAGACCTCCTCGGTGTTCTGCCCCTGCCAGTTGCGGATGGTGTTGAGATTGGCATCCCGGTCGTAGCGAAAGAAAGGCTCAAGCCGGGCGCGGGAGACACGTTTGCGGGAGTCATCCAGGCCCCAGCTTCCGCCGCGCACGGCGATGCGCACGCCATTCACCTTCACGGTGAGAAACGGCGTCGCACGCGTGTCGGAGACGGTACGCAGGGCCGGAGACCCATCAGCTCCTGCCGTGATCGAGGCTGCCCAGCCACCCGGGACCTGCCGCATGCCCGCATGGGTTACGTCGACCGCGGGCTGTGCGTTTTCCCGGCCGATGGTGGGGTCGTAGTCCACGCGGCGCAGCGCGCCCTGGTTGTCGAGCAGACTGATCTCATACGAGATCTCCCGCACTCCGAAGCGCAACGATTTGATGGAAGGGGCTGCACCTTCCGTCGTGAATGTTGTGGTGAGGTGGTACAGAGAGGGGCTGCCATACCCGTTCGGCCACCATAGCCGCGGATTCCGCAGGTGCAGCGCCGGGAACTCCGCGGGAGCCAGCCGGACGGTCGTGCTTCCGGAAGGAACCTTGACGTGCTTGTGAACCTCGACTCCCTCGAAGCTCGCGGTGAGCGTTCCCTCCACTTCGTCTGACGAGGCATTGTTCAGGGGAATGTTCAGTGTCACATTCGCCTGCGTGGTGTCCGGCAGCCGAAGCTGTGTAATCACCTGCTGGTCCCCGATGGAAACCGGACCGGATGCGACAAGATGCACGTCCTGCCAAAGTCCGGTGTCGCGGTCGTGCATGGGAGGGTTCCAGTCCCAGCCTTCAGAGGCTACGAAGGTCGGCCCATCCAGTTCCATGGCGCCGCCATTCAGCCCGGCGCCGAAAGCAACGGATTGAACATTGGGTATACCCGGATGCGGTGCCGGCGAGATGCGAATGGCCAGCGCATTCGAACCATGCGCGCGCAGGAGATCGCTGATGTTGAAGCTGCCCCGGGTGAAAGCGCCTTTGATCTGGCCCAGGTGATGGCCGTTGAACCAGACCTCAGCCTGGTAGTTGATCCCATCCAGCACGAGCGCGACGTGGGGTCTGCCCGGCGTGGATGGCGCGGGGAACTCGGCACGATACCAGTAGTCCTGCCGGTTCAGCTTCTCGGGGATATCGAGATTGTTGAGGCCGAAGTCCGGGTCGGGATAGAGACCGCGATCGATCATCGTGGTCAGAACGGTACCGGGAACGGTGGCCGCCATCCATGCTGAGGTGTCGAACCCCGGCGTGGAGATCGTCTCCGGGGGCGCCTCGATCCTGGGCGCCTCGATCCTGGGCGCCTCGATCAGCTTCCAGCCATTGCTCAGGGTCCACTCGCCAGGCGAGTCCGCAACCAGCGTCGTTTGGCCCGGCGGTAGAGGCGCGGCGACGGGTTTGCTGAAAGGCGCCTTGCGCTGCGGCATGGTCCATGGCGGCTGCGGTGCCGTGTTGCCGGCGAACTGCACCACCTGCAGCGGCCACGGCTTGGAGCCTTCCTCAAACACGACCAGGTCCGGGTCCGGCGGATCATGCGCCAGAGCGGCGATCTGCGCGGCTGAAGCGGCTCCGCGGGCCAGGGTGAACTCGGCGATTCGGCCGCCGAAGTGTGGGCAGGGCAGCTGCGTGCACTCCTCCACCGGCCCCATGACAAGCTTGGGCGCAATCTTCGCAACGCGCGGCGCGGCGTGCGCCTGCTGGGCGCCATCCACGTAGAAACTCATCGAGGCGCCGTCGAAGGTGGCAGCCAGAAAATGCCAGCCCGTCCCGGCAAAAGGGGCGGCCGATCTGAGTTGCTGCAACGCGCCGAGACGCAGAGCCGGCCTGCCCTCCGCAAGAGCAAAGAAGCGGGAGTCGCCGGCCAGGGGATCGCCCGCGCCGGCGATCAGTACGGATGCAGGAGATACCGGTGCAAATTCAACCCATGCCGACAACGTCCACGCGGAGGTTGCGTCCAGGAGCGGATCTTTTGCCGGGAGCATCTCCGTGAGCCCGCGGCCGCCGGCCAGAATATGGGCGTTGTACGGCCCGTATTTCGGGAGCGGCGTGAAGGGAGGTTGGAGGTGCAGCTCCGGCACGGTGACCTCCTGGGGAGATTGGGCCAGCGTACCGGTAATGAGGAAGCACGCTGCAGCGACAGCCAGCGCAGCGACGATCTGTTTGCGAAACGCCGAGATGTTTACGCGCAAGGCTTGGATGTTTACGCGCAAGGCTTGGATGTTTTCGCGCAA
>CAXUIM010000023.1:0-8317 GCA_964250885.1 uncultured Acidobacteriaceae bacterium | reverse complement strand
ATGGACGCTGTCATGACACTCCCAAGCCGCGCCAGCTGTTTCGCCAGGTCTGTGCGGGAGGGTTCAGTATAGCGGCCCGTCTGGAAGCCTTCGAGAGCGAGTCCTTGGAGACGGAGAATCAAGGCATCGGCTCGCATACTCAGGCATTGGCATTGCTGGAAAGAAGCAGGCATTGCCATGAAGGCTGCCCCGCGAACCCAGAGAACGGCTGCAGGCGAACCGAAGGCGGAACGAGTCTGGACTCCATACTGCTATGCCCTTCACGCTGCTATGCTCTACACGCTGCTATGCTCTAAGGGCCGCGGAGGTTCTGATGAAGACTCCAACAAGATTCAGCCGGTTCCTGCTTGCCCTGTTCCTTGCGTCGCCGATCGCCGCCGCTGGCTGGGGTCAGGAGAAAGGGGAACCGGGAAAGTTCGACTTCTATCTGTTGAATCTCTCCTGGTCGCCGGAGTTCTGCTCCATCCATGACACCGGTCCGGAGTGCAACAGCGGCCGAGGTTTCATTGTGCATGGGCTCTGGCCGCAGAATAACGA
This sequence comes from uncultured Acidobacteriaceae bacterium, assembly GCA_964250885.1. GTDB lineage: Bacteria > Acidobacteriota > Terriglobia > Terriglobales > Acidobacteriaceae > Granulicella. Next base: position 7,780 of record CAXUIM010000023.1, on the reverse strand, counting down.
TGGAAGTTATCCCGTCTCTTGTTCGGAGCGGCCCGGTCCGCAGAGGCCTGAGGAGAATCTGGATATCACACCCGATCTCTCGCTGCTGAAACACGAATGGGCGAAGCATGGAACCTGTACGACACTGTCGCCCACGGAGTTCTTCGCGGCCGAGCACAAGGCATTCCATATGGTGGCGATTCCGTCCGCCTTCAGGCACATCGATCAGGAAATCCAGATGAGGCCGACCGAGGTTCTGGATTTATTTGCTAAAGCGAACCCGGAGTTTCCTCCGGGCGGCATCGTGCTGAGCTGCGGCAAGAACCATCTCACCGCGATCGAGGCCTGCCTCACCAAAGAGCTCAAGCCAACGGTTTGCCAGAATCTCCGGAGCTGCCGGGCCAACGTGGTCAAGATCGAGCCGCCGGAAACGGCTCACTAACGACTCTTCAGTTGAAGTAGAAATTGACGGTCCGCAATGGCACAGGATCGCGCGCGATGAGACGGAGCCATTTCGATACAGAGGCCGCGGCCGCACAGTCGGACAGAGACACCAGCCTGCGAAAGAGGTGGTTCTATGTTCTGCCTCCGGTCTTCATTACCTACAGCCTGGCCTATCTGGACCGCGCCAACTTTGGATTCGGCGCCGCTGCCGGTCTGGCCACTACTTTGCGGATCAGCGGTAACGCCTCGTCGCTTCTGGCTGGATTGTTCTTTCTCGGATACTGCGCGTTTCAGGTTCCGGGATCTGCCCTGGCGAAACGTTACAGCGTCCGCAAAGTGGTGTTCGTTACCTTAGTCCTGTGGGGGACGTGCGCGGCGCTGACGGGCATCATCCGGCAATTCTGGTTGCTGGCTTTGGACCGCCTGCTGCTGGGAGTCGCCGAGAGCCTCATCTTTCCCGTGATCCTGCATCTGCTGACCCGCTGGTTCACTCGCGCCGAACGCTCTCGCGCCAACGCCATCTTCATCATGGCCAGTCCCATCACGGTGCTTTGGATGTCCGCGATCACGGGATACCTGATCCAGCGGTTTGGCTGGCAGATGACGTTTATCTTCGAGGGCGTGCCGTCCATCCTCTGGGCTGTCATCTGGGTGCTGTTCATGCAGGATCAGCCGGCGGAGGCGAGGTGGCTCACGCCAGCAGCGTCCGAAGCTCTGGAGAGGCAACTTGCGCAGGAGCAGATGGGTATTGTGCCCATCGGAGCTGTGCGTAAGGCGCTGCTCCGAAGCGATGTGCTTCTGCTGTCCGCGCAATACTTCTGCTGGAGTCTCGGTGTCTACGGCTTCGTCCTCTGGCTGCCGACCATCGTAAGGCGGGGCGCCGCTGTCTCGATGACCCGGACCGGTCTGCTCACCGCCATTCCATATCTCGCCGCGATTCTCCTCATGCTGCTCGTCGCCTATTTGTCCGATAAGAGAGTGCGGCGGCGCAAGTCTCTGGTGTGGCCCTTCCTCCTGATCGGTGGCGTGGCTCTGTTCGGCTCGTTTCATTTCGCGCAGAGGAGCTTTCCGCTCGCGTTTCTATGCCTGGTGATCGCCGGCGGTTGCATGTATGCGCCCTATGGACCCTTCTTCGCCATCGTGCCGGAGCGCGTGCCCCGCAGTGTGACGCCTGAGGTGTTGGCGCTCATCAACAGTTGCGGCGCGCTCGGCGGCTTCTTCGGAACGTATCTGGTAGGGTACCTGCAAGCCATGACGGGGGATAGCCGGGCCGGTTACCTCCTCATGTCGCTCGCGCTCATCGTGGCCGCAATCCTCACGGGTTTGCTGCGCGACGTTCCGCGCATGGACAATGCCCTACAGTGAAGAGTTGGGAACCAAAATGGCAGATCCTTTGTTTTCGCCGATAGCCGCGGCCGAAGTTCTGGAGAGCGAAGCGTCGCTGTTTGCCGCGGTGCAGACACACGCTCCGGGGCCGGAGGGCGTTCTGCCGATTACGCCGCGGATGTTACTGACCCAGCCTTCGGGAAACCTCTTCGGCTTGACTCAGAACGCCGGAATGGGATGGGAGCCGACGCGCCTGCTCGATCCCGAGTTCCTCATCCTGAGCACGCATGGCGGAATGCGAGCCCAGGACGGTACTCCCATCGCACTCGGCTTTCACACCGGGCATTGGGAGGTCGGGCTGCTCGTCGCGGAAGCCGCGCGTGAACTTCGCAATCTGCATGCGATTCCGTTTGCGGGGGCCTGTACGGATCCTTGTGACGGACGGACGCAGGGCACCGAAGGGATGTTCGACTCGCTGGCCTATCGCAATGATGCGGCCATCGTTCTGCGCCGTTTGATGCGGTCGCTGCCGACGCGGAAAGGGGTGATCGGCGTGGCGACATGCGACAAGGGCCTGCCGGCGATGATGATGGCGCTGGCGTCTTCGGGAGCGCTGCCCAGCATCTTGATTCCAGGCGGCGTCACCCTGCTTCCAGAAAACGGCGAAGACGCCGGCAAGGCGCAGACCATCGGGGCTCGCTACGCGCAGGGACAGATCACGCTCGAATACGCCGCGGAGGTGGGCTGCCGCGCCTGCGCCACTCCCGGCGGCGGTTGCCAGTTCCTGGGCACGGCGGCTACATCGCAGGTGGTCGCGGAGGGATTGGGGCTGTGCCTGCCGCATACCGCGCTGGCTCCGTCGGGACAGCCGATCTGGCTGGATGCGGCGACGCGTTCCGCGCGGGCGATGCGGCGCATGATGCAGCTTGGCGTGGCCACCTCCGATGTACTTACGGACGCGTCGATTAGCAATGCGATGGTGCTGCACGCAGCCTTTGGCGGCTCGACCAACCTGCTGCTGCACATTCCGGCGATTGCTCATGCCGCCGGTCTGCGCCGCCCCTCCGTGGCCGACTGGAAGGCGGTCAATCGCGCGGTGCCACGCCTGGTCGATGCTTTGCCCAATGGGCCGAACGGCTTCGCAACCGTGCAGGTCTTCCTGGCCGGTGGAGTGCCGGAGGTCCTGCTGCACCTGCGGCGCCTGGGCGTACTCGAGGGCAGCGTTCACACCGTAACCGGCGGCACGCTGAATGAGAACCTGGACTGGTGGGAGCAGAGCCAACGACGGACGGCGCTGCGGCAGCGGCTGCTGGAGCTGGACCATGTCGACCCTGACGACGTGATCCTTGCGCCAGACCGCGCCCACCAGCGGGGGCTTATGCCGACCGTCTGCTTCCCCGTCGGAAACCTTACTCCCGAGGGCAGCGTGATCAAGAGCACGTCGATCGATCCCTCCCTGATCGACGAGACCGGCACCTACCGCCACACGGGACCGGCACGGGTATTCGTGACGGAGGCGGCGGCAATCGAAGCGATCAAGCGGGGCGAGGTCTCTCATGGCGATGTGATCGTCCTGATCTGCAGTGGACCGGCGGGCGCGGGCATGCAGGAGGTCTACCAGATCACCTCGGCGCTGAAGAGCCTGCCGTTCTGCAAGCACGTCGCCGTTCTCACGGATGCGCGCTTCAGCGGTGTGTCCACCGGCGCGTGCGTCGGACACATCTCGCCGGAGGCGTTGGCCGGAGGACCCATCGGATGCGTGCGCGAGGGAGACCTGATCGAGGTCGTTATTGACCGCAATGAGCTGCACGGAACCGTGGATTTTATCGGTGAGGGCGCAGAGAGATTCTCTGCCGAGGAGGGAAGCCGCCGGCTTGCGGCGCGAGGCCCGCGCGAGGATCTGGCGCCCCACCCCGCGCTGCCCGAAGACACTCGCTTATGGGCCGCACTGATCCAGGCCAGTGGCGGCGTTTGGGGAGGCTGCGTCTATGACGCCGGCGCCATCGCGGCGCAACTCGCCCGGGGCGCATCCTTATCTCGAACCGCGATCTGTTCCAGCGCGGACGATCGTTGAAAGGGAAACATGAAACTCTATCGCACATCCCACGGAGCTTTCGTTGAAGAGCAGGACCACTTCTATGCGCTTGCCTCCGGGAACTGGGACGAACTACTCTCCAGCACCGCCCTGCACGCACGGGCTCACGCAGCCGTCAAAGGCAAGCCGGCATCGGACTTCGATGCGAACACAATTCTTGCTCCGGTCGTGAGCCAGGAGGTCTGGGCCGCCGGTGTGACTTACTTTCGCAGCCGCAGCGCACGGATTGAAGAAAGTAAGAGTGCGGGAGGCGCCGACTTCTATGATCGCGTCTATGCGGCCGAACGGCCGGAGCTCTTCTTCAAAGCGACCGGGCGCCGCGTCGTCGGGCCGGGAGGCGCCGTGCGGATCCGGTCAGACGCGAAGTGGTCCGTACCGGAGCCGGAGCTCGTTCTCTTTATCGACCCAGCCGGCGAGATCTCCGGCTACACCATCGGCAATGATATGAGCGCGCGCGATATCGAGGGAGAAAATCCTCTTTATCTGCCTCAGGCGAAGATCTATGACCGCAGTTGTGCGATGGGTCCTTGCGTGCTGCTCTCCCGTGAGCCCATCGCCAGGTCCACAGCTATTCACCTGGGAATCGAGCGGAAATCCGAGACCGTCTTTGCGGGGAGCACCACCCTCGCGGAGCTGAAGCGCGAGCCGAGAGAGTTGGCGAGCTTCCTCTTCCGCGACAACAGCTTTCCGCAAGGTGTGTTCCTGATGACGGGAACCGGTATCGTCCCCGGTGACGACTTTACCCTGGCTGCGGGCGATCGCATTCGGATTGGCATCGATGGAATCGGCGTGCTCGAAAACCATGTTGCTTGATCACGTTGCTTGATCACGTTGCTTGATTCCGTGCAGCCAGGCGCAAGGGCCAAAGCGGGCAGGTGCATCGGCGCAACCCGTTGCCTTTTCTAACCGGAAGCTATACCGACATGCCGCCTGAAACCTCGATGCGCTGGGCGTTGATCCAGCGATTGTCCTCCGATAGCAGCGACGCGATCATCGGTCCGATATCGTCCGGTAGACCGGGGCGGCCAAGTGCGGTCATGTCCGACACCATCTTGTTCACCGCTGGATTGTCACGAACCATACCGCCGCTGAAGTCAGTTGTGATCGCTCCGGGAGCGACGGTGTTGACGGCGATGCCTCGCGGGCCCAACTCCTTCGCCAGGTAGCGGGTCAGGACCTCTACGGCGCCCTTCATGGAGGCATAGGAGCTGCTCCCCGGTAAGCTGAACCGCGTGAGACCCGACGAGATATTCACGATGCGGCCGCCGTCGTTGATGAGCGGAAGGAGCTTCTGTGTAAGAAAGAAGACTCCCTTGAAGTGGACGTTGTAAAGGCTGTCCAAGTCTTCTTCGGTTGTCTTGTCGAACGGGGCATGATGTGAGTTGCCGGCATTGTTCACGAGATAGTCGAAGCGGTCCGTTCCCATCTCCTCAAGCGTGTGGCTCGCTTCCTTCACGAATGAATCGAAGCTGCTCACTTTGCCCGTGTCCAGATGCAAGGCAACCGCCGTACTGCCCGCCTCACTGACCGCGGTCACAACCTTGTCCGCTTCTGCACGATTCGAGTTGTAAGTGAAGATTGCGCGCACGCCGCGCTTTGCGAGATGCAAAACCGTGTTGCGGCCGAGCCCTCGACTGCCGCCCGTTACGATTGCGATCTTTGTCTTGGAAAGGGAAGTTGTTTTTGTTGGCATGGATCTCTCCTGGGGTGTTGCTGTAGGTCAGAATACTCATGATGGCCATGCAGTTGAATGCCGGAACTCCCCCATTTCTTGCCTGATCCTGCTCCGTGAGCTACGGTCAGTAGGGGGGGACTGAAACGAGATGCTGAATGAACTTGTAGAAGTTGTGAAGCGTTATACCGATGCGCAAGGCGGGCCTGGTTCGTTCCCAACAGCCATCCAAGGACTCACAATCCTCCGTTCCGATCAGGCGAAGTTGCCCAGCCACCTCATCTTCAAACCCGCTCTCTGCATCGTGGTTCAAGGCGCCAAGTGGGCCGTCTTCGGAGACAGACGGCTGGAGTATCGGGCCGGGCAAGCGTTGGTAGTCAGCGTTGAGATACCGGCATTGGGCACAGTCTCGGAGGCGAGTCTGAGCGAACCATATCTTGGATTGATTGTTGAGTTCGATCTTGCCATCATGCGCGAAGTCATGGAAACGCTGCATACGTTGCCGATGGAGAGCGGCGACGCAATGCAGTGCGTCTCCGTAACCGACTTCAATGGACCCTTGGCCGACTGCACGCTGCGGATGGTGCGGCTTCTCGATAGCCCACAGGCGATTCCGGTGCTGTATCCCGCGATCATGCGAGAAATCTGCTACTGGATGCTAACCGGCCCACATGCCGGTGAAGTGATCCGGATGACGACGGCGAAGAACCATACGCGAACCGTCTTGAGCGCGATTCACAGCCTGCGCGATCGTTTCACCGAACCGGTTTGCATCGAGGAGCTGGCCTCGATTGCACAGATGAGCTCATCTGCCTTCCATCGCCAGTTCAAGTCGATCACGTCGATGACGCCGCTCCAATATCAGAAGCAACTCCGTCTCCTCGAAGCTCGGCGGTTGATGCTGGCTGAAGAGGTCAATGTGGAGACGGCTGCCTTCCAGGTTGGATATGAGAGCCCCTCTCAATTCAGCCGCGAATATTCGCGCTTGTTTGGAATGCCTCCTCGCCGGCACGTCACCTTGGTCAGGGATGTCGCGGCCTAGCTGGAGTATGCCTCGTAACCTGCACCGCGTGTGCCGAGGGCCAGACTGCGGGATACTTCTTTCTGCGCTCGCGCCAGAAATGCAGCGGCGCGGTCGAACGCATCGGCATCGAAGACGAAGATGAACCTCAACCCGTGGTTGGAGCTCATGGCCAAGGCCGCGGCCCATGCGGCCGCACACCAGGCGCTTACGCCGGTGCTGTCCCCGGTCGATCGCACCGTGGCCCCGGCTGCGTTCGGCCTGCCTCCAAATGGGCCCGATACGCCCCGCGTTCCGGTGCAGGCGCTCCAGGAGCAGGGTGTTCGCGTTGTGCCCTGGACAACCAACGAGCCGGAGGCGATGCGTGCCGTGATTCGTAGCGGCGTGAACGGCCTGATCAGCGATCGGCCGGACCTTCTGCGGCAGGTTCTCGCACAGCAACGCGCCGCTCGTCCTGACGATCCGAAGCTCAAAGACTTTGTGGTTTCAGCGCACCGCGGAGGCCGCGGCCTTCGGCCTGAGAACACGCTGCCCTCGTTCGAGAGCGGCCTGGACCAACTCGCGACGGAGTTGGAGACCGATACCGGGGTATCGGTCGATCACGTCTCGCTCATCTGGCACGATCCGTTCTACAACCCCGAAAGCTGCCGTCGCGCGGACGGAGCGCCCTACACGATGGAGAACCGCGTATACCTGCGCGACATTTCGTCCGCCGAAGCGCGGAGGACCTTCATCTGCGACAAGCTGCACTTCGGTTCCGATCAGCGTAACGATCTCTTGCTCTCGCCGGTGGCGGTGGCCTTCGCCGCGGAGGAGAGGATGCCCACTCCCTATGCCCCCACCAGCGTGGGGCAGTTGTTCCGCTTTGTGGCGTTCTATGTGCAGTTCTACAGCACAGGCGCTGGCAGGAACACGCTGCATGCGTCGCAACGCGCCGCTAATGCGCGCGCTGTGCACTTCAACCTGGAAACGAAGATCCTCCCGGACCACGTGCCCCCGATCGCCGCGGAACGGCCCCAAGCCAGGGCCTTCCCGGACCTGCTTCACAACCACACTGTCGATCCGCAGACTTTTGTCACCACGCTGGCCGGCGCCATAACCAAGGCAGGCCTGGAGAGCCGATGTGCTGTTCAGAGCTTCGACTTCCGCACACTGCGGCTGGTGGAACAACAGTTTCCCAGGATCCGGACCGTTTACCTCACCGAAGACCCTCGGCTCCTTTCAACCGGCTTCGTTCCGGCAG
>CAXUIM010000022.1:17757-24337 GCA_964250885.1 uncultured Acidobacteriaceae bacterium | reverse complement strand
GCAATGGCCCTTAGCTGAAAGCAAGAAGGAACTACAAGTGCTGATAGCGTTCGGGGGCTTACCCGGTACAGGAAAAACAACGCTTGCCCGGATCGTTGCGAGCCGGTACGCCGCCACGTATCTCCGAATCGACACCATCGAACAGGCGATTCAGGAGAGTGATGTGCTGCAGGTAGAAGTCGGAGCTGCTGGATATCTCACAGCGTATCGAGTGGCTGCGGATAACTTGAGAATTGGCCGGACGGTCGTTGGAGACGCGGTGAATCCGCTAAACATTACTCGCGACTCGTGGGCCGAGGTTGCACGGCTTGCCAATGTGAGGCTAGTCGAAGTCGAGGTGATCTGTTCCGATGTTCAGGAGCACAGAAGAAGGGTGGAAAGCCGGCGTTCGGAGATCGAAGGACGACCGTCTCCCACATGGGAAGAGGTCATCAAGCTCAAAACTGAACTCTGGAAGAGACCACACATCGTAATCGACACTGCGCGCAAATCAATCATTGAGGCGCAGGACGAGTTGATGAGGAAGCTGGCCAGAGAGCCTGACCTGATCGCGCTTCCTGGTACGGCTCAAGCCGGCCGGGGTCTTCCGTGGGAAGACCCCGAAGATCGGACTTAAGCTCTATTGCAGGGTTGTCAGTGACGGCTGCACCTGCACGGTAATGCCGTCCTGCCCAGCCTGGAAAGCTATGATCCGCTTGAGCGTGTCGTAACGCATCGCATTCAGCGGAATCATATGGCCGTTGACTGCCAGTACCGGTGTCTCACCGATGCCCAGATCGGCCGCCAGCGACATGGAAGCCTTCACATCGTCCTGGGCCGCCGGCGTGCTGGCGCAGGCCGCCATGGCCTTGGGATCGGCTCCCGCCGCGGTCGCGGCCGAGCCGAGCGTTGCCTCTACACCCGCCGGCGTCAACTGGTCCTGTTTATCAAACACCGCCTGCGCATATTTGAAGAACGCCGCATCGCCTTTGGCTTTGCGCACGCAAACCCCCTCCTCGGCCGCACGAATTGCATACGGATGGGCCGTCGGAATGGGCAGGTTCTCGAAGACGATACGAGCCTGTGGAAAATCCCGGGCGAGATTCGCCATCGTTTCCTGCGCCGCCTTGCAATGGGGGCATTGCAGGTCGGCGAACTCTACCAGCATCAGGTTTTTACTTGCGGCTCCTTCGGCCGGACCATCGGCATGGTCTTCCAGCAGCTTCCTTGTTGCCGCGAAGGGCTTGGCGCCAAAGTCAATCACATCGCCGGCGATCGCATGCTGACCGTCCGGCGTTACGAAAAAAACAGCCTGCTGTAGCTTGCCGGGATTGCTTTTGTTCGCCATGAAGACAACGACTTTGGTCACTCCCGGGGCTGGAGTCTTGAGGACGGCCGCTACGCTCCAGATGCGGCTGTCGTCAAATCCCCAGATTGCGTGGAGAAAGCTGTTGACCTCTTCCCGGCTTGGGGAATCCGCCGTGAAATTCTTGAGATTGACCGGAGGAAATGGATCCGCCGGTGCGGCCCCCTGCGGGGCGGGGCCCTGCGGCGCGGGCGCTGCCGGCTCCTGCGGCCCGGCTGCGGGGGCCGGAGCCTGAGAGTTCACCGTCTGAGAGTTGCCGGGTTGAGAGGACCCTGCCTGACAGAAACCATTCAGGGGCGCGCCCGCGGTAGCTGCCGCGATTGCCGCGATCATCAAAATCTTGCTCATCGAAACCATCTTCACAGTTCAACCCTTCTTCACGTACGTTACGCATCCACCCGGCCGAATGCACCGGGCACATCGGTCGCCTCCGCAGTTTCCAGTGGCGCGGAGGCGAACCAGGACTTTCTATACCTCTCGCCGGGCTGCGATCGGAAAACGCCGTCCCATCCCAAAGGCTTTCTTTGACACCTTCAGCACCGGCGCGGCCTGCTGCCGCTTGTATTCGCTCAGCTCCACCAACCGGATAACCTTTCGCACCAGCTCCACATCCACTCCCTGCGTGCGGGCGATCTCCTCCGCCGGCCGGTATTCCTCGACATAAGCGCGCAGAATCGGGTCCAGGACTTCATACGGCGGCAGCGAGTCCGTGTCCTTCTGACCCGGTCGCAGCTCGGCGGAAGGCGGTTTGGTCAGCGTGTCACTGGGAATGACTTCGCGCTCCCGATTGGCATAGCGGGCCAGCGCATAGACCTCCGTCTTGTAGACGTCACCGATGACCGCCAGCGCTCCCACCATATCTCCGTAGAGGGTGCAATAGCCGCAGGCCATCTCACTCTTGTTCCCCGTCGTGAGCACCAGCGCATTCGTCTTGTTTGAGAGCGCCATGAGCAGGGTCCCGCGAATCCGCGGCTGCAGGTTCTCCTCAGCCAGGCTGAACTCCGTACCCGCGCCCAGGGCCTGGAAGCACGGTTCCAGCGACTGGGTAAACTGCGAATAGATCTGGCGTACCGGCAGCACAGAAAAGCGGATTCCCAGAGCCCTGGCCAGCTGCTCTGCATCCGTCACCGACCCGCTGGACGAGAACTCGCTCGGCATTCCAACTCCCTGCACGTTCTCCGGTCCCAGTGCGTCCACCGCCAGAGCCGCGACCAGCGCCGAATCGATTCCCCCGCTCAGGCCAATGATCGCCGTGCGAAAGCCACACTTCCGCAGGTAATCGCGTATGCCCAGCACCAGCGCGTTCCAGGTCCGTTCGACGTCACTGGCCTCCGTCGGCGGCCCGGCCATGGCAATTTCCGTATCCACCAGGACCAGGTCTTCGGCGAACTCCCGGGCTTGCGCGATGATCTCGCCACTGGAACTCATCGCAAAGGAGCCGCCGTCGAAGATGAGGCTGTCATCGGCGCCCACCTGGTTGACCATCAGGGTTGTCGCTCTGTGTCGCCGGGCCAGGGCCCCGATCATCCGCCGCCGCGTCTGGGATTTGCCGTGCCAGAAGGGCGAAGCGGAGATGTTCAGAATGAGCCGCTGACCTTCCATTGGCTGCGGCAACACCGCCCATTGCCGCATCAGGTCTTCGATCGGATCCACCGGATACATCTGCCTTGGCCAGAACATCTTGTCGTTCCATGCATCTTCGCAAATGCTGATGGCGACCGGCCTGCCCTTCACCAGGGTCAGTGACTGGCTGGCGGCCGGCTCGAAGTACCGTTGCTCATCGAACACGTCGTAAAACGGCAGCAGTCTCTTCTGCTGCACAAAGCGAATCTCCCCGTCTTCGAGCAGAGCCGCCCCGTTGCGAAGATTCTTGCCTCCGGCCGCATTGCCGGGCGCCTCTCTGCAGAGCTCCGGAGAGCCGCACAGCACCGCGGGACGATCAGGCCCGCGGGTCAGCGCCGCGACCGCGGCCAGCGTCTCGTGGGAGCGCTCCAGAAACGATTGTTTCTCGAGTAGATCCGCCGGCCAGTAGCCGCACGTCGCCAGCTCGGGAAACATCACCAGCTCCGCGCCCTGCCCGGCCGCCCGTTCCAGAAACTCGGCGATCTTTCGCAGATTTCCCGAGAAGTCTCCGACGGTTGGATTGATTTGCGCCAGCGCTATCCGCACCTATTCAGTCTAGAGCGGTTTCCTTTTCTCGTGGAGATTTGGATACATTCGCCGACGCCGTTTCTCACGGAAAAGTAGCGCTGAGAGGCGTGGACTTCGGAACACGAACGGGAAGGTGCTACACGAACTCCGCGGGAGAAAGGCCTCAGCTTCCCGTTCCAGCCAGCACAACACCCACGGTGCGTGCCAGGATGCGGAGATCGAGCGCCAGGCTCCAGTTCTCCACGTAGGCCGTATCGAGCGAAATGTAGCTGTCGAAGGAGGGGTCCTGCCGGGCCTCGACCTGCCACAACCCGGTCATGCCCGGCAGCACATCCAGCCGGCGCAGATGCGCCAGGTCGTACTTCTCCACTTCGGAGGCCAGCGGGGGCCGCGGACCGACCAGGCTCATGTCACCGGTCAGCACATTGAAGAATTGCGGTAGCTCGTCCAGCGAATACTTGCGCAAGCCCTTCCCTACACGGGTGACTCGCGGATCGTTGCTGATCTTGAACAGCACGCCATCTCTTTCGTTGCGGTGCACCAGATCCTTGCGCAGCTCGTCGGCGTTGTTCACCATCGTGCGGAACTTGTAGCAGGTGAATGTGCGCCCCTTGCAGCCGATGCGCTCTGCCCTGTAGAAGGTCGGTCCGGGTGAATCCAGGCGGATCAGGAGGGCGATAATCAGCAGGAACGGCGAGAGCAGAATCATGCCCAGAATGGACACCACGACATCCATAACGCGTTTCAGGAAGAACGCTCCACGTGCAAAGTCGCGGCGATGTAGCGGAATCGTCGGGAACTGCCCAACGTACTCCACCGGCGCATTCCAGGCGAGTCCGTCGTAGAGATCCGGCACCACGCGCACGTCGATACCTACCGAGCGGGCTTCTTCCACCACCGAGATGACGGTCTGCTTCTCGACGGGCGTGGAGAAGTAGATCTCATCCACGAACAGGGACCGCGCCACCGCCACACAGTTGCGTATATCGCCCACGACCTGCGCGTTGGCCGGGTTCTTCCCATCCAGTGAAACAAAGCCCAAAAAGCGGAAGCCCATGTGGGGAAGAGACTGCAGATGATTGCGCAGCGCGTGCGCGACCCGGCCTTCTCCCACGATCAGGACATTGCGGGTGTCCCGCCCCTGCAAAAAGCGCCGCTCGCGCAGCTTTCTTGAAACGGCCCTGCGGATCATCAGCAGGATGGTTGTGAATACCACCGTGAGGGCCACCACGACACGCGAAACAGCGTAGGCCCGTGTCAGGTACAGCGTTCCGCAAAGCAACAAGGCAGCGGTCAGCGTCGCCTGTACCGTCAGCCTCTGTTCGCTGAGGCCGCTGCGGCTATCCGGAGAACGGTAGAGGCCATAGAGCCGCGAGAACATTACCAGATACACGCAGAACAACAGCAGATAACTGATCGAGACGAGCGGAGCATGCATCTCCAGCCGCAAAAGAGCTGTTCCGTTCAGAGAGGGCATCGGCGGATCCAGGCGGATCCGGTACGCAATCACGGCCGAGATCGCCGCGCACAAAACATCCATCCCAGACCAGACGGCGGCCGTCGACAACGGCTCCGCATACCGGTCTCCCTGCCTCGCCGACTGCACGCCCCGGCTCGGCCGCCTCGAAATGACAAGCTGTTCGAGATAATCAGGTGTAGTCATAAGAGGTCAGCATCTGGCCAGGTCTTCTTCGTGCCTGCTCAATGTACTTGCTCTCGAGTCTAACTCTTTAGTACGTGGAAAGCCGCTCAATGATTCACGGCTAGACTATTTTTCCGTTAATTGCCAAGGCGACCTCGTGCTGGAAAAATTGCCTTAAACCGCGGGCAACCTGCGGCGATTCTCATTTTGATACACCGGCCTTTTTGGCTGCGTCCGGTACCGCACGCTCGAAATGGAATCAATCCCGTTACATCTGCCGGCAAGATGCTCTACCGCGGCAGCACGAGTTCGTCCAAAGCGAGAAATTCGCGCAGCACGGGATCCTGGCTCTGAAACATGGCCTCTATCGTTCCGAAAAATCTCGCTGTTCCTTCGTGCAGAAACACAACCCGGTCCGCGAGCTTCTCGGCAAACCGCATGTCGTGGGTCACCACGATGCTGGTAAGGTGCAGTTGCAACTTCAAACGTTGTATCAAGTTGCCGAGCAGATGCGCCATCAGCGGATCGACCATGGTCGTGGGTTCGTCGTACAACACCGCCGCTGGCTGGGAAGCCAGCGCCCGGGCAATGGCTACAGACCGCTTCATTCCCGTCGACAGATCCGACGGCAAAAGATTATCCATGCCGGCCACTCCCACCATCTCCAGCAGGCCTTTCACTACCTGCAGGATCTGATCTTCCTCCAGGGTACCGCGCTCGCGCAGGGGAAAAGCGACGTTCTCCCCCACGCTGATCGAATCGAAAAGTGCTCCATTTTGAAACACCATGGTGACCTTGCGCCGTACCTCCTGCATCTCCCGCTCACTTAAGCCGCCGATGTCCTGTCCTGCTACACAGACCGTTCCAGTGTCCGGTTTCAGAAATCCCATGAGGATCTGCAGGGAGACCGACTTGCCCACGCCGCTGCGTCCGAGGATGCATAACGTCTCGCCCGGATTGACATAGAAGCTGACATCCTTCAAAACCACGAAATCGCCGAAGGACTTGCACACGTTATCGAACGAGATATAAGGACCGCTGTTCTCGAGAGACGCGAACGAGGCCGCGGCCAAGCCGGCGCTGGCGGCAAAATCGGCCTGGTCCGCGACCGCTCCCGCCTCCGCTACATTGGCGACGGCGGCCTCAGCCATGAACTCCTCAACCAGCGGTGCGAGCTCGGGAGACACTTCACCCGCCAGTGGCTTTTCCAGCTCCTCGCGCCTCTCCTCGTCCCTGGTCTCGGCGGCGGCCTCTTCAGCAGCTCGCTTCGTATCTTCCGATTCGCTCATCGCATTTCCTTCTCTTCCCCTGCCAGGGCTGCGGCTTGCCTCACAATCAGGCCGCGGACTCCACCGGACTGCAGCGAGTTCCTCTGTTGATGCTACTCAAGACGGAGCCGTTCGCTCCAGCATTTCTCCTCGGTGCAGAGGGCCGGTGCAGAG
>CAXUIM010000022.1:4296-17657 GCA_964250885.1 uncultured Acidobacteriaceae bacterium | reverse complement strand
AAGACGGAGCCGTTCGCTCCAGCATTTCTCCTCGGTGCAGAGGGCCGGTGCAGAGAGCCGGTGCAGAGGGCAGAGGGCCGGTGCAGAGGGCCGCATTGGAATGTGCTCTGTTATCCGGCTCTCATGAGTGCAGCCGGCGCCAGGTCTCTGCTTCAGCCAATTCCTGGGGCGTATTTACGTTGGCGAACCAGTTGGCAGCCAAAGATGCGCTGGACGCCGCTTCGGATTGCGAATCGGACGCCAGCTCCGGGGTCGCAGCCGCAAGGACCGCCGGTTCGGAGAGCGCCGCCGCCGTGCCGCCGATACTGCGCAGCAGAGAAGCGAGCCGTCTCTGACCTGTATCGAGCACACGAGTCCAGACCGTGAGGCAAGCCGGACGAAGGAGACAAAACGCCGGCTGCATGACACCGTTCGCCCGCAGATAACTTCCAGATCCCTGTTCATGGTTCCCCTCGATCGTCTGCTCCACCCACGCTCTCAGGGCTTCCATGGGCACCAGAGGAACGTCGACCGGAATGAACAGAGCCCACGGTTGAGAGGCAGCACGCAGGCCGGCCTCGATACCAGCCGCCGGCCCACACTGTGTCCGGGTCTCGTGCACCACGGGCGCAAACGCTGCCAGGTCGTCGCGGTTGCCCGCAATCGCAACTTCCGCGCAAAAGCCTTGCAGCTTCTCCACCGCGATTTGCACGAGCGGCCGTCCGCAAAAGCGCAGCAGAGCCTTATCGGTTCCCATGCGCGTGCTCGCGCCGCCGGCCAGCACGAATCCATGCACCGGCAGCGCGCCGGGGCTCACGCGTCACCGCCCCCCTTCGCGTTGTCTCCCAGCTCATACAGAAAGCGCACAATCGACTCGATGCCACGATGGAAATTGGAGAGGTTGAACTTCTCATTGGGCGCATGCAGGTTGTCATCCGGCAGCCCGAAGCCCATCAACACCGTGGGTATGCCCAGCTCGCGCACGAAGTCCCCCACAATGGGGATCGATCCGCCCCCACGCACGAATACTGTCTGCTTTCCGAAGACCTCAGCCATGGCGGCGGTGGCCGCACGCACATACTGATTGTCGGTGCTGACCACGATCGGTTCGCCCGAGTGAATCAACCGCACTTCGACCTGCACTCCCGCGGGGCAGATCTCCTCAACGAAGGCCTTGTATCGGGCGAAGATTTCTTCGGGTTTCATCCCGGGCACCAGACGGAAGCTGATCTTTGCCGTCGCCCTGGCCGGGATCACCGTCTTGGCCCCGGCCCCGACGAAGCCTCCCGGCATGCCATGCACATCCATCGTCGGGCGCGACCAGGTTCGTTCCAGCACACTGAACATGGTTTCACCGGTCAACTCGGTGGAGCCGACCTCATGCTGGCGGTAGCTCTCCTCATCGAACGGCAGGCTGCGCCAGGCGTCCAGTTCATCCTTGGTAGGTTCCTCGATTCCTTCATAGAAACCGGGAATGGCGATGTGGCCATCCGCGCGTTTCAACTGCGCGATCATCTGCGCCAGCGCCACGAATGGATTGGGCGCCGCTCCGCCGTAAATCCCCGAGTGCAGGTCTGTCGCCGCGCCGCGCGCTTCGATCTCCGTGTAGATCATGCCGCGCAGGCCGACACACAACGTGGGCAGGTCGGACGCGAACATTTCGGTGTCGCTCACCAGGGCCGCATCGGCTTTCAAGCGATCGCCGTGCTCGCGCACGAACGCCGCGATGCCTTCGCCGCCGACCTCTTCCTCGCCTTCCACAATCACCCGCACATTGACCGGCAGGTCGCCATCGGCCCTCATCAGCGACTCCAGCGCCTTCACATGCATCCACATCTGGCCCTTGTCGTCGACCGCGCCGCGCGCATAGACATTTCCATGGCGTTCCTCGGGCTCGAATGGTGGCGATTTCCACTCGTCCAGCGGCTCGGCCGGCTGCACATCATAATGGCCATACAATAGAAGGGTCGGCTTCGGGGTGCCGTTGTGCGCGACCTTCAACCAGTCGGCATAGACCAGCGGATGTCCCTGGCGGCCTGGCTTGCCGCGCAACGCCTCGGTCGAGGTCTCGATAAGCTGCACATTCTCCAATCCCGCGGAACGTAGTCCCTCCGCCACGAACTCAGCCGCCCGCCGAACGTCACCGGCGTGCTCCGGAGTCGTGGAAACCGAGGGGATGCGCAGCAGGTCCTTCAACTCGTCTACGAATCGCGCGCCGTTCTTTTGCGCGAACTCAACCGCCGCTCTGGCTGCCATTTGAATCCTCCACGCTTTCTAAGAACCTACGCGTCCGCCGCTGCTTCATGCCGTTCCGATCTTCCGGCCGCAGGCTGGAGCAGGATCAACGTCCGGCACAAATCGTCATTTTGCTGTTGCCGCGACGGCCGTACCGGGCTTGTCAAACGCCGTGTTGAGGAAGGCCACAATACGTTGCCGCGCATCGAATCCATGCCATGGCTCGGGTGAGGGCGACCCAAAGATCGCGCCGCCCAGGGGACCGTGGTCGTCTCTGGGATAGGTAATCAGGTCCACCGGTACGCCCATCTGCCGTAGAGCGTGATACATCTCCAGCGATTGCCCCAGGGGATCGGTCGTATCTCCCTGCCCCTGGATGAGCATGAAGGGTGTTTTGGCCTGCGCCGCTCCGGAGAGCGGACTCTGCCGCCACGCATCGGCTTCATGCAGCCACGGTTTACCGTAGTACCACTGGTCATACCAGCTTCCCCGTTCTGTACCGTACTCGCTGTTCTGATCGATGACCGGAGCCATGCTCACGATCGCCTTGAAGCGCGTGGTCTTGGTTTCGACGAACGCTGCCATTTCGCCGCCGTAGCTGTACCCCATCAGCGCCATCCGGCTCGCATCCACCGGCTCCGTCTTCACCACATAGTCCACTCCGGCCATGATGTCGCGGTAATCCCCTCCCCCGAGATCATTGTGATTGGCCGCGGCGAACTCCGCTCCCCGCCCTGTGCTGCCGCGAGGATTCGTCCGCAGCACCGCCCATCCGTGACCCAGCAGAAAATCAACAAAGCTGGCGAAGCTGTCGCTGAACATGCCCAGCGGCCCGCCATGAACATCCACAACCAACGGAACCTTACCCGCGGCCGCCTGGGGCGGCAGATACAACAGACCTTCGACCGTGGTCTTGTCGTTCTTCCCTTCGATCTTCCATTCGATGCGCTGGGGAGCGAGGCTGCGCACGCCTTTCGGCATAAGGCCGGGCGTGGTCAATACCCTGGGCGCGTCTCCCAGCCTGGCGGCGTACAGCAACTCGGTATCCTGGCCTCCACTGCTACCGGTAAACACCCACCCGTTTTGTGCCGCATTGCTCTTCACGGCACTCACCACCGCTACCGGCAGTTTCACAGGCTCAGGCTTGCCCTCGGCGGAGTACCGCATCACCGGGACGTCAAGTCCCTGCGCCGCGTCCTCTACCACGCCCCCATCGGCCAGTGCGATCGGCTCCTGGCGTCCCACGGACCCCATGAAGCCTTCGGTCAGGTCGCGAATCGATTGGGTCTTTAGGGTATCCACGTAGAGGTCGGCATAGCCCGGCGGTGTATCCCGCCTGGCCTGCGCCAGATAGATCAGCGAAGCTCCATCCCTCGACCAGACCGCCGATCCCGCCGTCGCGGGCAGCTCGGTCCGCTTTACAGGGTGCGCCGCATCGCTGGACAGCACCACCCATTCGCTGCCCGCCGGCCCCAGTTCGCCCACGCCGTTCGGCTCCTCGGCATCCACGACGAGTTTGGTTGAATCCGCACTCCACGCCGCGCCCGAAACATCCACCGGGATACCGGCCAGGGTCAGCGCCCCCACCATGTCGCCGGCCGGCGATAGGCTCATCAGGTAGAGCCGGGACCGGTGCAGATCATGGTCGACCCAAACGGCGTCCGCTTTGGCCTCCTGTTGCTTCTTCTCGCCGGGAGTTTCGGGATCTCTGGCAATGACCGCCACCGTCTTGCCGTCCGGCGCAATCCGGAAGTTCACCACATCGAGGGGCAACGCATCTCCCACCGGCTCAACCTTCTCCCCCGTCTTTTTCTCCGTCGCCTTTTCGGCGGACGGGGTCGGCAGCGCATCGGGCAGCTTGGAGGCATCCGCCAGTACCGGCGCCTTCAGGTCATAAGCCTTGGCCTCGCCGCCCTGCATCGGCAGCCGGTAGAGCGATGTGTGCTCTCCCCGGTGCGCCAGGAACAGCACACTTCCGCCGTCCGGCATCCAGCGCGCGGTCCGCTCCCCGCGTTTGTCGCCCTCCGGCGAATACGTCAACTGCCGCGCCGGCCCGCCCGCCACCGCAACCAGCCAGATGTGGCTCCTTGCGCCGTCCGCCGTTGCGCCGGTAATCCGCACCAGCACCTGCTGCCCATCGGGAGAGAGCTGGGGGTCGTCCATGGCCTTGTAGTGCCGCATCTGCTCGTTGCTGGGGAACGTCAGGACGCCACTCGGCGGCTTCTCCGGAGTTTTATCCTGCGCGGGAGCGAGCGTGACTGCAATCAAGGCGAACGGGAGCAGCACCTTCCAGCGATAAAAATAGGGCATGGCCTAAGACTAGAGCATTTCTCCTGCGGGCGCCGCGGGGAGCTTCGGGTTTCAGGGCCGTTTTCCCCTGAAGAAAACGGCACTCGCACGATTTATCCGGATCTCAGCACAGGAGAAATGCGTCTAGAGCCTTTCTCCTGCGGGCGCCGCGGGGAGCTTCGGGTTTCAGGGCCGTTTTCCCCCGAAGAAAGCGGCCTCCAGTGCCGTCGAGCCCGGCAAATCTGCCGTGGAGCGGTCGAGCTCAGAGTTACCGCAACAGCCGCATCGCACGGCCATGACCATTTACACTGATAACTGGGTGCGTCGCAGCTTTCCCTTGGCGGGGAGCGGCCCTCCCCAGAAACCCGGAAGGTACTCGTTTTGTTCAACAAAGCACTGGCGAAAGTTTTTGGCACCAGCAACGAACGCGCGGTTAAGCGCATGGTTCCCTCCCTTGCGGAGATCAACGGGCACGAAGAGCGGCTGCAGGCCCTCTCCGACGCCGATCTGCGCGCCAGGACCGACGAGTTTCGCGGCCGCATTACCGCCGCCGTGAGCGGTCTGACCGACTCTGAAGCGATCGCCGCCGCCGAAAAGGACGCGCTGGAGCAGATCCTTCCCGAGGCCTTCGCCGTGGTCCGCGAGGCCAGCCGCCGCGCCGTCGGCATGCGCCACTTCGACGTTCAGATGATCGGCGGCATGGTGCTGCACCAGGGCAAGATCGCCGAGATGAAAACCGGCGAAGGCAAAACCCTCGTCGCCACGCTTCCCTGCTACCTCAATGCGCTGGCCGGCCATGGCGTGCACGTAGTCACCGTCAACGACTATCTCGCCAAGCGCGACGCCGAGTGGATGGGCAAGATTTACGGTTTCCTCGGGCTCTCGGTTGGCGTCATCGTCCACGACCTGGATGACGCCCAGCGCCGCGCAGCCTATCAGTCCGATATCACCTACGGCACCAACAACGAGTTCGGCTTCGACTACCTTCGGGACAACATGAAGTTTGACCTCGCCGACACGGTGCAGCGCGGGCAGTTCTATTGCATCGTCGACGAAGTGGACTCCATTCTGATTGACGAGGCTCGCACCCCGCTGATCATCTCCGGGCCGACCGATAAGACCACCGACAAGTACGCCATCGCCAATACCGTGATCCCCCAGATCGAAGAAGGCGAACTGATCGAGACCCTCGACACCAAGACCTGGTCCGGAGACTTCGTAGTCGATGAAAAGGCTCGTGCCATCACCGTGACCGACGAGGGCTGGGAGAAGATCGAGAAGATTCTGGGCATCGGCAACATCGCCGATCCGGAAAACTGGGATATGAAGCACCACATCGAAGTGGGCATCAAGGCCCACTCGCTCTATAAGCGCGATGTGGAGTACGTGGTCAAGAACGGCGAGGTCGTCATCGTCGACGAGTTCACCGGCCGCCTGATGCCCGGCCGCCGCTGGTCCGACGGCCTGCACCAGGCCGTTGAAGCCAAGGAAGGCGTTCAGATCCGCAAAGAGGATCAGACACTGGCCACCATTACCTTCCAGAACTACTTCCGCCTTTACAAGAAGCTCTCCGGCATGACCGGCACCGCCGAGACCGAGGCCACCGAGTTCGAGAACATCTACAAGCTTGAGATTGTCGTCATCCCGACCAACCGCCAGATGCAGCGCATCGAAAATCCCGACGTCGTGTACCGCACGGCGAAGGAGAAGTACTTCGCCGTTGCCGACGAGATCGAGCGGCTGCACTCGGCCAAGCAGCCCGTCCTGGTCGGCACCACCAGCATCGAAAAGTCCGAACTGCTCTCCGAGATACTCAAGCGCAAAGGCGTTCGCCACGTTGTGCTCAACGCCAAGTTCCATGAGAAGGAGGCCGAGATTGTCGCCCAGGCCGGCCGGCTGGGCATGGTCACCATCTCTACCAACATGGCTGGCCGCGGCACCGACATCCTGCTCGGCGGCAACTCCGAGTTCATGGCCCGTCAGGATCTGGTCAAGCGTTCCGTGGCTCGCGCGGTTTCGGCCGCGGAAGGCGCCATTCATCCCGTCGCTGCCCCCGGCATGGTCCGCTTCTACTATCAGTCGCAGGAGTTTGAGGTCTTGCAGCAGCAGTGGGACGACGCGCTCGCCGCCCACTCCGCGGCTACCAAGGCCGAGCACGATGCCGTCATCGAGGCCGGCGGCCTGCACATTCTCGGCACCGAGCGTCACGAGTCCCGCCGCGTCGACAACCAGCTGCGCGGCCGCGCGGGACGTCAGGGCGACCCTGGCAGCTCGCGCTTCTACCTTTCCCTGGAAGACGACCTCATGCGCATCTTCGCCCGCGAGTGGGTCTCCACGCTGCTGCAGTCGCTGGGCATGGAAGAGGGCGTTCCCATCGAGAGCCGCATGATCTCCAAGCGCATCGAGTCCGCCCAGAAGGCCGTCGAGTCGCAGAACTTCGAGTCCCGCAAGCATGTGCTCGAGTACGACGACGTGATGAACAAGCAGCGCGAGGCCGTTTACGGCCTGCGCCGCCAGCTCATGGAAGGCGTCGCCCAGAAGCAGCTCATCACCGAGGATTACGTGTCCACGATCCTATCCAACATCCTCGACGAGTTCGCTCCCGAAAAGGTTCATCCCGACCAGTGGAAAGGGGAACAGATCCAAAGCCAGGTCTTCGATCTCTTTGGACTCAATCTCGAAGGGCAGGTGGACGCCAGCCAGCTCTCGCGCCATGACCTCGGCGAAGCCATCTTCGAGAAGCTGCGCGAGCGGTATGACCTGAAGGAACAGATCCTGGGTGAGCCCAACCTGCGCTACCACGAGCGCGTCGTGATGCTTTCCGTTCTCGACGGTCTCTGGAAGGAGCATCTGCTCGCCATGGACCACCTGAAGGAGGGCATCGGCCTGCGCGGCTATGCTCAGCAAGACCCGCTGGTGGAGTACAAGAAAGAATCCTTCGACATGTTCGAGGCCATGATGCTGCGCTTCCAGGAAGACACCGCGCGCCATCTGTTCCGCATGCAGATCCTGGCCCCCAACGGCACGCCGATCGAAACCCTGGAGCAGCTCACCGCGCTGCAGGCCCAGCACAGCGCCCCGCCGCCGCCGCAAGCGCCGCCCCAGCCGCAGCTACCACCTCAGCAGATGGCTCCGCCCCGTCAGATGCCCCCACCGCAGCCGCCACCTCAGCAGCAGCGCCTGCCCATGGGCGCGTCTGCCAACGGAAACGGAAACGGCGCCGGCCCGGTTCCCCATCAGGGGCCAACCCCGACGCCGTCGCCGGTGATCCCGACCCGGCCCCCGGCGACCACGATCGACGCTCTGGAGCGTGAGTTCCAGCGCAACAAGCAGCGCGACCTGGATGCCGCGCGTCACGCCAGCTCCGCCAGCCAGAATGGCGGCTCCGGAGACACGCCGCGGCGTAGCGGCGACACCATCGGCCGCAACGATCCGTGCTTCTGCGGTTCCGGAAAAAAATACAAAAAATGTCATGGCGCCCAAATTTGACAGTTTCTGGCAAATGCAGCTGATTTCCCTGTAATATTTGGCTCTGAAATCCAGACAATCGCTTATGAATGGTCCCAGCATGACGACACCTTTGGTCCAACTTGGCAAGTATCCCCTGGTCCAGATTGCGGCAGATTCCGATTTCGAGGTTCTCGACCTTGCCCATCAGCCCCAGTTCTTCCGGCGCCGGCTGCACGCCCGGGACGTTATCCTGCAGATTGAAGGCATGCGCCGGCTCACCCACGCCTTCGTCGAGAATCCCGAAACGCTGCTGCAGGAGCTGGTGAAGGTGGCCGTCCAATTGTGCGGCGCCGATAGCGCCGGCATCAGCATGGAACTGACAGAGGGGACCGATAAGGAGTTCTACCGCTGGGTGGCCACGGCGGGCGAGTTCGCTCATCTGCAGGATGCAACAATTCCGCGCTACCCGAGCGCCTGCGGTGTCTGTCTCGAACGGGACAGCCCTCAAATTTTCCGCGTGCCGCGGTCTTTCTTCGAGGAGATGGGCTTGACCGCGCCCGGTGTGACCGACGGCCTGCTCCTTCCATGGCACGTAAATGACCTGCGCGGCACAATCTGGATCATGGCGCATGGCCGCGGTGAAGCCTTCGATCCGGATGATCTGGTCATGATGCAGGTGCTGGCGGATTTCACCGCGATGGCCGTCCGTCATCAGCACCAACGGCGCGTCCTGCTCCAACAGGCCGCCGCCAGCGCAGCCGCCATGGTTTCGAACGATCTGGCTCACCAGATCAACAATCCCCTGCAAAGCCTCACCAATATGGTCTATCTGGCAGCGCAGGGACCGAGCGGCGGAAATGCGCAGGAGCTGGCCGAAGAGTTGTCCGCCCCGCTCGATCGCTTATCTCTCCTGGTCAGCAATCTACTCGCCCTACCAAGCCCGGATCTCCGGTCCAACTAAGGCCATATCAGGGTTGCTGGACCCGGATGGCGGCCGGCATTCCATCATTCAATTGAGCCAGGGGACGGCTTTGACCTGCCAGGCCGTCACCAAGCATCTGCGCGTGCTCGAACGCGCCCGCCTGGTGCATGGCACGCGCCGGCCGCGAGAGTCTCTTCGCGCTGGACCCACAGCCGCTGCAGGAACTCAGGCAATACCTCGAGCGGGTCTCCGCGGACTGGGATCAGGCACTCTCCCGCCTCAAGCTGTTCGTCGAGGCGGAGAACGAAGATGAGACAGTGAACGAGGACCAGGCAGCGCGCTGACGGCGCCTACGGACAGTACCCGGAAAGACAAGGCGCTGCCGGACAAGGGCTGACCCGCCCTATATCCTCTTTCTATGGACCTCGAAATCACCGTTGATCAACTCAAAACCCTGCGCTCCGCGGAGGATCCTCCTCTCCTGCTCGATGTGCGTGAGCCGTGGGAGTACGCCACCGCCCGCATAGACGGTTCAACCCTCATCCCCATGAACGAAATTCCGGGCCGCGCTCACCAGGAGCTCGACGAAGAGCAGCCCATCCTGGTTCTCTGCCATCATGGCGCCCGCTCGCTTTCGGTCGCCGCATGGTTGCGGCAGCAGGGCTTCGAGAAGGCCCAGTCGGTCAGCGGCGGCATCGATGCCTGGTCTCGCTGCGTCGATACCGCCGTCCCTCGCTACTAGGGCAAAAGCAATTGGCCACTCCTGGACTTAGCGCAAAGCGCGGCCGGTCTGTTCTGCTTCCCGCCAGTGAACGCTGCATCCAAAGGAGCATGTGTTCCGCGTCCGCCGTAGCAAATAAGATTAGTTCCCAGCCCGAAGCTCCCCTGGAACTGCTGACCAATCCGACTGAGTCCGCCAGAGCCGCCGGCCTGCGCTACGTGTACGACAACCGTCCGGGCATCTCCCGGATGCGTCATGGAAAATCGTTCCGCTATGTCGACCCGGAAGGGCGGCCGGTTCGCGACAAGGAGACCCTCGCGCGGATCAAGTCGCTGGTGATTCCCCCAGCGTGGGTTGACGTCTGGATCTGTACCCACCCCAATGGACATCTGCAGGCCACCGGCCGCGATGCCCGGGGCCGCAAGCAGGGCCGCTATCATCCCCGCTGGCGCGAGGTGCGCGACGAGGCCAAGTACGAGCACATGATTCACTTCGGCGAGGCGCTTCCAGCGATTCGCAAGCGAGTGGAGCACGACCTCGGGCGGCCCGGGCTGCCGCGCGAGAAAGTCCTCGCCACCATCGTCAGCCTGCTGGAGGCCACCTTCATTCGGGTTGGAAACCCCGAATATGCGCGCGAGAATCAATCCTACGGCCTGACCACCATGCGCCGCCGGCACGTCGACATCAAGGGCTCCACGGTCACCTTTCACTTCAAGGGGAAGAGCGGGGTACAGCACACCATTGACGTCAGTGACCGTCGCCTGGCCCGGATCGTGAAGACCTGCCGCGACATTCCCGGGTATGAGCTCTTCGAGTACCTGGATGACGAGGGGAATCCTCACACCGTCGGCTCCAGCGACGTGAATGAATATCTGCACGACATCACCCAGCAGCACTTCACCGCCAAGGACTTCCGCACCTGGGCCGGAACGGTTCTGGCCTGCCTGAGCCTGCGCGAGTTCGAGACCTGCGAGTCGGAGGCTCAGCTCAAGAAGAACGTCGTGCAGGCTATCGCCGGGGTCGCCAAGCGCCTGGGCAATACACCCTCGGTCTGCCGCAAGTGTTACGTTCATCCCGCGGTGGTCGAAAGCTATCTCACCGGCGCCATGACCCAGCTGGCGACGGAACTGGGCGTAGGCCCCGGCCACGATACAAGCGATCTGCCCCACGCTCTACGCCCGGAGGAGTCGGCCCTGATGCACTTGCTGCAACGGCAGCTCGCTCACACCGCGTAAGTCTGAGGGGCGGCAGCCAGGATTTCTACCGGGCTCTCGGATGGGTCTCGTCGTAGACTCGCTGGACCTGTCCGACGGTCAGCTGCGTATAGCGCTGGGTCGTGGACAGGCGTTCATGGCCCAGCATCTCCTGGATGGCGCGCAGGTCGGCCCCCTCTTCCAGCATGTGGGTGCCGAACGCATGCCGCAGCGTGTGCGGATGCACATCGGCCGCCAGGCCGGCGCTCATGGCGATGGCCTTGACGATGCGGCCCACGCTGCGCGTGGTCAGCCGGCAGGCGCCGCGGGTTCGGGCGTTGATCAGCAACGGGCCGGCATGCGCCAGGCGGCCCTTGCCCGCCGTCTCCAGCCGGGCCTGGCGCTGCGGCAGATAGAGGCGAATCGCCTCGGCGGCCGCATCCCCCAATGGCACCAGCCGCTCCTTGCTCCCCTTGCCGAAGACCCGGATCGTATTGTCTTCCCAGTGGATTGCGTCCAGATCCAGTCCCACCAGCTCCGAGTTTCGGATGCCACACCCATACAGCAGCTCGAAGATCACCCGCTCCCGCTCCGGCCAGCTGGCCGCCTCCCCATCGCCCTCCCGCCGGGCGGGCGCCGCCATGCCGTCCAGCACGCGATTGACCTCTTCCATACTGGGAACACGGGGCAGGTGCTTGGGCAGCTTGGGGGTACCCACCAGCAGCGCCGGATTGGACTCCACCAATCCCGCTCGAGCCAGCCACTTGAACCAGCTTCGAATCGAAGCCAGCGCACGCGCCACGCTGGCTTTGGTCAATCCCTTGTCCAGCAGCGTGGCCATGTAGGCGCGGATGTGAGTATGCTCCACCGTTGCGATGGAAGCCGCTGCGCCCAGCGTCTCGCCCAGAAACTCCGCAAAGCACCGCACCTCGCGCGTGTAGGCTCGCAGCGTGTGCTGGCTCGCCCCGCGCTCATTGCGCAGCATCGCCAGATACTCTTCCGCCAGACCGGCGAAGCTGTTGTCACTCCGCGAGGAACGTCGTTGCGCCTGCGGGGAACCGGGTCGCGCTTCGGAGGCAGGGGCTCCGGGGCGGCGAGGCGGCCGCGGTGCTATTCCCCGCTCCCGCGGGACAGCGTTGGCTGGCGTCGCGGCAGACGTGGATCGGCCTGGATCGGGAGCACTCAAGAGACCGCCTCGCCTGCATCCCGAACCTCGCCTGAATCCCGGACCGCGCCTGCATCCCGGACCGAGACAGGATTGCCGACCGAGACCGGAACGCCGCCGGAGACCGCATGGCTCGCCCCGGCGGCCGCTCGGCGCTTGCCGCGCGGGTGACACAGGCGATGCACCGTTTTCAACCGATCGATGGCCAGATGCGTGTATACCTGCGTCGTCGCGATGTCGGCATGGCCCAGCACCGTCTGCACCGTGCGCAGGTCCGCTCCATGCTGAACCATGTGGGTGGCGCAGCTATGGCGCAGTTTGTGCGGGCTGGCGTGGGGGTTGACGCTGCGCACCATCTGCCACACACTTTGCGCGGTCAAGGGGCGCCCCCGCACGGAAAGGAAAAGCGCCCGCTGCAACGGGGATCCAGCCCGCTGCAAGGCCGATCCACTCCGCGAGGCTACAGCCCCCGCGCTCGGGGCGCGCAGCAACTCCGGCCGGCCCCGCTGCACGTACTGCTCGATGGCCTGGATGGCCGCCCGGCCGATCGGTACAATCCGCTCCTTGTCGCCCTTGCCTCGCACCTGCACACTGGCGGTCTCCAGGCGCAGATCCTCCTGGCGCAGCGTCACAATTTCACCGACTCGCAGCCCTCCGGCATACAGCAGTTCCAGCATGGCATGGTCGCGCAGCGCCAGACCGTCGGCCGCATCGCTGCGCGCGGCCGCACCGGTGCGCTCCAGCATCTCCGCCACCTCCCCTTCGGCCAGGCTCTTGGGCAGCACCTTCCAGCTCGCCGGCGACTCAATGTTGACGGTCGGATCATGCGCTAAACGCTTGTCCTTGAGCAGCCAGCGATAGAACCCGCGCACACAGCTCAGCTTGCGCGCGATCGATCGGCTCTGCACACCATGCTCGCGCAGGTGCTGCATGAAACCGCTGACCTGGGCCGGAGCGGCGCTCAGCAGGGATCCGTTTTCGCCCTCCAGAAACTCCGCAAACATCTCCATGTCGCGCAGATAGGCCTCGCAGCTCAATGGCCGCAGCCCCTTCTCCACTCGCAGGTGGGTGCTGTATTCGCGCAGCAGCGCCACATCGGTCCCAGGGCTGCGCAGCAGCGCCACACTGGTCCCGGGGCTGCGCTGCGGCGCCGCCCTGGGGGGATCGCCCGCTGTTCTTCGCTCCGCTTTGACAGCCATCCCTGCATTCTTGCCTTCGACGAGCCACAATGCCAGTCCCAGGTACCTCTCTTGGCACCGCAGGTCTGGGCGCCGAAAGTCTGGGCTCCGCAGGTCTGGGCGCCGCAGGTCTGGGCGCCGAGAGTCTGGGCGCCGAGAGTCTTGCCGGATTCACGCAGCCCTGCCGTTCCGGCGGCTCGCCGGTCAGAGCCGCGCCACCGAACCCGTG
>CAXUIM010000022.1:2608-4196 GCA_964250885.1 uncultured Acidobacteriaceae bacterium | reverse complement strand
CGCAGCCCTGCCGTTCCGGCGGCTCGCCGGTCAGAGCCGCGCCACCGAACCCGTGATCGTGCCGCCACGCGGCGAAGCGATATCAGGGTGGCTGTACCCAGGGCTGTGGACCTCAAGTGCTCTTTCTGAAGAAAAGCCACCCTGCACACGGCTTCCGGGGGCGCGATACCCCTGTTGTTGCTCTAAACTTGAAGACAGCCATGTTTGAGACCCTCTCTGAAAAGCTGCAACGCTCCTTCAAGAATTTACGCGGCCAGGGCACGCTCACCGACGAGAACATCAACGACGCCCTGCGCGAGATCCGGGTGGCTCTGCTGGAGTCCGACGTAAACCTCAACGTCGCCCGCGACATTATCGAGCACGTTCGCGCCAAGGCCCTGGGGTCCGAGGTCGCCACGGCGCTGTCGCCGGCCGAGCAGATCGTCAAGATCGTCCGCGACGAGCTCATCGCCACCCTGGGCACGGATACGGCGCGCTTCAAGTTCGCCTCGCAGCCGCCCACCGTCATCCTGATGGCCGGGCTTCAGGGATCGGGAAAGACGACCACCAGCGGAAAGCTGGCGCAGTGGCTCAAGAAGGGCGGCCACCGGCCCATGCTCGTCTCGGTCGACGTGTACCGTCCCGCGGCCCGCGAACAGCTCAAGGTGGTGGCGAACTCCATCAACGCCCAACTCTACACCGGCGATATCAAGGGCGAGCCTGCCGGAACCGCGCTGGTCGAGCGTCTGGCTCGCGAGGCGCGGCGCGAAGCGGCCAACTACGGCTGCGACATCCTGATCGTCGATACCGCCGGCCGTCTGCACCTGGACGATGCCCTGATGGATGAGATGGCCCTGCTGAAGAAGCAGCTCAATCCCACCGAGATCCTCTTCGTGGCCGACGCCATGACCGGGCAGGATGCGGTCAACTCGGCCAAGGCGTTCAACGACCGGCTGCAGATCACCGGCGCCGTGCTGACCAAGATGGATGGCGATTCGCGGGGCGGCGCCGCACTCTCGATCCGCCAGATTACCGGCCAGCCCATCAAGTTTCTAGGTACCGGCGAAAAGCCGGACGCCTTCGAAGCCTTCCACCCCGACCGCATTGTCAGCCGCATTCTGGGAATGGGCGACATCGCGACGCTGCTGGAGCGCGCCGAGGAGAAGCTCGACAAGACCAAGGCGGAAGCGTTCGCCCGCAAGGCTCTCTCCGGCGACGGCTTCTCGCTGGAAGACTTTCGCGAGCAGCTGCGTCAGATCAAGAAGCTGGGCAGCATGCAGTCCATCATGAAAATGCTGCCTTCGGTGGGCCCCTTTGCCCAGATGCAGAAGGCCGCCGGCGCGGTGGACGAGAAGCAGTTCCAGCGCGTGGAGTCCATCATCGACTCCATGACCCGCAAGGAGCGCCAGAACTCCTCGATCATCAACGGCAGCCGCCGCAAGCGCATCGCCGCCGGCTCCGGCACCTCGGTCCAGGAGGTCAACAACCTGCTTCGCCAGCACCAGCAGATGTCGAAGATGTTCAAGACCATGGGTTCGGGCAGCAACAGCAAGATGCAGCAACGCCTGCTGAGCCAGATGGGTGGCGGCCAGAGATTCGGACGCTAGTT
>CAXUIM010000022.1:0-2508 GCA_964250885.1 uncultured Acidobacteriaceae bacterium | reverse complement strand
GGGCTGCCTTCCCGCCCATACTTCGACTGAGGTCCTCGGTGCACGAGACAACTCCGCTTCATCTTCAGCACTCCGCCGCTTCCCCGGCCGGCACACCTGGCGCTGGCTTGAACCGCTCTCGCTGGCTTTGGCGCGCGCCGTTCGCCCGCATCGCCTTGTTCGCGAGCGTCGCCCTTCTTTCCGGTACAGGACTCGCTCGCCTCCACGCGCAGGCCCAGACGCCCGCGGCTCACCTCACGATTGCGCCCAATGACATCGTCACCCCGGTCAGCCCCACGCTGTACGGCATGATGACCGAGGAAATCAATCACGCCTTCGACGGCGGCCTGTACGCGCAAATGGTGCAGAACCGTACCTTCCGCGGGACCTGGTCCGGAATCGAGCACTGGGACCTGGTGCGGCATGGAGAGGGCCAGGCCTCGATGGCGATGGACAAGAGCTCCGGCCCCAGCCAGGCGCTGCCTTCCAGCGTGAAGCTCACCGTAACCCAGGCATCGTCCGGCAACGAGGCCGGTTTGAGCAACGACGGGTACTGGGGCATGGGCGTGACCCCGCACACCCTGTACCATGGCTCGTTCTATGCGAAGGTGGACAGCGCGGGGGTCGGCCCGGTGATGGCACGGCTGGTGAGCGACGACACCGGGGCCACGTTGGCCGAGGCCAAGGTGCCAGTGCACGCCGGCGGCTGGTCGGAGTATCCATACACCATGACCACCGGCGACCTGACGCCCTCGCCCAAGCATCATCTGCAGCTGCTGGTGGCGCACCCTGGAACCGTTTGGTTCCAGGAGGTCACGCTGTTTCCGCCGACCTTCAACAATCGCCCCAACGGCAATCGTCCCGACCTGATGGAGCGCATGGCGGCCCTGCATCCCAACTTCCTGCGCCTGCCCGGCGGCAACTATCTTGAGGGCGACACTCTCGCCGATTGGTACAACTGGAAGCAGACCATCGGACCGCTGGTCGAACGTCCCGGCCACCAGGCGCCCTGGACCTACTGGTCCACCGACGGCATGGGTCTGCTCGAGTTCCTGGAGTGGACCGAGGACCTGAAGATCGAGCCGCTGCTGGCCGTCTACGCCGGCTATGCGCTCAAGGAAGCGCATGTCAACCCCGGCGCCGATCTCCAGCCGTACGTGCAGTCCGCGCTCGATGAGGTGGAGTACGTCACCGGCGACGCCAGCACCAAGTGGGGTGCGGAACGCGCCAAGGACGGTCACCCCGCTCCCTTCCCGCTGCACTACATCGAGATCGGCAACGAGGATAACTTCGACAAGTCCGGCAGCTACGATGCCCGCTTCGCGCAGTTTGCGCAGGCGCTGCGGAAAAAGTACCCGCGGTACAAGCTGATCGCCACCACGCCGGTTAAGGAAACGGCGCCCGACGCGCAGCCGGATCTGATCGACGACCACTACTACAAACCCTCCGGCGAGATGCTGGACTTCACCCACCACTACGACAACGCGCCGCGGACCGGGCCGAAGATCTTCGTGGGCGAGTGGGCCACTCTATCCGGCACCCCGACGCCGGACTTCGGCGCGGCGCTGGCGGACTCCGCCTGGATGACCTCCATGGAGCGCAACAGCGACCTGATCGTCATGGCCAGCTATGCGCCTCTGCTGATCAATGTCAATCCCGGCGCCGGGCAGTGGTATACCAACCTGATCGGCTTTGATTCCAGCACGACCTACGCCTCTCCGAGCTACTATGCGCAGAGTCTGTTCGCCGCGCATCTCGGCGACGGCACGGCCCGCAGTTCGATCCGCGGCGCCGGCAGCCGCTTCTATTACTCGGCTACGGTCGGCTCCAGGGATCACGTACTGCATCTGAAGCTGGTCAACGCTTCCACGGATGATCAACCGCTCAGCATCCAGCTGCAGGGTATCTCCGGCACGCATACGGCCTCCATGGACTCGCTGCACGCGGCGACCTTTGAGGCAACCAACTCCATCACAGAGCCCGACCTCATCCACCCCACTCAAGCGACCCTCCCGGTCAACGGCTCGATCTGGAACCACACGGTGCCGGCACTCACCATTGAGGTGATCGACATCCCGATGCAATAGCGTCTGGCTGGACTTCCGTTGCCGCGGCGCGGCGGCGGAAGTTCGCCGGGCCAAACAGTGAAAAAACGATTGTGGCGGAGATTGGCCAAAGGTGTTGTATCGCCGCTGAGAAACGCCTCTGGCAGCACCCCGGTGCAGGACACGAACCCTGCGGCGTGCAACCCGCATCCGTGATTGCGACGGAAAGCGTTGGTCTGTGCGCTGCGTACTTAGGAGCTTGTTGAAAATCAGCTTTTGTGACTTCGCTAGCTTCGCGAAACCCGCTTTGATTGCGGATTTCGTACTTGCCTCGCGGACATCCGAGTTGCTTTTTCAACAAGCTCTTAGCTCTTGTAGCCTTCAGACGCAAGGCGCTGGCCCATCGCGCTGTACATCTCCGGATCGCGCGGTTGCCATGTCGCGAGCCCATCGACATAACGGTTGTACATGCAGAATGCGGCCG
>CAXUIM010000021.1:17586-25890 GCA_964250885.1 uncultured Acidobacteriaceae bacterium | reverse complement strand
TAGCCGTACGGAACAGCGGAGCCGATGTTATTGAGGCCGAGGGCATAGAGATAGTCGTAGTTGACGCCAAAACCGGCCCGGAGCACCATCTTGCCTCTCCCGGTGATGTCGTAGGCGAAGCTGGCCCGGGGAGCGAAGTTTTTCCAATCGATGGGATAGGTGGCCGCCGGCACACCAGGATCTCCCGGGACGACCAGCCCAACGGGAGCGAAGGGGAAAGTGGTCGATTGGACACCCGGACGGAACGCACTTAGCTCCTTTTGTGTCTCGACGATTCCGAAATTCGGCGCCCAGCGGATTCCGTAAGTGGCGGTGAGTCTCGGTGTAATTCTCCATTCATCCTGCACGTAAGCTTCGTTGGCCGGGTAGTGCAGTTTCAGGCTGAGCACGGATTGCTGCGAGAATGTTGCTCCATCGCCCAGAAGAAAATCAGCGAAGGGATTGCCCGTGCTCCCGATGTTCGAGGCGCTGAAGTCGAACAGTCCTGCCGCATCGTAATCTTGCAGCTTTCCGATGTGCAGCACCCGTTGATAGTACCCCGCTCGAACAACGTGGGTCTTATGCTGCCAGGTCACGTTGTCGGTGATGTTGTACTGCTTGAGATTGGTATTGTCGTTGTAATTGCCCCAGATTCCGAATCCATTGCAGCACGAGAAGTAGGAGTTCACAAATACGCCTACTTCAGTATTGGGAACACCACCATCGGGGGTGATCTCGGGCGTTCCGAGATTATTCCAATTGAGGTCGGCATTTTGACTGGACCGTGCCGGACCCACTGTGTAGGGCCGGATGCCGAGGATGAAATTGTTCAGCAGGTTCGGCGTCAGGGTGTAGGTGTCATTGATGGTCCAGTTTTGAAGGTAGGTGCGAAAGGTGCTCGATCCCTCATTGGGCAGGGTGTCCGAGCCGAACTGGATTCCGAACAGCGGATTCTCATACTGGTTTTCATGGAAGCGGAAGAAAGAAACGAAAATACGATGGTTTGCGCTGATCTGCTGGTCAACTTTAATGAGCAGGTTCTGTGTGGTCTGATCGTTGCTGCCCAGCCAGTCGTAGTCGCCGTTCGCGTTCGCTGTTGTGGGCAGGAGGCTGGGTTGAGCGAGCAGCGCCTTCGCCAGCGGAGAAAAGCTGGCGGGATTCAATTGGGGAGTGGGTACGCCATTGATGATTGGTATGCCGAAGGTCGAACCCGAGAAGTCTCCAGAGCGCTCCGCATTGGTTGGGACGACCTGCTGCTCGAGCACCTGAGCGGTTGGGCTCGTGTACTCGTAGGAGGCGAAGAAAAAGGTGTGATGCGTTGCACTATACAGGTGCGGAATGTATACCGGACCCCCTATGTTTCCTCCATACCAGTGCTGCGAGCCCGTAGGGCGCGCAACTCCGTCACGATTGCCTGCCCAACTGTTGGCGTTCAGCCCGGAGTTCTGGATGTAGGCCCAGATCATCCCGTGAAAATGATCGGTACCGGATTTGACGATAGCGCTGACCTGGCTGCCCCCGGAGGTGCCGTACTGGGCCTGGGGTGCGTTCGTGATGACCGAGAACTCTGAAAGATCTTCCACCGGCGGAAAAGGTGAGGCATTGCCGTTGAAGTAGTCGATGTTCTCCGTGCCGTCGATCTGGTAGTTGTTCGCTGAGCCCCGGCTGCCATTGACCCTCACCCGGGCGCCGGTGTTGCCGCTGGCCGCCTGCACGGTTCCCGGCTGGGTCAGTTCCACTGAATTGCGCGGGTCGCGGCCTTCGACAGGTAGCGCCCGCAACTGTTCGGAGGTCAATGTGTCTTGTACCTGCGATGTAGTGGTGTCGAGCTCCGCCTGAGACGAATTCACTTCCACCTGAACCTGCGCTGTCGCCACCGCCATCCGGAAAGGAAGGGTGAACGCCTGGCGCGCCTGGATCGCGTTGTTTCGAGAGACCGTGGTGGCGAAGCCTGGCGCCGAGCAGGTAACCGTGTAGTTGCCAGGCGGCAGCGATTGAAAGTTGTAAAGACCTTCACCATTGCTGACCGTGGTGGCGGAAAAGCTGGTTGACGGATTGACGGCCGTGACTTTGGCATTGGGAATGATCGCACCCGAGGAGTCGGTGACGTGGCCAGAGAGCGCACCCGAGATATCCTGCGCTCGCGCTGTGCCCACGGCAAAGGCGGCCAGCAACAGCAGGATGGCGGCTCGTATGCAGTAGGGGCGGCCTCGCTCTGGCAGCCGCGGCAGTTCCGTGCTTTGGACGATCGCCGGTTCCACTACCCTCCTGGGCTGCTTGAGGCGCTGGAAGTGGTGGTGGGTCCTATCGCCTTGCTTCGTAGCAAACTCTAATTCGGTCATTCTCGCCTCGCTGCGCGTCGCGACGATGCCGTGACGCAAACGAATCAAGTCTGCCTTGGGGGTTCGAAGGGTTCCAAGTACGAAGTTTGTTAGAAGTTTGTTAACCACCCAATCTGATGTCGAAATGAGCCGGACAAAGCAGCTGGGACGCCGCGGGGCAGGACCTTTCCCACACTTGTTACAGATGTTACAGACGGGTGTTTCTGAAGTTGCAGGGCAGTTCCGCGTATGATAAGGTTTTCCTGCTTAGAGGAAGGCCTGTGGATCGTCGTCCGTCCGAATGGAGCGAGTACAGCTCGATCGTTTCTTCGAGACTTTTTGCCAGCCCGACCAATTCAACGCGCCTGCTGAAGTATGTCTGCGATAAACACTTCGCTGGAGCGGAGCACGTGTCCGAGACGGAGATCGCGGTGGAGGTGTTGGGACGCCGCCCGGACTTCGATCCGCAACAGGATTCGATCGTTCGCGTGGAAGCTCACCGCCTGCGCAAGCGGCTCCATGTTTACTACGAACGCGAAGGATCCGAGCACCCGTACCGTCTGGTTCTACCGCACGGCACTTACCTGCCTTCGTTCGTCGCGGTGACCGCGGAGCAGACAGGCGAGGAGCAGGAAGTCCTAACGGCAGGCGGCGCTCCGGCGAACCCTGCCCCACCGCCCGCGCCTCCAGGAAAGAACGAGCCTGCGAAAAGGAAGAAGCTACTTCTTGCTTTGGCCTGCGCCCTGATCCTGATGGCGGCAGTAGCTTTCGTTCTGCACAGTCGCACGAGCCACAGAGCTTATGTAGCGGGTGCGCCGATAAGTGAGTCGCCGGCGCCTGCAACCCTATCGCCAGACCTGCTGATCATGGCCGGATCCTCAGCTAAGAGCTATACAGATCAGATCGGCCATATATGGTCCGGCGATCGTTACTTCGCAGGTGGTGAATCGTGGGTGATCCCTTATCGCCGGATCTGGAGGACCGATGACCCGCAGCTATTCCTGACCGCTCGGCAGGGCGAGGACTTCGGGTATGACATCCCGCTCAAACGCGGAACTTACCAACTGCGACTGTACTTCGCCGAGACATTCTACGGCCCCGATAACTCAGAGGGCGGCGGAGAGTCGAGCCGTATGTTCGATGTGACGGCGAACGGTGTGCCCCTCCTCAGTGATTTCGATCCTCTTTCCGATGCGGGAGGCAGCAACACAGCCGATGTTCGCGTCTTCGCGGGTATCTCGCCCTCCGCAGATGGCAAACTGCATCTTCGCTTCCACAATCACTGGCAGCTGAAAGGCGTAGCTTTTGTAAACGCCATTGAGATCACTCCGGGCAGTGGAGCGATGGTGACGCCGGTGCGCTGGGTAGCGGCCGACTCGGCGGTGGTGGACCGGAACGGACAGCTATGGCTGCCGGATCGCTTTGTGGAGGGTGGCCGCAGGCGTGAACTGGCAGACGCGATCGGAGATACGAAAGATCCGGAGCTATTCAAATCCGAGCGCTACGGCAATTTCAACTATGCCATACCGGTTGTGACGAACCGAACGTACACCCTCACGTTATACTTCGCGGAACACTGGTTTGGATTGCCCCACCAGGCGCCGCTGGTCGGCTCCGGAGTCGGCCTCCGGCAGTTTGATGTCTATTGCAACGGCCTCTACCTGCTCCGCGATTTCGATATCTACAAGCAAGCCGGAGGCAGTCTCAGGGCGATGACGATGACGTTCCATGGTCTGGAGCCGAACCACCAAGGCAAAATCCTGCTGTCGTTCGTTCCCGCGGTCAACTACGCTACTGTCACGGCTTTGGAACTTACTGCAGAAAGTCGCGTCCGTTAGGCTTACTCGAGCAATGCTCAGAAGCTGAAGCGCGCCCCCAGCTCCAGGCGGCGCGCCGTCTCCGCCGTGAGAGGCTGACCCAGGGCCGAGGAAGAGAGAACCGAATTCACCGAGATGACGTTGGTGTGGTTCACGAGATTCGCGCTGCGCGCCTCCAAGTCCAGGGTTCGCAGGTGGTCTTTGCTCTTTGGGTTTAGAACAAACGCCCGGCTTAGATCGGTATCCAGGTGGATGACCGCAGGCATCGTTCCGCGATTCCGCGGTACGTTCCCATTGATGACATCCGGTGTCATAAGCCCATACCGCGTGGCGTAGACGCCGGGCCCAGGAAGGGAAGCATAGCCTGGCCGATCGGTGAAATCTCCATCGCCATTGTTGTCGGTTCCGGTAGTTATGTTGAAGGGAAGACCGCTGCGCGCGTAGAAGATTTCGGAGAACTTCACCTTCCCCGGCAGAGCGAGATTTCCGGTTACCGAAACGTGATTCGACGCGAGCCAGTCCACCCGTGAGGAATCGCCAAGGCCACTGTAGGTGGACTGCGGGGTATCCAGCGACAGGTCATCGTCTCCCACATTCGATTTGAAGTGCATATGTCCGTAATCGGCGGTGAGGCCGAAGCGTTTAGAGCTTTGCTGATCGAGATGAAAGGATTCAACCTGGCCCTCGAGGTGACCCGTGTTCCCGTACTGAAGGATGTTCTCGTTGGCCGCGACTGGCCGGGGCGCCAGCAGAGCCGCCGTGGGGTCGGGCGCCATTCCCACGCTGCTAGGGATGAGGGGTGCGTTGATGTTACTCGCACGCACGAGGTCGTAGTCCGTACCCCAGTACAGGTTGGCCCGTACATGCCATTGATGCGCGAACTCATGCTCCGCATTCGCGTATGCGGCGAAGGTGCGATTCTGGGCCAGCGAGGAGCGCGGGAACTGAAAGATGGATGTTACCTCGACGGATCCGCTGAACGGCGTGAGTGGGCTCAAGAGGCCGGGCGAGTAAACGGTGGCTTGCTGTTGCCTGATTCCGTTCAGGCGCGCTACGTTGCTGGCGTAAAGAGACGCTGTCGGTGAGTTGTCGAACAGCCCGGCGCGGAGATGGAAGCTCCACTTTTGTTTCCTGTCCGGCGTCCAGGCGATTCCAACTCGAGGGCCGAAGTTGGCGAAACTGTCCGGAGTTGTTTGGAACGCATAACGGAAGCCGCCGTTCACTGTAAGCCGTTCGGAGAGTCTGAAGTTGTCCTGCACATACACAGCAAGGCGCCATTGCGTAAGCGGCACGACCGGATCTCCGGCCGTTATCTGGTAGGTGGTACTTTGCCCACCGGCAA
Organism: uncultured Acidobacteriaceae bacterium; assembly: GCA_964250885.1. Classification (GTDB taxonomy): domain Bacteria; phylum Acidobacteriota; class Terriglobia; order Terriglobales; family Acidobacteriaceae; genus Granulicella. The sequence goes on along the minus strand of CAXUIM010000021.1, from coordinate 20,431 downwards.
GAGCCAGCACCGTACGGCGATATTGCTCCAGCGGCGTGATGGTCTCGCTGGCGCTGGTAGGTTGATTGTTCGCATTGAGAACAGGCGCGAGGCCTCCCCCGAAGACGTAGGCGCCGTTGAACGTGTCCGGATCGAAGTCGTGAACCAAGAGCCCGAGAGATTGAGCTCCGATCTTGATCTCGTGCCGTCCCTGGGTGCGCAGAAGATCGTCATCGATCTCGAGGTCCCGCTCGCGGCGATTCCGGTTCTGCGCTGTGCTTCCGCCCGCATTGAAATAGCCTGCGACCTGGACCGCGGCTGCAGCCGAAGCCGGGATATCCCGCGCCCGTTTCCAACTGAAGCCGATCCGCGTCTCGTGCAGGGTCCTGGAGTTCAGCACGTGCGAGTTTGAAAAGCGCAGATCATATTCGGTGCTCACGCCGGTGTATCCCGCCTCCGGGAGGTTCAGCCCACCGACTCCTTCGTTGCTGAGTTGGCTGTGGTTGGCGGAGAACGAGAGGGTAGAGGTGATGTTGGCTGTGGTCTGCAGGTCCACGCGGGCGGAGGCAATCCAAAGCTGCTGCGGAGCGGCGACGGCCTCGTGTACAGCCTCCGGTGAGAAGGCGGAATCGAGCGTCACCGCGTTCACGACGTTGAATTCGTCGATGTCCCTCTTCTCCAACGCCAGAGCGAAGCCGCTTCTCTTGCGAATTACTGGGCCGCTGAATTCAAAGCCGTAGCGGCGCTTACTGGCCGGAGTTGCGGTCACGGAGAGGGGATCGGTCGCATTGAAGCTTTGGGCGCTGTCGGCGAAGAAGAGCGCCCCGTGAAAACCGTCCGCGCCGGGTTTGGTGGTGATCTCAATCTGACCCGCACCGAAGGGAGGGAACTGGTACTCGGACGAGAACAGGTCCGGGTTGACTCGGATGGAGGCGATCGAGCTCTTCGGCGGCAGAGCGCTTGCGTTCTGGAACCCGTCCACGCGAATCGTGGTGGTGCTGGGATCTCCGCCCTGTGCGCTGGCGAGAACCTGGAGCTGGCGCAGCAGATCGTCTGGATCGTCGGCCAGTTGTTGAATTTCTCTGGAGCCCAGAGCCACAGGTCCACCCGGGCTATCGGAGTCCGAACCGCTGTCCGCGTCGACGGCGATCTCCGATTGCACCGACGCGATGTTCAAGTGGATATTGAATTGCTGTACCTGTCCGGCCGGCGAGGGCACGCGCAGCGTAGTTTCGGCGAAGCCCACGGCGCGTGCGTTCAGGTCGACACGGCCGGCCGGGGCGCAGGGGATTACATATCGACCGCTGGAATCGGTAGTCGAACCCGGTCCATTGGCGACTCGCACCTGGGCTCCGGGAATGATGGCCCCGGTTGGATCCGTAACCAGGCCTTCAATGCGAGCGCCTCCTCGGCAGCTGCTCTGCGTCTCTGCGTGCAGCGAAGCAGAAAGGGCGACCGCGAGTACGCCCACAACGGATGAAACTCCCATCGGCCCATCTCCTATCCAGGAGATTGGCCGCATGTCTCGGATCAATCGAGCAGTTTGCAGGGAACTCGTTGCGGGGCGCAGCGAACGTGTACAGATCGTGTTCTCTCGACCAGGCCCGCGTGTCCGGCGGCAGGTTTAAGGGAACGGTGAAGAGCCGGTCCAGGCGCTTGAGGAAGATCTCCGGGCCGCCGTACAGCGCGATCGGCCCGGCTGGGCCACGCTGCACGCCAAAGCTCGCCGCCAGGCGTTCGATCCGGTGGAATCGCGCGACAGCTTGTTGCGCTCCATCTCACCCGGGGCTAAGGGAGGGGTCCCCATTCCCGCTGTCAGCTTCGGCTAAGTTGCTCCTGACGACCCGGGGCCGGTGACTGTGTCAGGGCCGGCGAGCAGACCACCACCAGTGCGATCCAGTACAGGTCGGCGCCGAGCAGATGCAGCACCTGCATCCATACAGGCGCCAGCAGAAGAACGTCCGCTGCACCCAGGACAAACTGCGCGGCAATGAGCGTCAGGACCCAGCGCCCGGCGCGCGGGCCGACTCCGAGGCTGAGCCAGATGGCCAGGGTCAGCGCCGCGAGCGCCGCCGCCGGATGCAGCCAGCGCATGCGTACCAGCAACGGCGCCGTTGCCGCGAAGTCCTGGGTCAGCGCCACGCCGAGTGAAGGTGAGGGGAAGAGCGTATCGGCCAGTGCCGCTACAGAGCCGGTCGCGCCAACCACGACCGTGGCTGCCAGCGCCAGCCAGGCCAGGCTTCTGGTGTCCGCTCGCCATCGGTGTGGCGTCTCTGCCGGCAGGTCCATGGGCCGTGCGCGCTCCCGCAGCCACCACCAGGTGAGCGTGAGCGCCGCCACCAGCAGCATGGTGTTGGTGAAGTGGATGCACTGCACGAAGACCCGCGCGTTCGAGGTATTGCGCTCGACGTAGCCGCCCTTAACCAGTACCGCGCCCAGGAACGCCTCGCTGAGCAGCAGCACGCCCGACCAGACCACGGCGCGCCGGGCGCGCTCCCCAACGCGGCAGGCCCGCAGGGTCCAGACGATGAGCAGTGCGATCAGGGTGGTCAGCACCGCGGTCAGCGAGCGGTGCGTGTATTCGATGACGGTAGCCAGGCGAGGATGATGGGGGAAGAAGTCGCCGTTGCATAACGGCCAGTGATTGCCGCAGCCCGCACCCGACCCGGTAGCGCGTACTACGGCGCCCTCCAGGATGACGAGCACCATGAATCCGAGCACCGCCGCCGCAAAGGAAGGCAGGGCGCGGCTGCCCGGCGCGTCAAGCCGCGGAGGAGACGCATCGCCCTCCCGGGCTTCGCTCGCGCTTGAGATCACGGTGCTGCTCATGCAATCGATTCTAGAGCAATAACAGCGTAACCATGCC
>CAXUIM010000021.1:10364-17486 GCA_964250885.1 uncultured Acidobacteriaceae bacterium | reverse complement strand
ACGGCTTTGATCAGCGTGACGCGCAGGCCGCCCTCTTCCAGCTCCAGGATGCCGTCGACCGTGCATCCGGCCGGCGTCGTTACTTCGTCCTTGAGCAGCGCCGGGTGGGAGCCGGTCTCCAGCACCATCTTCGCGGCGCCGTAGGCGGTCTGCGCGGCCAGCAGTGTGGCGGTATCGCGCGGCAGGCCCACGTTCACTCCGGCCTCGGCCAGCGCCTCGATGATGATGTACAGAAACGCCGGGCCGGATCCGGACAGGCCCGTCACCGCGTCCATGTGCTTTTCATCGACAATGGCCGTCCGGCCTACGGTGGAGAAGATACGCTGCGCGAGCGCCAGCTGCTCGTCGCTGGCATGTTGTCCGCGGCACAGCGCTGTGATGCCCTCGCCCAGCATGGCCGGGGTGTTGGGCATGGCCCGGATGACCGCGACGGGTTGGCCCGCGGCCTCTTCGATCGCGCGGGTCCTGACCGAAGCAGCGAAGGAGATCAACAGCTTGGCGCGCGCCGGCTCGTTGTGCGCGGATCCCGCGGAACCGGCAGCCGCGGCCGGAGACACAGCCAGAGCCGGCGCAATCTCACGCACCACAGCTTCCATCTGCTGTGGCTTGACGCCCAGCAGGATCACGTCGGCATCCTGCGCCGCCTGCAGGTTGTTGGTGGTTACCGCGATGTCCAGCCGTGCACCGAGCAGATGGGCCCGCTCCTGGTGCGCAACTGTGGCGGCGATCTGCTGGCGTGTGAACAGGCCGCTGCGCAGAAAGGCCTGCAGCAGGATGCCGCCCATCTTCCCGGCTCCCAACACAGCAACGCGAAGACCGCTCACGGGGATGCCGGGCTTCTCCGCCTGTGCGGATTCGGTGCGGTGACTGGGCTCTCGCCTGTCGTGTTCGGAAGTACTGTGTGCGACCGTGCCAGGGGAGTACATCCTGCAAGGCTATCAAATGCGCTTCGGTCGCGGTCCCATCCCGACCGGGTCGGACCGGAGACGCTCCACACTAACCCTTTCGGCCGAGCGGCTTCAACGCCGTTCCTTCAACGGACTCTATGCCAGTGATCAATTTTGGACAGTTCTGTTCGGTTCCGGACAGGGAGTTGGCCCGCAATGACCGACCATGACGGCTTTGGTCCCGATCCCGCCACAAAAATTTGGTTCTTTCACTTTGGCCCGTGACGTGCATAGATTGTGCCAAACGAAGCTGGGAGCTCATCATGTTCGCTGTCTGGGAGAGTTTGCGGTCGACCCTGCGATTGCTTGGCAAATCGCCTTTGTTAACGCTGACAGCACTTCTGACGCTGGCAGCTGGAATTGGAGCGACGACGTCAATCTTCTCGATTGTAGAAGGCGTCCTGCTGCGGCCCCTGCCTTTTGCAGAGCCGAACAGGCTGGTCACTCTTGCCGATGTTATTGAAGGCGCCGGCGATGACCCTATTGGCACCACCGCTGTAGGAGTGCACCTGTATGCTCAGGACGCCCGGGGATTTTCTGCGCTCAGTGCATATGAGCAGACAAGCTTTGCGTTCACACGGGGAGATGAGCCTGCCGAGATCAATGCCTCCCGCCTTACCGCGAGCACGTTTTCAGTTCTCGGCGTCGCTCCTGCGCTCGGGCGCGTGTTCACGCAGAAAGAGGATGATCGCGGTCAGTTGGTGGCTGTGCTCAGCTACCAGATGTGGCACAGCCGCTTCAATGGTGATCCGCACATCCTGGGAAGAGACATAACCCTCGACGGGAAGCCGTACGAGATCATCGGAGTCATGCCGCGCCAGTTTGAGTTCCCCCTTGTGCCGGGCCATCTGAGCCAGAGCGAGCTCTGGGTGCCGATGAGCTTTACTCAAAGTGAACTTGTGAAGGAACTTGGGAACTGGAACTTTCACATGGTGGGCCGCCTTGAGCCCGGTGTGACGATAGCGGAAGCGCAGCAGAATTCAGAACGGGTTTCAGACGAAATCATGAGGAGCTTCCCCGCAGCAATTGCAAGTCTTCGCATTCGTCCCGTGGTTCGGTTGCTTTCTGAAGCTACGGTGGCCCAGGCCAGACCCTTGGTGCAAACCCTGTTCTTCGCGGTGACCGTCGTCCTCCTGATCGCATGCGCCAATCTTGCTGGATTGCTGCTGGTGCGGGTTGTGAGCCGGAACCGTGAACTTGCTGTCCGTCTTGCCTTAGGTGCAAGCGGCAGGACCATCTTCTGGCGAATCATGTCCGAAGCGCTGGTGATCAGTATTGCAGGGGGCGCATTGGGCTTGCTGCTGGCATGGCTGGCGCTGCGTATCGGACTGAGGCTGTTGCCTGAAACGCTGCCCCGTATCAGCTCTATCAATCTCGACTGGCGAGTGGAGATCTTCGCATTCGGTCTGGCACTGGCTACGGGCTTGCTGTGCGGAGCGGCTCCGGCGCTTGCAGCGCGACGTACCCGTATCAGCGATGTACTCAAGGAAGCCGGGCGCACCGGAACGGTTGGCGCCAACAGTATCCGGCTTCGCTCGGCTCTGGTTATTGCAGAAACGGCGGTAGCGCTGGTGCTGTTGATTGCGTCCGGTCTTTTGCTGCGAAGCTTCGAGAATCTGCGAAATGTGGATTTGGGATTTTCCCCGGATCACAAGCTCACGGCGGCCTACGATCTGCCGCAAAAGCTCTATCCGACTCAGGCGAGTGTGGACGGCTTCAATGAGGCCGTCTTGCAAAAGCTCCAACACTCGCCGGGAATTGACTTTTCAGGCATCACGTCCACATTGCCAGCAGCGGGGCAGAACAACACCTCCTCCTTTACTGCCGAGGGATATGTTCCGGCCAAAGGCGGCGGCCTGAACATGTCGTGGCCAGCCCAGGTGATAGGCAGCTACTTCAGTGCGATGGGCATTCCTCTATTGCGGGGACGGGATTTCACGAACGCTGATCGGGCTGGGTCTCCGCTGGTTGTAATTGTCAATCATGCGCTGGCGAATCGCTATTGGCCCGGTCAGGATCCTGTCGGCAAACGATTGCGTTGGGGGCTGCCTGAGTCGCCTACGCCCTGGATGACTGTAGTCGGCGAGATCGGAGATGTCAGGCAGAGTACAGCCGATGCCCCGATACAGGATCAGATCTACCAGCCCGCCGGCCAACAAGCGCTCTCATTCGGTTCATTTGCGCCACCAGACCTCTTGAACGGTAATAACGGTGTCATCGTTCTGCGTGGTTCTCTTGCTCCGGAGCAGATGACGGACGTCCTCCGGAGCGTTGTCCGGTCTATCGATCCTCAGCTGGCCCTCACCCAGGTAGAGTCGATGGATCGCATCGTGGAAGAAGGGCAAGCGCCGCGCCGCTTCAATGCGTTGCTTATCTCAGGGTTCGCGGCGTCGGCTGTCCTGCTTGCGGTGCTCGGCATCTACAGCGTGATTGCTTATTCCGCGGCAATGCGCACGCAGGAGATGGCGATACGGCTGGCGCTGGGTTCTCGACGGTCGCGTGTGTTGAGCCTGATCGTCACCTCAGGGGCGAAGTTGGGTCTGGTGGGCTGCGGTGTGGGCGCTTTGCTGGCGGTTCTCTTTACGCGCCTGCTGAGCTCGTTTTTGTTCGAGGTCGAGCCACTTGATCCGCTTGTCATTGTGACGGGCTCGTTGATTATGCTCCTGCTGACCGTGGCTGCCTCGGCTGGTCCAGGGTTGCGCGCGGCCTCTATAGAGCCAGCGCGTGCGTTGCGAACGGAGTAGCGTCACGGCCGGCAAGCTGGGCGCTCCGAACTGGGCGCCTCCGGGTTGCAACGACCTTTGGCTTCTCTACCCGAAGCGTGAATTATCGCGTCGCGAAGAAGCGCCTGGCTTCTCGAGCTACCGTAATCCAGACGGTTGCCAAGGCTGACATGAGGTTCACGCAAACTCAGAGGTGATAGGGCCTGTGTAGCGATGTGGTGAACCCATTGTCTGCGTCCTCGCGCATTTCGCTTGACTTGGAAGGTTGGTTCAGCCGGCTCTTGCGATTGAGCTTGCCTTCGCTGGCGTACTAGGTGTAATAGTACAGCTGTGGTTCCATTCCAGCTGAAAGTGCTTCCGGGCATCCCGATTTATGAACAGGTGGTCTACGCGGCCACCCGCGCAATCGTCGCCGGGCAGCTTCGTGCCGGAGACTCCTTCCCGTCCGTACGCACCCTCTCGCGTGAGTTGAAAATCAATCCCAACACGGCTCATAAAGTGATCGCGCAACTGCTCAGCGATGGCCTGATTGAGTCACGACCCGGCATCGGGACGGTGGTCGCAGACCTGCCTGACTCCACTGCAAACCAACGAACGGAACTACTCGGCCGCCACATCGAGAGCTTGGTTGTTGAAGCGAAGCGCCTCTCGATAGAAGTCGACGACGTTTTAGCAGCGATTAGGCGTCACTGGAAACTGTTATCCGTTCGTCCCAAGGGAGGACCAAATGACTGACCTGGCTCCAGCGATTGTAGCCCGCCAGCTAAGTAAGACTTTCGGGGGTACACAGGTGCTGCATCCACTCGACCTGGTCATCCCTCGCGGCTCTATCTTTGCCCTCGTGGGGCATAACGGCGCTGGTAAGACAACCCTGATACAGCTCCTGCTGAACATCATCAAGCCGACTGGCGGAAGCGCCAGCATGCTCGGAAAACCGACCTCCACCCTTGCGGGGCAATCGTTTCGATCGATCGGATACGTCTCCGAGAATCAGGAGATGCCCGAGTGGATGACGGTGCAAGACTTCATGAACTATCTACGCCCGTTCTACCCGACATGGAGCGAAGGTAGTCTGCTCGCCGATTTAGATCTACCTCGCGACCGAAAGCTTAAACATCTCAGCCGCGGGATGCGAATGAAAGCGGCTCTCGCCAGCGTGCTCGCCTTTCATCCTCCCATCATTCTGATGGACGAACCTTTCTCGGGTCTCGACCCACTTGTGAGGGACGAACTCATTGAAACCTTGCTCGACCGGCTCAACGATAAGGAGGATAGCAGCACCACGATCCTGATCTCTTCGCACGATCTGGGAGAGATCGAGTCATTTGCCACGCACGTTGCATTTCTGCACCAGGGGAAACTCCTCTTTGCGGAGTCGATGGACACGCTTACGACTCGTTTTCGTGAAATAACCGTCACGTTTTCAGGAACGGCTCCTTCTGGTCAGATTCTTAAGAATCTGCCGACGGAGTGGCTGCTGCCTGAAATCTCAGGACATGTGCTCCGATTCATTCACACCCAGGCAGTCCAGATATCACCAGAAGAGCAAGTGAGCCGTCTCTTCAGCGACGCAATCCGCGTCGAAACAGAGCCCATGACCTTGCGTACGATATTTCTCGCGCTTGTGAAAGCGAATCGTTCCGATGACCGGAGCCGCGCATGATGGAATCTCTCCACATCCTCAAAAAAGATGTTCGTCACCTTTGGGCCGAGCTATCGCTCTACGCTGCTCTACTTATCGCGTTCAGCCTTGTCGCGCCCCATACCTGGCCGGGAGTGTCCTCACCCCGCAGCTTGCTGCACGTATTCTTTGCACTTCTTAGAGTGCTCATACCCATCACGTGGCTCGTCTTGATCGTGCGCGTTGTGCAAGACGAGGCGCTGGTCGGAGAAGAACAGTTCTGGATCACCCGACCCTATCGTTGGGTCTCCCTCCTCGGCGCCAAGCTATCCTTTCTCCTCCTTTGCATCGTTCTTCCATTCATCGCGATGCAGTGGTCGCTTCTGCTCGATGCAGGCCTCAATCCGGCTCAATCACTTCGAGGAATGGCCATCTCTCTTATTAGCTTTGCTCTGATTCTCTGGCTGCCCATGACACTCGTCGCGGCTGTCACATCCACACTCGCAGCGGCTCTTATGACGTCGGCCGGAGTCCTGGCCCTCTGGGTTGGTCTGTTGACGGTGGTCTCTACACTGGCAGGCTCAAGGATGGAGCCGCCCTTTGTCTTTGCGATTTTCTCAATCACGTTCGGTGTTTTGCTGATCGGCATCCTGCTGTATCAATTTGCCTTCCGTGACACAATGCGATCTCGTGCTGCATCCGTCGGTGTACTCGTCGTATTCGTTGGACTATTTGCAGGGTATGTAAAAGCCTACTTCGGATCTCCAGTCAAGGCTCTGATTCGGATGCACTATCCGTCCTCGTCTCGGAACTCGCTGCAACTGGTGCGCAACTCCGGTCCAGTCCGTCTCGATTCCGAAGATCAAGATCAAACAGTCCCGAATGGGATGGTCCAGATCAATCTACCCGTCCACGTGGAAGGACTGCAGCCGACAGAACGAATTCATGATCCCAACGCTCTTCTTGACATCCACGCTCCCGGGCTTCGTTACGAATCCCCGTGGCGTTCGGTGACCGTAGATGCGAGCGGCATAGCGGTTCTCGTGCCAGAAGTTGTCTTCGCCCGTGCGCGAGGCATTGGCGCGCATGTGCATCTGTCGTTTGTTGCTGAGAAGATATCAGCCGGGGTTCCGCGGAGGGTCGTCGCTGCCAGGGTCTTTCGCGCTCCCGGAGATGGCTCCTGTGTTCTCAGTGGCCCAACGCCGGTATGCCGATACGGATATCAAAGTCTTGCCCAAACCAGAGTCGAGGAGTCGATCATCAATGGACCTTGTGATAGCTCGCGCCAGGGCCATCGGGCGTCTTCAACTCTCCGGGTTGTACCAGCCGGCACCACACCAGACCCTGTCGTACAGGAAGTGATACAGCTTGGGGGCACGGTCTGCCCTGGAGATCAACTCGCCTTCACCACATACCCGATTGGCGATCGTTTCCGTTTGGAGTTTGATTTCCCCTCGATCGACCTCGCCCAATATAAAGCCCGTTGACAGTGATCTGAACCGGGACGATTGTCTTGCATTTGGAGAACTCGCCCAAGCCGCGCCCCTGTGCCAAGCAGGGTGAAGAAGTCTCCGGAAGCGAGAACCTGGTGAACTTGTTGAGACTTCCCGTCAAAGCTGAGGACTGCCGTACCTCGATCTGCGTAAGCGGCCATCTGTGAAAAGCTTGTTTGCTGGGTGCGCCAGTCCAGGTATTCGGGGAAGGAAGCTTCAATCGTGCCCTTCAGTTGCGGATGCGTATCGGAGATTGTCACGATGCGGTCGGCGTCTGTAAACAGCAGCCCCTTCAAGAGAAGACCGTAAACGCAACTGAAGATGCTTGTGGTTCCCCC
>CAXUIM010000021.1:0-10264 GCA_964250885.1 uncultured Acidobacteriaceae bacterium | reverse complement strand
TCTCTGGGATATCCCCAAACGCAACGCTGTCCTCAATGTCGAAGAAGAGTGCGGCCAGGAACACGTTCGAAGGAGTGAGGAGTGACTGGGTCTATCTCACGGTCTCCAGCGCCGTCCGCTTTTGAGCGACCGTCACGCAGACGGCTGCCAGCCAGACAGTGACCATGAGGCCCCACCCAAACTCAGAGGTGACAGTAACAGTCTTGTCAGTTTGAGCTGTCAGAGGATCGAAGAACGTTTGCAGGAAAGCATTGTGGCTCGCGTGCATGAGGACGCAGGGCCATAGGCTATCCGTTTTCAATCTCAGCCAGCCGAATACGAAAGACAGACCGATGACCATGATCGTAAAGAACGGGATCCGGGTGTGTGCGTGAGGGCCGGAGAACAAGCCAAAAGCGTACAACAACGGGTAGTGCCAGACGGCCCAGATCGCCCCGGTGATCAGGCATCCCGGTACAAAGCCGTACCGCTCCCGAAGCGCCGGCATCAGGAAACCTCGCCAGCCCAGCTCCTCACCGAGCGTGTAAGGGAAACGGGTTAGCAGTCCAAAGGTAAGGCTGAGAGGCACGAAGAGCCCAAACGTTGCCAGGCGGGGCTGCAGCGGGAAGCCTACTGTAGTGGAACTGTTCTTCATGAAAGACGAAGGCGCAAAGGAGCCACGGAGCAAGAGCCAGGTCAGCACGTAAACCGGAAGGATATAGATCAGAGGAAGCGCATAGCTGCCGAGGGTCTCTCGGATGGACAACCAGCGCCATTTCAGAGTGCTCAGGCTTTGTGGATGGAGCGTGAATGTAAGAAGTGCAGCCAGGCCCGGCGTCCACTCAAAGAATATTAGGTACAGCATTCCTCCAGGGCCGCGAGTGGCTACCAGAAGCGCGCCTGCAAATGTGCTGAAGACGACGAGCAAAACGAGGAACGTGAGGATGGGTCCGAATGATCGACGCACCACATCTCCTTTGAGAGCGCCTGGTTACGCGACACTTGACGATGTGGGCGCTAATGCCTTTGGGTAATTCTGAGCGTCCGACAGGAATCGGAGGACCGCGAGGTCCATATGTCTCCGCCAGCCAGTTGGGCGGTCTGGACCGACACGGTGATGCTGCGCCCTTGCGCACCCGTGTACGGCACAGTGATCCAGTACGGTGTTCCTGGATAGAAGATGCCGGCCTGTGAATGGCAGACAGCGCTGCGAGTTTTGAGATTCGCCGGCGGTGAACAGGAGAGGCTGAATTGCTCGATTGGGACTTTGCCCTTATTCCTCAACGACAACCTGATAGCGTCCCGATCCGTACGCCCGTCCGTCAACGCGATGGGACAAGCGATCTGCGCTACCGCCGGAAGAGAGGCGAGCAGAATGAATAACGAGGTCAGAACGGAAAGCTTCCGCATGCAGAGGAGGATACCATCGGCCTGCGGGAGAGATTCTCCAATGTGAGTCCTGGCGGTTAATTCAAATTTTTCATGGAAGGTAGATACCGAACTGTGACCGTCAGATCAACCCTATTAGTCGGAGCTATGGTCGGGCTTCTAATAACTATTTTGTTTCTGGCTCTTCTCTGGTTTGATGTGGCAGGCGCGTTAAAATTAGGTTCTGCCGATCTCATGTACATCTTATGGCCCTCCTCAATTATTCTTTCATTGGAATGGAGGAGTACGCCCCTTGGCGTCACTCTAACCCTAATAGCGGCCGTACTAAACTGTCTTTTGTATGCTGCTGTAGCGTTCTTTCTCCGCAGTGCCATTCACCGGATCGCAGTCAAGAAGAGCCCCAAATAACGGCAGCAATTGTAGCGTACTCACCACGCCCTGTAAGCAGCCCTCGAAACTCCTCAAGTAGGCTGAGGGCTCTGTGTTGCAGAGCCGGCACGCCGTTTCGGCTGGATTCACAATCGAAGCCTGTAGATTAACTTCGTCAAGACAAAGAAGGTCGATGCTGCGACCTCTGAATGGCTGCGGAAGTCAGAGCCGAACGGGAGGCCGGGGCGTTACTGGTCTGACGCAGTGGATCACTCTCTACTTCATCAATTCAGTGTGGCCGTTCCTGTCCTCCTGGGCTGCACAGTCGGGACTCGGCTATCTTCTCGGGGCGCCGGCTATTTTGTTGTCCTCTGTCTCACCAGTTGAATAAAGGCTGGGCTTTGCGATTCCCCGCCAGGGGGACCGCTCTACCTGCGGTCCGGCGTCCAGTTCGACCCCGTGGCGCTAAGCATGCGATACAGGGTGGACCGGCTGATGCCAAGGATCTCCGCCGCGCGCAGCTTGTTTCCATTGCAGGCCATCAGAACCGCTTGCACCTGCTCGCGAATGATCTGGTCCAGCCGCACCAGTCTGGTCGGGGGAACATCGGTGGCCGAGGGCGTGTGCGCGAGCGCGTCCAAGGCTGCCTTGAGATCTTCGCCGTGCAGCATGCTGACGCTTCTGTGCTCCAGCAGCCAAGCGAGCGCGGCCTGCAGCTGGTTGAGATTGCCCGGCCAGGGCAGATGGCTGGCTATGTCAAAGAAATCGGCGGCGAACGCGGGCGCCCGCAGGCTGAGCCTCTCGGCCTGGCGGCGAAGCAGGTGCCCGGCGAGCAGGGGAAGATCGTCGCCGCGCTCGCGCAGCGGCGGAACCTCGATTGGCAGGGCCCCCAGGGAGTTGGCCAGTTCGGACGAGAAGCCACTGGAGGGTACCAGCGGCCGCAGGCCGTGCTCGGCGAAGCTCACCAGGCGCGGCGCCGTGGAACCGCGCTCCCGCAGCAGAGCCAGTAAACCGGTCTGTGCAGCCCGGGAGAGAGCTTCCGGCTCGGGGAGATAGATCGTTCCCAGCGTGACGGCGGCCCTGCGGGCGTCCTCATGAGCCAGGCGTGACTCAGCCTCGGCTGCGGGGAACACCGCGAACGCCCGCGCATGCAGAGGAGACAGCTCATGCAGAGCGCGGGCCACCGCCTCCTGACCTGCACCCTGCTCTCCGGTGAGCAGGGCCGTACGGAAGTATGGCGCCACGCGCTGCAGCCTCGCCCAAAGCTGGGACATTGCAGTGCTGGGGCCGAGCAACACCTGCGTCACCGCGCTGGCATCGCAGGTAGCGCGCGCATCGCAGTTCTGGATCCGGCTTCGGGACTGGATCTGGGTATGGACCTGGGCCGTAGCCGGCGCGGCCCCGCGAACAACTTGTGTGCTGCTGAAAGAAGCCATAGCCGCTTCATCGGCTCGCGGCGGCGAAAGTTGAGGGCCTTTTGCTGTGGTTGCGCAGCGGAGCTTTGGGGTTCGGGGCCGTTTCCCAGAACCTCGAATTCCCAGAACCTTGAATTCCAGACGGTGAATTCCAGACGGTGACTTCCAGACGGTGACTTCCCAGACCGGCGAATTCTCCAGCCCGGCAAATGGAAAGCGGCCACCCATAAGGAGCAGCCGCTTCGATATGATTCTGCCGGCCCGCTACGACGCGACCGTTTCTTACGCGACCGATTTGGCGCAGTAGGCGTCGAAGGCTCGCGTGAGTTCCTGCGCGATGGCGGGCGCCGTCGAGGTCTCGATCGCGGAGCGCTGCATCAGGTACGCCAGCTGGCCGTCGCGGAAGATGGCGATGGAGGGCGAGGTCGGCGGGTGACCCTGGAATTGGCTGCGGGCCCGGTCCGTGGCTTCCCGGTCCTGGCCGGCGAAGACCGTGATCGACTGGTCCGGCTTTACGGAATGCTGAAGCGCAAGCCGCACTCCCGGCCGCATTTTGCCCGCGGCGCAGCCGCAGATCGAGTTCACTACCACCATCGTGGTGCCCGGCCTGGATAATGCCGCATCGACGTCCGCAGCCGACCGCGCTTCCGCGATACCCGCCTTGGTGAGCTCCTCGCGCATGGGAATGATCATCAACTCTGGATACATCGTTTCGCCTCCTGAAATCGCAGACTCGAACCTGCTTGCAATTCGATTGTACTTTGCCCGTCGCGGACGCACCAGAATCTGCGATTTGCTCCCGTGGAGGCGGCCCTTGGGACCTGGCCTGTTGTACCCTCAAAACCGTGTTGCTCTCCGGGCTCTCGATTCGCGAACATGTGCCGCTCGCTCCCTTCACCACCCTGGGCGTCGGTGGTCCCGCACGTTTCTTCGCGATCGCCCGCGGCGAAGAGGATGTGGTGGCGGCGGTAGCCTGGGCCCGCGACCGCGGCCTTGCGCTGTTCGTGCTGGGCGGCGGCAGCAACCTGCTGGTGCGCGACTCCGGTTTCGACGGCCTGGTGCTGCAAATTGCGCTCCGGGGTCTGACCGACTGCGGCCCGCGGACCGAGACCGCGGCGGGGTTCGCCTGCCTCGATGCCGCCGCCGGCGAGCCCTGGGAAGCGGTGGTGGATTACGCTATCTCCCGCAACCTGGCCGGAATCGAATGCCTGGCCGGTATTCCCGGTTCGGTGGGAGGAACACCGGTTCAGAACGTCGGGGCCTACGGCCAGGAGGTGGCCGAGACCATCGAGTCGGTTCGCGCCTTCGACCTGGGAGTGGCGTACGAGCGCGATCCGCACTCGAGCGTCCGCCCTGATCCCAGCGGCGACCCTGGTTCGAGCCTTCGCCCTGACTCCAGCCGCGGCGAGGCCTGGGTGGAACTCGGCAACGCCGACTGCCGCTTCCGCTACCGCGCCAGCCTGTTCAACACCGATCAGCCGGGGCGGTTTATCGTCACCCGCGTGCGCTTCCGCCTGCGTCGGGATGGAGCGCCCAACCTGCGCTACGCGGATCTGCAGCGGCGCTTCGCGGACGGCGTGCAGCCCACCCTGGCTGAGGTCGCCCGGACCGTCCGCGAGATCCGCCGCGCCAAGGGCATGCTGCTGGTGGAGAGCGACCCTGACTGCCGCAGCGCTGGTTCCTTCTTCAAAAACCCCATTGTCGCCGCAGACCGACTCGACCCCTTGGCCGCGGCTGCCGGTTTGCGGCCCGACCAGGTCCCCCACTGGGCTGCCGGGCCGGAGGTCATGAAACTGCCAGCCGCCTGGCTGCTGGAGCAGGCCGGCTTTGTGAAGGGTTATCGTGACGGCGCGTCCGGAATCTCGAGCCGCCATACGCTGGCGCTGATCAATCGCGGCGGCGCTACCTGCGCCGACATCGAGCGTCTGCAGCAAGCCGTCGTCGCCGCGGTTGCCGGCCGCTTCGGTATCACGCTCGAACGGGAGCCGGTGCTCGTCGGCTGACGCGCGGGCGGGTCGAAAATTCTCGATCGCTCAAAGCCCAGCACCGCGTCTAGATCGCGAGATCCTCGGCGGTGGACAGACGGTACTGCCTGGATCACGTTCGCCGCTGGCAATGGCCGCCGGCGCCAGGGACATAGGACTGCTTCCTGGAAACACCCCCATTCACGGTCTTACCCTCGTTCTCAATCGCTCCCCGGCGCAGGAGAGCGATCTCCGCGCCCTGATGGCGGCTCGGCTGGATCCGGCGTCGCCACAGTTCCATCGCTGGCTTACGCCGGCACAGCATGCAGTCCGCTTCGACGCCAGCGATGGCGACTTGTCGAAAATTCGGCGATGGATTGAGAGGTCAGGGCTTCCAGATCGAGAGCACAGGGCATAGCCGCGACCGGATCACCTTTTCTGGAAGTGCGGATCAGGTCGCCTCGACCTTCGGCACATCTTTGCACCAGTACCGCACGCTGGACGGTATTCAGTTCGGCCCGGCAAGCGAGCTTTCGTTGCCGTCCGATTTGGCTCCCCTGGTGACGGCAGTTTTGCACCTCTCCGACGTTCGGCCGAAGTCGAACGTGAAGCTGGGGCGGCCTCTTCCGCAGTACACCACGGCAGAGGGTCAGGATTACTACCTCGACCCTCTGGACCTCGCCGTGCAGTATGACATTCAGCCGCTATATAACGCCGGCGTGACGGGCTCCGGGCAGACCATTGCAATTGTGGGCCAATCCGCCTGGCATTGGCTGGGTATACCTGCTGGGTGCTGGCCGACGCAAGCCTGAAGAAGGTGGGAACCGGCCTGCCTGCCTTGGAGGTGATCGGCTTTGTCCGGCTCGCGGAGGTGATTCTCCTGTTGGCCTACGGCCTCTTGCGCGGGAACTTGACCGTCCTTCGGCCGAGAGATCCCACGCGACAACTGCTTCGCTCCTGCCTCGACCTCATCAACAATTTCTGGGTCGTGATTGCTGTCCGGCGCTTACCTCTGGCGCTGTTCTACATCCTTATCTTTCTCGCACCGACGGTGACCACCCTGCTCGCCGCAGTTCTTTTGCGGGAAGCGCTTGAACCGAGGAAGGGACTCGCCATCCTGGTGGGCTTTGCCGGAGTAAAGGTCGCGGTCAACCCCTGGAACTCAGCTCGACCGGGCGGCTGGACCGGATATGTCGCCTGCCCCATTTGCGTCGCTTGCTTCTCAACGAACATTGTGTGGTCGAGGGTTCTCACCCAGACCGAAGCGCCTGAAAGCCTGACCTTTTGCTCCGGCGCGCTGATGGCCGTGGCAGGCTTTGCCGGCATGATCTGGAAGGCGGGGCTGCTCACCGCGAAGCTGGCGCTTGTCCTGGCGGCCGCTGGTCTCTTGTCCGTGCTGGGCGCCCTCTGCTTCTTCGTCGCGCTGAAGCATGCCACGGCTGCGACGGTATCGCAGTACCACTCTAGCCAGCTATTCACCGGCACGCTCGTCGCTTTCTTCAGATGGCATGAACGGATCACACTGGCAATGCTCTTTGGCGCCGCTTTGATCATCGCTGCCGGCTTCTATACCGCCGCTGCATCCGATCCGGTTAGCCCGGAGCTTACCTCGCTGGAGCCGTAAGGTGCGAGCAGAGAGAAGGCAAACTGAAGTTTGCTTTGTAATGGATTTTCTGAGGAGAGCAGCGTGCGTGTCTTGCTGGGAATTGACGTCGGAAAAACGAGCGTGCGGGTGGGTGTCTTCAGCGCGGCACTGGTGTCGCTCAATCGGTGGTCGATTCCGTCTTTCGATGTGCCCGCAGCCCAGGATGCCAGAGATCGCAAGGGACTTCGCTACCCAGGATGATGCGGTCCGGCTCTCTACAACGGCCGTGATGCAACCGCAGAGATACCGTACTTGGCCTCGAGAAACCGCTGAAGGTCGTCAGGGAGCACCGAAGCCAGTTCCTGCCATGTCAGTAGTTTGAGCCGGCAGCGAAGTTCGAACGATTTAACCGCACAGATCACCCGATACCAGGTCTCCATCAGGTCCGGACGGCGTGCGTCACAGAGGACACAGAAGGAGCGGCCGGTAGCACAAGCCGCGAGCGTGTCGCGCACCAACTGATACCCAATGTGCTTCCCATGGCGTAAAGGAAGTTCGGAGTACTGGAAGACTCTGTCCAGATCACGGTAGCGGGTGATAAGGCTGGCCGGCGCGCTTTGGAAGTCCGATTCCGTCAACTTCGCTTCGATCAGCAAGTTTCCGATTGCCAGATCGATTTCGGTGTTGTCGCGTTTCTCGCCTATCAGAGGAGTTCGCGGCCGAAATCCAAACTCCGGCTCCGCATCTGAGTCGACTCCCAACATGGCGCACACCCCCGCAAGGCGCAACACCTCGGGATAACAAAAAATATTCATAAGCAATGCATCGGAGCTGTGAGCACAGTCCAGTTCTTTCCACTGCCAGGTGGAGCGAAACCGAAGCCTTTTGGACGCCGTGTGCACCTTGTCCAGGCGCTTTGCCCAACCGGGATCAGTGCAGATTCGCTGGAAAGAGAGAGGGTGAAAGTTCCCATGTCGGCCGTCCTCAGCGCGCCCGAAGATGATCCCCGGAATGGCTCCATCGGTGCGTTCGAATAGGAAACCGTTCTCAGTCGCCAGATTCAGGCCGCGCAGGCTCAGCTCCGCTCGCAAACCCATGCCGTTCGGAATATCACACCTATTCTGGTGGGTCATGGGCAGTTTCCTGAAACCTCATCATAGGCGAAGATTAAGCGAAATCGCAAGCCCCACTGCAGGCACTTCCAGCTTCGCTGAAGGCTGGCAGCGAGGATATTTCTCCTGTTACTGTGTGAAGCGGATGAGAGCCGGCACGGCCCGTTTTTCTTCGCGGCAGACCGAAGCTTCGCTCATCATCTGCAGGAGACATGCTCCATGCCAGAGCTCCCCGATATTGCGGCTTATCTCAGCGCGCTTCACGCTCGAATCGTGGGCCAGCCGCTGATGAAGGTGCGACTGGCCAGTCCCTTTCTGCTGCGTACGGTCCATCCCACAATCGACCAGATTGAAGGACACACGGTACGTTCTCTGCGGAGAATTGGCAAGCGTATCGCAATCGGCTTCGATAACGGCACCTGGATGGTGCTGCACCTGATGATTGCCGGCCGTCTTCACTGGCGGCCGACAGGCGCCAAGCTCGGCGCGCGCAATCAACTTGCGGCCTTCGACTTCCCGCAGGGTTCTCTGGTTCTTACCGAGGCCGGAGCGAAACACCGCGCGGCGCTCCACCTGTTCCGCAATGAAGACGAGATGCAGGCCATCGATCCCGGGGGCGTCGATCCCTTCGCTCTGGATGACGAAAGCTTCCAGGCGCTGCTGCTGGCGGAGAACCGGACCTTGAAGCGGGCGCTCACAGACCCACGCATCCTGAGCGGGATCGGCAATGCCTACTCGGACGAGATTCTGCACGCCGCCCAACTCTCTCCGATTCTGCAAACCCATAAACTCACGCAGCCGGAGTGGGAGCGTCTGTTCCGCGCGACGCGCGAGACCCTGCAACTCTGGATCGATCGGCTGACGGCGGAAGCAGGGAAGGAGTTCCCGGAGAAGGTCACGGCCTTTCGCAAAGACATGGCCGTGCACGGGCGCTTTGCAGAGCCGTGCCCGCGCTGCGGTCAGCCAGTGCAACGCATCCGGTATGCCGATAACGAGACAAACTATTGTGCCCAGTGCCAAACCGGGGGGCAGGTCTTAGCCGATCGCAGCTTGTCCCGGCTGCTGGGAAAGGACTGGCCGCGAACGTTGGACGAGCTGGAAGCGCTGAAGAAGAAGTAGCGCCTTTGAGCGAAGCGCAGCCGGCAGAGACTGAAACGCGGCCACACCGAACACAGCCCTTCACCCGCCTTCGTAGTTGTCAATTCAGCGCGCGGGGGATATCTGTTATTCAAGGCCACCCAGCCTTCGCAACATCTCTGGTGAGGGATGCAGATCGCTTCTGCGCGGCTGGTCCAGGTGTTGGTTCAAGTAGGTAAGCACGCCGCGGTACGTCTGCCGATAGATGTCGCGGCAAAGATCGTACGCCGCATATCCTGGCCAGTGGTTCGGAAGAAGCGCCGCAGGAAGACGCGGATCGTGCAAGACGATTCTGCGGAAGGAATGTATGAGCAGTGTCTGTAACACGAAGGCACTTCGCGCGTCCGGTGGAGTGGAGAGCAACGGCAGAACGGGTCGATAGCGTTTGATGAAGTGATCGTAATCCGCGGCGACGCCGTCGAGGTTCCAACATTTGCTCGTGAACGATGCAACGCGGCTCCCGGTCCAGCCATCCAGGTCGCGCCCGCGCAGCACAGCTACATCTTCCGTTCGCTTCAATCGCCTCAGCACCTCAGCGAGCGCGAGCGCATCCGGTCGGGGATGCAGATACAACTTCCCCGCGATCCGCCCGTAGCCTGCCCACTCCAACTCACGCCGCAGGTGGGCGCGCGCCGCGGGGCTGCTCCCCTCCTGCCCTGCAATCAAAATCGTCCAGCTTCCATCCCACACCGGCCAAGGTGGGTCGTAGATGCGGTGATACGCATGTTCCACGCGCTCCACGCCGGACGGAGTGAGCGCATATCGACTGATCCGGCCTTCGCGGCGCGAGTGCAGCCACTGCTCGGCAGCAAGCCGAAAGGCGCTGGTGCGCGTCAACTGGGCGTTGATATGAAAAGGCTCCAACAACTTCATCAGGTCGGCAAGCCGGATCGAAGAGGTGTACGGATGCAGCGAGTCGCCAAAAATGGTGAGGATCAGCGATTTCGAGCGGGGTGGGTCGTCGCGCAGCGCGCGCGTCGCCCAGGCTTGCAGGTTGTTGAATTTACGCGCCATCGAGGACTGTCCAGGACCTCATGCTACACGTCCGGGAAGCTGAACCATGGAAGGATTTCCCATCGCGGAAAGCATTACACAATTTCGGTTGACAACTGAATATCTGTATCCGTACAAATGACCTGCATGGGCTTTGCCAGCGTGCGGCGACTCGGCCCAGAAGGAGCTTCGCATGTATGCACAGCTCGTAGATACCGGAGCGACCAAGGTACGTTCCGGTGAGGAGCTCTCCTCCGAAGAGCAGCAGTTTCAGGCGCGCCTGGACGCCGGCATCAGGATCGAGCCCGGCGATTGGATGCC
>CAXUIM010000020.1:0-26102 GCA_964250885.1 uncultured Acidobacteriaceae bacterium | reverse complement strand
GACCAGGGCCGGATTCTCGAAGAACTCGCCATCGGCAATCGCCGTATCGATGCGGCTGATGTCCATGCGCACGACACGGCCGGCGCCCAGGTTCAGATGCCCCACCTCGCTGTTGCCCATCTGCCCGCCGGGCAGACCGACAAACTGTTCGCTGGCGCGAATCAGCGTATTGGGGTACTCACGCAGCAGACGGTCGTAGTTCGGCTTCCGCGCCAGCGCAATCGCATTCGCGTCAGTTTCGGCGCGGTACCCCCAGCCATCCAGGATGGTCAGAAGTACGGGCCCGCTCTTTCGTCCGCCGGAGCCCATCCCCTAGCTCCCGCAGTTCACGGCAGCAAGGCCCAGAAACTCCGCCGTTTGCCCGAGCTCTTCCTCGATGCGCAGCAGTTGGTTGTACTTGGCGATGCGGTCGGTTCGCGAGGCCGAGCCGGTCTTGATCTGCCCCGCACCCGTGGCTACCGCCAGATCCGCGATGAAGGTATCTTCAGTCTCACCGGAGCGGTGCGAGATGATCGTTGTGTACCCGTTCCGCCGGGCCAACTCGATGGCTTCCAGCGTCTCCGACACGGTTCCGATCTGGTTCACCTTGATCAGGATCGAGTTGCCCACCTGCTCATCAATGCCGCGCTGCAACCGCTTGGAGTTAGTCACGAATATGTCGTCACCGACCAACTGCACTTTACTGCCCAACTTCTCTGTCAACAGCCGCCAGCCGGCCCAGTCGTTTTCATCCAGCCCGTCTTCCAGGCTGACGATGGGATATTCGCGTATCCAGCTCTCCCAATACTCGACCATCTGCTCAGAGCTCTTCTCGCTCTTGTCCGACTTGTGGAAGACGTACTTTTCTTTCTCCTTGTTGTAGAACGAGTTGGCTGCCGGGTCGATCGCAATTGCGACATCGTCACCGGGAGTGAAGCCGGCCAGAGTGATGGCTTCCAGGACGAGGTCGATGGCCTCGACATTGGACTTCAAGGACGGGGCGAATCCGCCCTCATCGCCTACCGATGTGCTGTAACCCTTCTTCTTCAGCACGCCTTTCAGGGTATGAAAGACCTCCGTGCCCCAGCGTAGAGCGTCGGAGAAACTCTCCGCGCCTACGGGCATCACCATGAACTCCTGGAAGTCGACGTTGTTGTCCGCGTGCACTCCCCCGTTCAGGATGTTCATCATGGGGGTCGGCAACAGACTGGCGTTCACGCCGCCCAGATACCGATACAGAGGCAGCCCCAGGGCTTCAGCCGCGGCTCGCGAGCAAGCCATCGAGACAGCCAGAATTGCATTCGCACCCAGATTCCCTTTGTTCTCGGTTCCATCCAGCGAGATCATCGTCGCGTCAATCAACTTCTGATTGCTGGCATCCATGCCGGTCAGCTCGGGTGCGAGGGAGCTTTCGATGTTCTCGACCGCCTGCAGTACCCCCTTGCCGAGATAGTGCTCCTTGTCGCCGTCGCGCAGTTCGACGGCTTCGAACTCTCCCGTGGACGCGCCGCTGGGCACCGCCGCACGTCCACGCACTCCGTCTGCCAGTATCACATCGGCTTCCACGGTAGGGTTGCCGCGGCTGTCAAGAATTTCACGCGCGTGTATAGACACAATCTCAGTCATCGGTTTCCTCAATCTCCCACTTGTCTTGTTTTGCGCCGCGCGGACAATCCTGTGCTGCAGCCTGTCCTGCAGCGCCGGGCGGCGGTCAACCGCAATCGTTTGTCCGCTCGCTGCTGCGATCGTTTCGATCAGCTCAGCCATCGCGCCGCCCCATCGGCCTCATTCTAGCAAAGCGATTCTGTTGCCCATCCAACGTGGTGAGCGATTGCCGCACAGTTTCTGCGAGCATCAACAAGAGGTCGTCACTGTCGGTGCTTTGCTGCAGCGGCATCAGCACACGCACCTTGGTCCCCCGCCCCGGCCGGCTCACCATCTCCACCTGTCCTTCATCGCCATACAGCACCTGCATTCGCTCCCGCACGTTGCGCATGCCGATACCCGATCGTCCGCGCTCCAGGCTCTCGACTGCCGCGGTCGAAACGCTCCCCGGTTCGACGGCGGTGTTCCCCGCCCCCACGCCATCGTCTTCCACTTCGATCAGCAGCCGGTCGCCGACCATGCGGCTGCGGAGCGTCACCGTTCCTCCGCTGATGCGCGGCTCCAGCCCATGTTTGATGCTGTTCTCAATCAGCGGCTGCAGCAGCATGCTGGGCACCGGGACGGTAAGGGTCTCCTCCGCAATCTCCTTCACGACGCGCAGTTTGTCGCCAAAGCGCACCACCTCGATGTCCAGATAGTCGTCGGTAAACGCCAGCTCCTCGCCCAGAGGGACAAACGCTTCGCGGTCCCGCAGCAGCACGCGCAAGATGTTGCCCAGCTTCACGATCATCTCGCGCGCGAGCTCCGGCTTCGAGCGCACCAGCGACGCAATCGAGTTCAGCGTGTTGAACAGGAAATGGGGGTTGATCTGCCGCTGCAGCGCATCCAGCCGAGCCTCCAGCAGCAGCCGGCTCTGCTCCTCCAGCTTGCGCTCGATCCGCACCGCGTTCCAGATCTTCAGCGGAATCCCGACCACCACCGGCGCGCAGGCGCAGATGGCCAGCTCCAGCAGCCACTGGCTCGAGTACAGTGCAAAGAATTGGCGGTGGTGCAGGTGTGACAGCAGGCTGGTCCCGAACTGCACCACCATGATCAGCATCAGCAGAAAGATCTGCCGGTCCACATGCGGCCAGCTGGTACGACGGACCCAGCGGTAGAGACTCAAGTCGATCAACGGCGAGAAGGACCAGATGTCCTCTTCCTGCGCGAACCGGCGGAAGCCGCCGAAGATCAGCGCCACCAGCAGGTTCACCGGCAGGGAGAGAAACTCGCGATGGGCCAGCGCCGGCAGCGCCAGCAGCGATCCTCCCAGCATGGCCGCGGAGGGTCCCAGCAGCAGGCCCAGGATTGCGATCGCCTCAAACGATATATCGGCGGCCAGGAAGTTTTGTACCCGCACCCGCACCAGCACGCCCAGCATCAGCGGAATGCAGATCCAGGCGATGAACTTCAGCGTCTCGCGCCGGCTGCGGTTTCGCAGCAGCAGCAATCGCTTGAACCCGATGGAGCGTGCCAGCGAGCTCGCAACCGCCGCGGCGACGCCCAGCTTCACCAGCAGCGTGATCCAGATCAGCTTGGGATCGATTGCGCCCACGCCTCTACTCTACGCGCCCGGCACGGCGGGGTTGTAGGACACAGAGACATTTCGTCCGCGGGCATGGAAACCGGCGCAATATCAGCGTTGCTGCACCCCGGATCAGGGTTGCTGCCCCCGGGGGGTGCGGTCTTCACGTGGCTTTTCCCGCAGTAAACGCCACCCCGCACACGGCTCCCGATAGCACGCTACCCTGCTTGCCCTGACCTCCTCCTGGGAGGAGCTCCCAAGCGGCTGATTCCACCTCACTTGAATCCTGTCCGCGGCCAGCGAATCTATAATGATGATTATGCCGTTTGTGAGCGTTCGCCAGGTTGCCGATGCCGATTTCCCCACGCGCTGGGGCCGCTTTCGCATTCACGGCTATGAAGGCGTCCCTGAGCCGCGACAGAGCAACGGAACGGCGGCGATGGACCGCAAGCGAGTCGAGTCGGCTGTGGCGCTGACGATGGGCGATCTCAACATAACGCCTCCGCTGGTGCGGATCCACTCCCAGTGCCTGACCGGCGATGTCTTCCACTCGCTGCGCTGCGACTGCCACGATCAGCTTCATCTTGCGCTGGGCATGATCGCTGCCGAAGGCGCCGGCATCCTGCTGTACGAGCAGCAGGAAGGCCGCGGAATTGGACTCATGGCCAAGCTCCGCGCCTATGAACTGCAGGATCAGGGCCTCGACACCATCGAGGCCAACGAGCAGCTCGGCTTTCGCGCCGACTATCGCGAGTTTGAGCTTCCGGCCGAGGTGCTGAAGATGCTGGGCGTGCATGCCGTCCGGCTGATCACCAACAATCCGGAGAAAGTGAATGCGCTCGAAAGTGCCGGCATCACCGTCGTCGAGCGTCTCTCGGCCGCGATCCCCAGCGAGCCCACCTTCGAGCGGTATCTCGAAACCAAGCGCGACAAGATGGGTCACCTCGTCAGCTGACCAACGTCACGGCGCGATGCCGTAGAGCGAGGCCGCTGTATTCCGCATCACCTCGCGCGCTATCGTCTCCGCCCGGGCCCGGCTGATCTCCCCATCGCGCAGCATGCCCGTCAAGGCCAGGCCGAGCGCCTCACGCCCGTTGCGATTCGCAATCCAGGTCCCCTCTTCCCAGCCCATGGCGTCCGACAGGCCGTACCCGTCGGTTCCGAACATCACCTTGTCGGGGAAGGTTTCGAGCCACTCCCGCAGCCAACCGGCCAGCGTCCGGGGCGGGAAGGTCAACGTTTCCTGCGACAGGTCCAGATAGACGTTGGGCTTCTGCAGCAGCGCGCCGGCTTCGTGCACGAAAGGCCAGCCACCATGCAGCATCACAAAGCGCGTCCTGCGCAGGTGAGGATCGTTGAAGACCGGTTCCAGCAATAACGGATCGTCTCCGCCGATGCCGAAGTATCCTCCACCGCCCGCCATGGTGTGGAGATGGACCGCCATGCCCAGCCGCCCACACTCGCCGGCGATGTAGCGGAACAGAAAGTCCTGCAGAATCTTATAGTCGGCCGGATCGGGGTGCGCCTTTCCCAGCCACTTGGCGTAGACCTGGCCGGCTTCAGCTTCGGTCGGGTTCCCGAAGTCGAAAGAACGCAGGTAGGCGATCTCGAACTTCTCCGCTACGGCGCCCCCGGCCTTCTGGCGTTCCAGGGTGGGCGTGACCACCTGGCTGAGATACTCGGCCAGGGTCGCGGGCGGTTCGGTCAAGCCAACCGCCTTTAGATAACGGGCCTGGACGCGTTCCTCCAACGGGAAGAAGAGCGCCCGGTCCGGAGTCGCCGCCTCCAGACCGGAGTTGTCCAGCGGAAACAGCAGCGCGTCCACATAGGGCACCCACCGGAAGCGGGGCGGCTCGATACCCGGACCCATGGCGACCCGGTTGGCCAGCATGGTCCCGATATTCGCCTGGTCAAGAACCCAGACGCCGAAGTGCTGTTGCTCGCGTGCCTTCACCTTTGCGCGCGCCGCCTGCAGATTCTTCATCCCCTCAGCATCCAGCGGTACGGAACCGTGGAAGCCCCACAGCGCCGCCCAGGCCGCCGGCAGCTGCGGGTTATCGGCCCGCCAGGCCACGGAGTCCGTCTCCGGCTCCATGTTGTCCACCGGCAAGGCGTCGAAGTCCCGGTCCGTCGTATCGCTCGGCGGCGGCAGCACCGGATGCGCGTGATTGTCGATGGCTTGCGTGGAGGCGATTACGCGAGCCAGCCCCGGGTCGATATCCCGCTCAATATTCCGCTCCCCGGCATCCCGCTCCCCGGCATCCCGCTTCCCGGCAGAAGGAGCAGAAGAAGAAGCCGCGGCAGTGACCGTCTGACCTTGCGCCGCTCTGCCGCTGCCCGCCGAGACCACCATCAGCACGAGGACGGCCGGCAGAAGATAGGAGCGGCCGCGACCTGCCCCGCGAAAACGCTGCTTGGAGTTCATGAAACCACCCTAGCATTTCGAGCCGCACGGCCTGCGCGCCCGCCAGTACTGGACCGCTGCTGAGCCGCCGGCTACGTTTGCGAACCCAGGTACGCTTGAACCACCTTCACCGTTGTAATCATGTGACCGACGTGCCGCTGGGTATGCTCCGCGCAATGGATCAGCAATCCCGCCACGCTGGTCGGAAGGCGCAACCGTCCGACACCCCGAGGCTCCGCGAACTGCTCCGGCGTAAATGCGCGTACTCTCTCCCGGGCCCGCTGCAAGCCGGAGCGAAACTCCGCCATCACCTCCGAAGCGAGGGCGGGCTCTCTCTCTGTCCGCAGTGCGGCTATCTGTGCCTCATCGAGCGGTTTGTCCTCCGCATACGTCAGCAACCGGTCCAGCGATCGCGCCATGTGCCGCAATTGAAACGCTACCGGCGCCAGACCAAGCGGCTGCGCAAACATCTGCGCCTCATCCAAAGGCCCGCACCAGCGCTCCGCATCTTCTCCAGCCAGTTCCAGTGCATGCAGCACGGCTCGCCGCACCGGTTCGATCTCCCCCAGTGTGCCGCGCTGCCATGGTTCGGGCTGGTCATCCGGCTGCATACGTTCGAGCCGCGGCTGCGCCGTGCCTGCCGCTGACCCCGCCGGGTTGTTCCCCTTTCCCTGCATCACAATCCCTTCCTGGCGCGAAACTCTCGCACCACGTCCGCTACATCCCGATGTTGCGCCTCCACCGCCAGATTCATGGCTCGCATCTCATCCGCGCTCACCTTGCCGGAGAGCCGCTGCATGGCCACACCGATCCGCGGCCAGCGCTTGAGCGAATCCTCCCGCACCAGGGGAACGGCCTCGTAGGGCGGAAAGTAATGGAGGTCATCCTGGAGCGCTACAAAGTCCAGCGCCTTGATCGCTCCGTCGGTGGAGTTCCCCGCCACGATATCCACCTGCCGGGCGGCGAGCGCGCGATACAGCAGCCCCAGCTCCATGGTGCGGGGCTCGCCGCTAAAGTGCATACCGTAAGCCGCACTCAAGCCACGCAGCCCGTCCGGGCGCTCGGCAAACTCATACCCCACACCCAGCCGCCAGGACGGCTGCGCCTGCCGTCCATTCACGTACGGAATGACGTCCGAGATCGTCTTCAGATTGAATCGGCGCGCGTCCGCCCCCCGCACCACCATCGCGAATGTGTCTTCAAAACCCAGGCCCGGACCCACGATCACGTCGTAGCGCTGCTTGTACAAACGGGAGACTGTCGCGTAGACCCGCGCCGGATCGCGGTCCAGGGGCTGCTTCAGGATGGCGGTCAGCGCGGTTCCCGTGTACTCCACGTAGCCATCGATCCGCCCCGAGACCAGCGCCTGCTGGCAAAGATAGCTGCCCGCCAGCCAGAATCGGCGCTCCACCGGACCACCACCCGACGCCTCGATCTCCTGCGCCAGCAGCTCACCCAGGACGACCTGTTCGGTAAAGTCCTTGGCCCCGATCACGATGTGCGACGAACGCGGCGGTGCGCACGCCGTCAGGCCGAGAAGCAGAAGAGATACAGCCATGAGCCGAAGCCGCTTGCCGCTGGGCCTCACCGGCGCACCGCGAGCCGCTTCTCCACCAGGCCCAGCGCCCCGTCCGCGCCCAGGGCCAGCAGGGCTGCCGGGATCGCGCCGGCCAGCACCAGGCCGTTATCCACGCTGGCCACACCGCGGAAGATCAGCTCTCCCAGCCCACCGGCTCCGATGGCCGCCGCAATGGTGGCCACACCGACGCAGGTGACGGTCGCCGTGCGCAGCCCCGCCAGGATCACACTGGCGGCCATCGGCAGTTCCACCTTGGTAAGCCGCTGCCAGCCAGTCATGCCCAGGGCATTCGCCACGTCGATCAGCGCCGCATCCACGCTGCGGATACCGGCGTAGGTATTACGCAGGATGGGCAGCAGCGCATAGGCGGTCAACGCCACGATCGCTAGCCGTGCGGCGCGGTCCCCGAGGAACGGCACCGGCAGCAGCAGACCGAAGAGCGCCAGGCTGGGAATGGTCTGCAGCACATTGGCGAACCCCAGAACCGGCCGCGCCAAGGGTTCGTGCCGGGTGAGGAAGATCCCCAGCGGGAGACCGATTCCCGCTGCAAACAGCATGGCGCTCGCCGTCAGCCAGACATGCTCGAACGTGAGCCGGGCGATCTGCCCGCCGTATTCGTGCAAGAAGGGGATCAGGCCGCACCTCCCCGGTCCGGAGGCGGCGCCGAAGATCCGCCCGGAAGGCTCTCCGGCGCCGCCGCTGGCGGAGCCTGGATCCCACTGGCGGGCTTGGAATCGCGCCCACTCGTGGACTTGGAATCGCGGTGCGTCGCCGCCACATACGCTTTGACCGCCTCGTGCTGCGAGGAACGCACTTCGCCGGCAGTCAGATTCGCCACAACGCGGCCCGCATCCACGAACACCACCCGGTCCGCCAGATACAGCGCCTCTTCAAGATCATGGGTGACGATCAGGGTGGTCTTGCGCATGCGCCGCAGCAGCTCGCGGAGCATGGTCTGCATCTCCGCCCGGGTGAGCGGATCGAGCGCCCCAAAAGGCTCATCCATCAGCAGAATCTCAGGCTCGTTGGCCAGGGCGCGGGCCAGGCCTACACGCTGTCTCTGGCCGCCGCTCAATTGCCAGGGGAAGCGCGGAGCAACGTCCTCCGACAGTCCCACCAGGCGCAGCATCTCCGTGGCCCGCTGGGCGATCGCGGCCCGCGGCCGGCCGGCCAGCTCCAGCGCCAGTCCCACGTTCCGCTCGATCGTCATCTGCGGAAAGAGACCCGTTTCCTGGATCACATAGCCGATGCCCCGGCGCAACGCGATCACGTCGGCGGCGCTCATCCGCGCAGCGGCTACATCGCGGCCGCCCACCCGCACCTCTCCACTGGTCGGCCGCACCAGCGCATTCACCGTGCGCAGCAGTGTGGTCTTGCCCGAGCCGCTGCGCCCCAGCAGCGCCGTCGTCGTCCCTGCCTCCACGTTGAGCGAGACGCCGCTCAAGAGCTGACGTCCCCTCGCCACCGTGAAGCTCACCTGCGCGAACTCCACTCCCTGGGTAGCCATGCGGACTCCCATCCGGTTGCAGCGAACGAGGGATTACGAGGGTTGCTGTTCCAGGGGTGACATCCTGACCGCTTTCCCCCTCGGAGAAGCTACTCTGCTCGCTCCTTGAGGGGCACGTAACTCCGCCAGGCCGGAGCAATCCCGATCGGGTGAACCTATCCCAAAGAGGTGAAGCTATCCGTCCACCGCGGCCTCGGGAGCATTGCTGGCCCCCGGCTCCGCAATGGCCGGTCCGGTCGCCGCGCCCTTCACCCGCACCACGGTGATCTTGTCGAAGCCCTCTTTGAAGGCCGGCGGCCGCAGCCTCTCCGCCATCTTGTGCATCACCTCGTCGGTCACCTGACGGTCCCGCTTGGAATTGCGCTCCAGGCAGACGGCCAGCGGCACGTCAAAGAAGACCGCCTGCACTTCATAACCGAAACTCTTGGCCATCTTGATCCACTGGCGCCGCTCGTGCGGACTCAGGTTGGTCGCATCCACATAGTTCCACGGCATCTTGGCGATCAAGCGCGCGCGCAACAGGCTACGAAGCGTGCTGAACACCAGCCCCTGGTAGCGCTGCTCGGTAATGTCGTCGAAGAGAATGCTGCGCAGCATATCGCTGGAGAGCGGCAAAACCCCGCGGCGCTTGTACCAGGTGGTCTTGCCCGATCCTGGCAGACCGATGGTCAGCACCACGTACCCACGCGGAGATTTCTGCGGTATGGGCTCCGGCCCCGCGGGCGGCGTCGCCAGCGACTCCGGCTGAGTCTCCACCACCATCTTGCGTTCGGGTACAGGCTTGGGCGCGGCTGGGGACTCCCGTTCGCCGGGAAGCTGCAGTTCGGCTGGGAACTCCGGTTCGCCGGAGAGCTGCAGTTCGGCTGAGGGCTGCAATTCGGCTGAAGTGCTTTGGCCGGCCGCAGGGCTCCCTTCCGATGCAAGCACGGGCGCCTCATCCGAGCCGTCCGCCTCCACACGGTCGACCGCTTCCGCACGCGGTGCAGCGACCGCTTTGGCTTCCATATCTGCTGCCGGCAGCGGCTCGGGATAGGCCGGCCGCAAAGGCGCAGGTTGATTCGCAGGGATCTCCTGCCCGATCTTGCCCGTGGACTCCGATTCGTTCGGACCACGCTTTGAACGTCTTCTCATGAGCGTTTCGCGCAACCAGTCGCGCATAGTCTGGTTTGTACCACACCCTTCCCCCTGCCGCAAAAACAGTGCATCCCGCCAGCCCGGCGGGTCTGCGACCGGCTGGCGGCGCGGAGCCCCGGCGGACCCCGGCGACTCTTCTTTCGTTGCAAAGTACAGCTGCGACGATCCGGCTGCGCGACCCGGGGAAGCCGCCCGAAGGGTTTGCCCGCCCGCGTCCGGTTTGGTAGCCTCAAGGAGAATTGAGAGGATCCCCCACGCATATGGCAGTTAAGGTAGGAATCAATGGTTTCGGCCGCATTGGCCGGAATGTGTTTCGCACGGCTCTCGGCAACCCGGACATCGAATTCGTCGCTGTAAACGACCTCACCACGCCCGCCACACTCGCTCACCTGCTCAAGTACGACTCCATCCTCGGCAACCTCAAAAACGAGGTCTCGCATACCGAAGACTCCATCGTGATTGATGGTAAGCCTCTCAAGGTTTTCGCCGAGCGCGATCCCGCCAAGCTGGACTGGGCTTCCGTCGGCGCCGAGATCGTGGTGGAATCCACCGGTTTCTTCACCGACGCGGCCAAGGCCAAGGCACACCTCGGGCCCACCGTGAAGAAGGTCATCATCTCCGCTCCGGCGACGAACGAAGATCTGACCGTCGTCCTGGGAGTCAATGACGATAAATACGATCCCGCGAAGCACAACGTCATCTCCAACGCGAGCTGCACGACGAATTGTCTGGCGCCCGTGGTCAAGGTTCTCCACGACACCTTCACCATTCAGTCCGGCATCATGACCACGATCCACAGCTACACCAACGACCAGGTCATCCTGGATACCCCGCATAAGGACCTCCGCCGCGCCCGCGCCGCCGCCCTCAGCATGATTCCCAGCTCTACCGGCGCCGCCAAGGCTCTCAAGCTGGTCATCCCGGAGATGGATGGAAAGCTGGACGGCTTCGCCATACGCGTTCCCACCCCCAATGTTTCTGTCGTTGACCTGACCTTTGTCGCGGAAAAGCCCATCGACACCAAATCCGTGAATGCCGCACTGAAGGCCGCCGCGGAAGGTCCGCTCCAGGGCATTCTCGGCTACACCGATGAAGAGCTGGTCTCCACCGACTTCCGCGGCAATCCCCTCTCCTCCATCGTCGATTCCAAGCTGACCAAGGTCATCGCCAACACCGGCAAGGTCATCAGCTGGTACGACAACGAGTGGGGCTACTCCAGCCGCGTCCGCGACCTCATCCTCTTCCTGGTGAAAAAGGGCTTGTAGATTCCCCGCGGACAGCGGTTGAGCATCCTCAGCGGTGTGGGCGGAGAGCAGGGTTCTCCGCTCACACCGCTTTTCTAGCTCGATTGCGGCAGTGATAGAACTAAAGCATTTTTGCTTTAGGTGTAGACCGAAGCCGCCGACCTCAACGTCGTTTTTCCCCGGAAAAAACGACACTGCACGCCTGATTCCAGTTCACAGTAAAAGCAAAAATGCTCGAACGCTACACCGCCCCAACATAACGAAACGGCCGTTGGAACCGGCTCTTCCAGAAGTACGCCAGGATGATGAGACTCGCGACCGCCGCGTAAGCGCACCACAGCGACGTGAATGCATACCGCTTGACTGCCATCACCACCAGCAGGATGGTCAGGTTGGCCGTGCCAAAGATCACCATGTCTCGAACCCGGGAGAAGAACAAGGAGCCGCAGGTCGAGATGACATAGAGCACCGCCAGCACGGTGTTGTTCGTGCCCGGGTCGATGTACACGATGTTGCGGTTCTTGACATAAATCTGCACCGGGTACGCGATCAGCGCCCACAGCATGTAGAGCGACGTTCCGGTACCCAGCGCAAGGAACGGCAGCATCCGCCGCCGCGATCTCACATCCGACTCGAACAGCAGCACCGCCAGCGGAATGAGCAGCGGCAGCAGTCCCTGTGCATACAGCATGAACGCGGCGCCCATATTGTGAGTCACGTTCGGGGACAGAATGCCGTCGAGCCCCAGCCATACAAATCCCTCAACGAACTGGTGCAGTGCAAAGAGCGTGGGCAGCGCGGCGAATAACAGCTCGCGCCGATGCTTTACCTGGGTCAGCGTCGCCACACCCAGACCTGCAAGCACCCCACTGCCGACGAAATTGGCTGTCGCCGAGAAGCACAAATTCTTTGTCCTCCTGCACTTGTGCCCGATCATATCCCGGCGGTGACCCACAAGAGGCAGGAACTCGTTTATGCTTCAAGGGAAATGTCTAAGCTCTCGATTCAAGACCTCGACCTCACCGGCAAGCGTGTCCTGATCCGTGTCGACTACAACGTGCCGCTCTCCAGCGCCGGCGTGATCACCGACGATACCCGGATTCGTGAGACCATCCCCACCATCGAATACGCGCTGCGCCGCAAGGCCCGCGTGATTCTCGTCGCGCACCTGGGCCGCCCCAAGGGCAAGCCGGTCGACTCCATGAGCCTGCGCCCGGTTGTGGTTCGTCTGCGTGCCCTGCTGGACCACGTCCTCGATCAGGGCGAGAATGTTGCCTTCGCCCCCGACTGCGTCGGCCCGGTGGCTCTCGAGCTGGCTAGCAATCTTGAACCGGGTCAGACCCTGCTGCTCGAAAATCTTCGCTTTCATGCTGGAGAAGAGGCCAACGACGCGGCCTTCGCCCGCAAGCTGGCGGCGCTGTGCGACGTGTATGTGAATGATGCGTTCGGCGCTGCCCATCGCGCCCACGCCTCCACGGAAGGGATCACGCACTTTGTCGCCCAATCGGCCGCCGGCCTGCTCATGGAAAAAGAGCTCAATTACCTGGGCAAAGCCGTCACCCATCCCAACCGTCCCTTCGTCGCCATCATCGGCGGCGCCAAGGTCTCCGACAAGATCGAGGTGATCAATGCGCTGCTCGACAAGGTGGACTCGCTGCTCATCGGCGGCGCCATGGCGTATACGTTCCTCAATGCGCGGGGGCAGACCACGGGTAAGTCCCTGGTCGAGCCGGACAAGATCGAGGTGGCCCGCGCCGCTCTCGAGAAGGCTCAGGCTCGCGGCGTCAACTTTCTTCTCCCCGTCGATCATGTGCTCGCCGACCGTTTTGCCGCCGATGCGAAGACCCGGATCTTCTCCGGCGATGCTCCCTTCCCCGCGGAGCTGATGGCGCTCGACATCGGTCCCGAGACGATCAAGCTCTTCTCCCAGGAGATCACGGAGGCGAATACCGTCATCTGGAACGGACCCATGGGCGTGGCCGAACTCACCCCCTTCGCCAAAGGCACCAACGCGATCGCGCGCGCTTTGGCCCGCAATGAAGACGCCATCTCGATCGTCGGCGGTGGAGACTCCGTGGCGGCTCTGCGCAACTCCGGGGTCGCGAACAAAATTACGCACATCTCCACCGGCGGCGGCGCCTCCCTCGAGTTTCTCGAAGGCAAGGTCCTGCCCGGCGTGGCGGCGCTCACTGAAAAATAACGTCTGATAGCCGTTCAGATATCTTCCCAGACCCGGGGGGATGTGGACGGGTCCGCAAGCTCCACTACGGACGGAGGAAACCTCGTGCGAAAGCCACTTATGGCAGGCAACTGGAAGATGTACAAAACGCCCAAGGAGTCGCTCGCCTTTCTGGACAGCTTCTTGCCCCTGGTCGAAGGCCACACCCGGGACGAAATCCTCTTGTTCCCCACTCTGAGCTCGCTGGCGTCGGTTCTCGAGGCCACCGTCGGGAGCAATGTACGGGCCGGCGCCCAGACCATGCATTGGCTCGATGAAGGGCCGTATACCGGCCAGACTTCACCCACCATGCTGGGCTCGATCGGCTGCCGGCATGTTCTGCTGGGACACTCCGAGCAGCGGCTCTACCTTAATGAAACCGACGAGCGCGTCAATCTCAAGTTGAAAGCCGCGATAAACCATGGCATGACGCCTGTTGTGTGCGTGGGCGAGTTGCTGGCGGAGCGCGAAGACCTTCGCACCGAGGAGACGCTGCGCACCCAGGTCCGCGTGGCTTTGCGCAACATCTCCGCCAGTGAGGCGCACCGCCTGATCATCGCCTACGAGCCCGTCTGGGCCATCGGGACCGGCTTGACCGCCTCGCCGGAGATCGCCGCCGAAGCCCACGCCATCATCCGCCACGAACTCAGCATCTGCTGCGGTCAGCAGACCGCCGATACGACCCGAATCCTGTACGGGGGCTCGGTCAAGCCGGAGAATATCAGCGCGCTCATGGAGCAGGAGGGGATCGACGGCGCCCTGGTCGGCGGCGCCAGCCTTGTGCCCACCACCTTCTCCGCTATCGTGCACTACAGCTGAGCGCCGGAATCTTTGATACACCCGGCGAGGCACTCAGGCAGGACCTCGCCTGTGTGGTTCCAAGGAGGGAAGTGTTCAGTCGCTCTCACAGATCTGGCCGGTTGAGTTTCGTAACCACCGGTTCAGCCCACGTGGACCATCTCAGCTCGTGGCAATGCGGCTGCGGCTGCTGGCTCGCGGTCCCGTCTTGCTTCCACCCGCCGTTCCATGATCAACACCACGGCGATGGCGGCGTAGGGACAGAGCTCTCCATAGAGCCGCGTCTCCACGATCACTCCGCTGTAGAACATTCCGGCGATCCAGGCCGGCAGAATCCAAAGATAATTTCGGAACCGCACCGGCTGGATATCTCGCCGGAACAGCAGCACGATCGGCAGGATATATCCGCAGGCATTCAACAAC
Organism: uncultured Acidobacteriaceae bacterium; assembly: GCA_964250885.1. Classification (GTDB taxonomy): domain Bacteria; phylum Acidobacteriota; class Terriglobia; order Terriglobales; family Acidobacteriaceae; genus Granulicella. The sequence continues at coordinate 11,647 of CAXUIM010000020.1, read as the reverse complement.
GCAGGCCACAGTCGCGGCTTGAGCAGGCCTAGATTCTGACGAAGCCGAATGTAGTCCTCCGCTCGATTGTTGTGCGCGAACGCATGGGCCAACCCCACCTTGATCGTGACCCAGAGCGCGAGCAGAAGAATCACTTTGGGCCAGGACACCAGGTTTAGGGAGAATTTCCGCCCGATGGTGTCGCGCAGCGGCGTCATCGAGTCCAGCACGTATATGCCGACGAGAAACAGCGTCGTCTCCCGGTTGAAGGTGCCGAGTATCATCACGGCAACCAGCGGCCAGAAGCTCCGAGTGTAGATGTAATAGAGACCGGCGCTGAAGAAAGCGACCGAAAGTATGTCGTACGGGTAGAAGAAGTTCGCCTCCAGATGGATGGCGTAGGTCCACATCATCGCGAAGAGGAAAACGGGATAGACCAGAAATACCAGCGACCGCGACCGCGAGAGTCGCAGATAGAGCCGCTGGGTGAAGAAGCCCGCAATCACCATGGCGATCAGCGACAGGACATATACCGCCGCCAGCTGCGGGGTAAAAGCACCCTTGGTGTGAGTGACGGCTCTGCCGATCAGGGGCAGCTTGTTCAGCCCGTCGATCAAGGGGATCGGTAGCACGCGCTCCTGGAACGGAAGCCGTTCATGGCCCGCCAGATAGGCGGGAAGTCTCAAATAGAAACGGGAATCAACCACATAAAACCGAATGAACTGAAGAGTGGCGCAGGCATACAATACCAGCATTACGGAAAGCGCCATCAGCTTTCCACGTTGGGAGTGACTGAAAGGAGCCTTTAACATCTGCAGACAGATTCCTAAGCGTTCTTTTGTTGCTTGCTCACTGAGGGAGGATCTAACGGCGTGCAGCGTGACAGGTTGGTGACGTTCTCTTCTTGAGATGCGCATCAACCGAATATCCTGCGTCTCGGCAGGCTATCAGCGACAAGTTTCCGCTGGCTATCGGCGACACACCCTATGCCTCCCAATTCATCGGCGCATCGCAACTCCCAAGTGCATCTCTTCATCACATCGAGAATGGCCGCACACACGAGGAAAATCATGCGAGTTTTTCAGTTATTCTGTGTAGCTCTGCTGGTCACCGGCACAACCACTTGCCTTGCTTCATCTCCCAGGCCGCCGTACGCCGACGCGGATACCGCTCCACTGGTCTCCAGCTTCACCGTAGCGAATAAGACCGAGGTGCCCGGGGTGGTCTTGAAGCCGGGCGACTATTCCATTCAGGTTGTGGACCATCTCTCCGACCGTGTGATTCTGCGGATTCAGGAAGCGAACGGCAAGGTACTCACCACCTTCCTCGGTCTTCCCAACGGCTCCTTTCAGACCGGCGCAAAGGGTCCTGTGGCGTGGAACTCCGGGCCCAAGGGTCAAGATGCCTTGCGCGGCTTTGCATTTCCGGGCGGAGGATCGGTAGAGTTCGTCTATCCCAAGGAAGAAGCTGTCGGCATCGCCAAGGTGAACTCCGAGAAGGTCGCAGCCATCGACCCCGCCTCGCAGGGACTGAGCGCGGAACCGGGTAAGCTGAACAAGGCCGACTTCCAGATTCTGAACCTCTGGCTGCTGTCGACCACCCGGGTTGGACCCGCGGATAACTCACAGCCCGCGGTCCAGGCGGAGCGCTACCAGGCACCGCAACCGACTCAGGTGGCCGCTGCGGAACCGGCGCCCGCACCCGCTCCCGCGGCCGCGTCTGAATCCGCTCCGGTACAGCCCGCTGCTCAGCCCCGGGCAGCGCGTGTTCGGACTCCTCGCCCCGCTCCTCCGGCCTCTCAGCAGGTCGCCAGCCTGAAGCGTCCAGCCGGCCTCGCCGCTCTGCCGCACACGGCCAGCGATATGCCGGCTATCTTTCTGGCCGGTATCCTGGCACTGTGCGGCGCGGGCCTGATTCGTCGCGTGCGCCTGTCCGCTCATGAAAGCTAGAGCGACGCCCTCGCGGTTGCGCACCTACGCCCTCCGGGGCGTAGAGTGCGTTCTGCTGGCTGGGGGCCTTGCTGCTCTCGTCTACTGCGCCGGCAACGGGCTCAAGGCCCGGGCAGCCGAGCAGGCCGCCGATGCACTGGTCGCGAGCAACAGCGCGCCCGTCCACTCCGCCCGGGCCACTTCCGACCCGATCAGTATTCCCAGGCCGCATCCCCCTTCCGATGTAATCGGCCGCATCAGCATTCCACAACTCAGACTTTCAGCCCCCATCACCACCGGTGTGGGCAAAACAGAGTTGATCGAAGGAGTCGGCCACATTCCCGGGACTGCAGAGGCGGGCGGCCTGGGAACCATGGGTCTTGCCGGGCACCGCGATACGTTCTTCCGCCCCTTGAGTCAGATCGCCAAGGGCATGGAAATCCATGTGACCGGCGAGGATGGAACTTACAGCTATCAGGTCGACTCGACTCGAATCGTCACCCCGGAACAGGTCGAGGTTCTGGAGACCGGATCGGAGCCACGCCTGATCCTGGTGACATGCTTTCCATTCCACTACATTGGCGCCGCCCCGAAGCGTTTCATCGTACAAGCGCACCTGGTTTCCCTGATTCCGGACGCACAGTAGCGATATCAGGGTCGCTGTACCCAAGGCTGCGGACTTGAAATGGCTTTCTCGTGAAAAGCCATCCTGCACAGTGCTTCCGAGGGCGCTGTTACCCTGTTATTGCTCTAAAGCGCTTCCTGCAGCTGTAGAGGAGAGCATCGGCTGCCATGGCCGTTCTCCCTCGAAGAAGGCGGTACTCGCACGATCTATCCGCGTCACAGCAACGGCAGGAGTGCTCTGGAAACAGCGGCCTTGCTGCTTCTGGGCCTTCTCTCGGGCGTTCTGGGAAGCTCGGCCCAGGCCCAGCTCCAGATCCAGTATGGCCCCAAAGGAATCCAGCAGGTCCGCTATGGCGGCGACCTGCTGGAAGATCTGGGCCGCTTCCCTTCCGATGCCTTCCACATCTGGCACATGAAGCTGACCGATCTTCAGGGCCATCCCCGCACCGAGGGCCAATACGGTTGGGGCGAGAACAACAACGGACGATCCTGGGACGCCGCGAGCCATACCTGGACCTACAACTTCACCTGGGGGTCCATCCGGCTGCGGTTCGTGCAGTCCGGGAACAACCTGAATATGGTGGTTAGCGAGGCGAACCGGGCGGGTTCGGGCGTAATTCTCGATGGCGCCACTCTTTATCCATTTGTTCTTCATCTGCCGGCGCTTCCCCAGGCCTTCCACGACCCACACGACGCACAGCTCTCCTTCAACACGTCGGCCCCGAGCGTGCGGGTTGCGGATTTTGGCTCGGGTGAAGTGGTGGCGGTGGTTGCGGAGGCCAACAGGCCTCTGTACAGCGGCTTCCAGCCCGCCGGGAACGGCGGGTCGTATACGCCTCTGATCAGCAGCACCGCACCCGACTCCCTGGCGAAGTATCAGCCGCACACGGACCGCCCCGTTCCGCCGGGAGGGACGGACAGCTTCACGGTGTCCCTGCGATTCGCACCCTCGGGCACGCCTCTCAAAGTGCTGGCGGCTGACGCCTATTCCGCCTGGGCCCGCGCGTGGCCCCCACAGCTGCATTGGACTGACCGCCGGCCCATCGGAACCGTCTTCCTCGCCAGCTCCCCGTCGGGTGATGTGCATCGTCCCGGCGGCTACCCGAACAATCCGCGGCGCTACTTCACCGATAGCGACGCCAGCGACTTCGACATCACCACGCCGGCGGGGCTGGCGGTCTTTCAAGCACGCGTTCTCAGACAAGCTCAGGCCAACGTGGATAACATGAAGCGGCTGGGCGCGCAGGGCGCCATCACCTGGGATATCGAAGGCGAGCAATACCCGCAGGACACCAGCTACGTGTGCGCGCCGGACCAGATCGCCCAGGCGGCGCCGGAGATGGAGAGCGTGATCGCGGACAGCAAGTCTCCCTTCCACGGAACGAAGCTGGACGATGCCTACTTCCGCATCATGACCCGCGCCGGCTTTCGGGTGGGGGTCTGCGTCCGGCCCCAGCGCTTCACCCTCGGCGCCAGCGGTATGGCCGCACAGACTTATCTGCCGGACTCCGAAGTTGAGGCCGAACTGGCCCGGAAGATGCAATTCGCCCACCAGCGCTGGGGAGCGACCCTGTTCTATGTGGACTCATCCGTGGAAAGCGATGGCGCCACACTCAACGCGGACATCTTCCAGAAGCTGGCCAAGGCCTTCCCCGACTCGCTCATCATGCCGGAGGAGAGCACCCCCAAACACTACGCCTACACGGCTCCCTTCCTGACCTTCCTGTTCCATGGGGATACAGGAACCGCCCCGGACATCTACGACTATTACCCGAATGCCTTCAGCGTGAATCTGATCAACGATGTCGATCCCGGCAAACTCGCTGCCGGCGGGCCCCAGCTCTCCCAATCGGTGAAGCATGGCGATGTGCTGATGGGGCTGGTTGGTTTCTGGCAGGCCAACGACCCGGCTATCGCCTCCATCTATCAAGCCGCCGGTAGAAGCATCCGCAGCCGGCGCGGGCCGAGACACCAGCCCTAGCCTGATCTGGAAGGCATGGATCGGAGACCATCCAAAGCGAATCGGACCCGCGCTCGCGGCCCGCAGACGCGTGGGGAACTCGCCGGCGGTCATTCCGTCTTATGGGACGTAGGCGCCGGCAGGCCAATGTTGTAGTAGAAATCTTGAGTACAAAGAAATGAAGGAAACCTGGCTGAATAACTCGGGGATTCCAATTCTGAACGGAAAGTGCGCGGTAGTCGTCGGTGGCACCTCCGGTATCGGACGCGCCATTGCGGTTGGCCTCGCGAGCGCTGGAGCCAACGTGATCGCCTCCTCTCGCTCTACCGAGGCCGTCGAGAATGTAGCGCGCGAGATTGAAACCGCCGGTCGTAAAACCCTTCGCCAAACCTCGAACGTGCTCGACCGGAACTCCCTGCAAAGCTTGCATGATTCCGTCCTGACCAGCTTCGGCCGCGTCGACATTCTGGTGAACTCAGCGGGTATCACCAAGAAGGTCGAGACGCTCGAATGCTCGGAGGAAGTCTGGAATAACATAATGGCGGTCAATCTGACCGGCACGCTTCGCGCCTGCCAGATCTTCGGCGCAACCATGCTGACGCAGCAATACGGAAAAATCATAAACGTTGCCTCTCTTTCGACGTTCGTGGCTTTCCACCAGGTCGCGGCCTATGGAGCCAGCAAGGCCGCTGTCGGCGCGCTGACACGCTCTCTTGCCGTGGAGTGGGCCGGCAGTGGCGTGTGCGTGAATGCAATTGCCCCCGGCATCGTTCCCACAGAATTGAATCGTCGCATACTGGAGACTTCACGGGGACAGGAGCTTCTCTTGAGGACTCCCATGCAACGCTTCGGAACGCCCGATGAGCTGGTGGGGGCGGCCCTGTACCTCGCTTCCGATGCCAGTTCCTTCACCACGGGTCAAATCGTCCGGGTGGATGGCGGCTTCTCCGCAAGCGGTGTAAACCAATGACCGCGTTCGCGGCCGCGGGTGCACCGAATCGCGGAACCAGGCGCGTCGATCTGGCTTATATAGATCTGGCCGATGCGGAGCCGGCATCGACCGAGCCTTCGCGTGACATCAACCGCGCCATCCTGCTATTACTTCCCGGGGTTTCAGCTATCCCTCGTACTTGGAGACGTCGCATGCGCTCGATCGCCTTTAGCTTGGCAGGCCCGCTTCTACTACTGCTTGTGGCCACCGCCAATCCTGCCTATGCTCAGTCGAGCAAGCCGCTGCCGTATCTCGATCCCTCCCTTCCCCGGGAGCAGCGCGCCGCCGATCTTGTCTCACGCATGACGCTCTCCGAGAAGATCTCGGAGATGCTCAACAGCTCGGCGGCTGTACCGCGGCTTGATGTGCCCTCCTACGATTGGTGGAATGAAGGCTTGCATGGAGTCGCCCGCTCCGGATACGCAACGATGTTTCCGCAGGCGATCGGCATGGCCGCGACCTGGGACGCTCCTCTGTTCAAGCAGGTTGGGACGGTCATCTCCACGGAAGCCCGAGCCAAGAACAACGAAGCCCTTCGCCACAACAACCATTCCATTTACTACGGCCTGACCTTCTGGTCACCGAACATCAACATCTTCCGCGACCCGCGCTGGGGACGCGGACAGGAGACCTATGGGGAAGATCCGTTCCTGACCGCGCAAATGGGCGTGAACTTCGTCGAAGGCATGCAGGGCGACGATGCCCGGTATTACCGCGTGATTGCAACCCCGAAGCACTTCGCCGTGCACTCCGGCCCCGAGAGCGAGCGTCACCGCTTCAACGTGGATCCCTCGCCGCACGATCTGTGGGACACCTATATGCCCGCCTTCCGCGCCACCATCGTGGATGCCAGGGCGGACTCCATCATGTGCGCTTACAACGCGGTGTACGGACAACCCGCGTGCGGTTCCGATCTGCTCTTGAAGAGCATCCTGCGCGGCTACTGGGATTTCCAGGGCTTCGTAACCTCCGATTGCGGCGCCATCAGCGACTTCTGGCGCAAGGATGCGCATCACACCTCGCCGGACAGCGCACACGCCTCGGCCGATGCCCTGCTGCACGGCACCGACACCAACTGCGGACAGAACTACAAGACGCTCGCGGATGCCCAGAAGGAGGGCCTCATCAGCGAATCCGATATCGACGTTTCGCTGCGGCGGCTGTTTGTGGCCCGCCTGAAGCTTGGGCTCTTCGATCCGCCCAGCATGGTGCCCTACACCTCCATTCCCTTCAGCGATGTGGACTCGGCGGCGCACCGGGCCCTGGCCCTGGAGGTAGCGGACAAGTCGATGGTGCTGCTAAAGAACGATGGCATCCTTCCGCTGAATCCAACGAAGTACAAGACCATCGCGGTCATCGGTCCGAACGCAGCTTCGCTGAATGCGCTGGAGGGCAACTACAACGCCATACCGCGCGACCCGCGGATGCCGGTGGACGCCTTGCAAGCCGCGTTCCCCAATGCCCATGTGCTCTACGAGCAAGGCTCGCCCTATGCGGAGGGCATCGTTCTGCCGGTGCCGCGCACCCTTTTCCGCCCTGCGGCTGGTTCCGCCGAAGAAGGTTTGAAGGCTGAGTACTACGCGGGCGACAGCATGCAGGGCAAACCGGTACTCACGCGGGTTGATCCCCAGATCGACTTCGACTGGACCTCCGTAAGTCCGTTGCCCGGCAACTCTCCTGACGGCTTTTCGGTGCGCTGGACAGGCGTTCTTTTGCCTCCGGCGCCAGGCCAGTACGACTTTACGCTGCGCGTCGGACGCTGTCGGCTCTGCGGTGGGAAGGACCACGTCTCGGTGACGGTCAATGGCAAGGAAGTTGCGGTGCAACGCAATGCGCCGCCAGCCCCTGGCATGGGGTCTGCGCATATCAACGGAACCACCGGCATGGTGGAGCAGCCACATCCTTCCGGACCGCCGCACTTCACAGTGGACTTCAAAGACACCCAGCCGCTCCCCATCACCATTGAGATGGAGCGCTCCTCCGCGATTGAGGGTGGGGGTATCTCGCTGGACTGGCAACCGCCCGCCGGCGTGCTCCTCAAACAAGCCGTCGACACCGCCAAGAGTGCGGATCTGGTCGTGGCCATGGTAGGGCTCTCACCCCTCCTTGAGGGCGAGGAGATGCCGATTCACGTGGAAGGCTTTTCCGGCGGAGACCGCACCGACATCAAGCTGCCTTCTCCCCAGGAGCAGATGCTGGAGCAGGTAGCCGCAACCGGCAAGCCGATGATCGTCGTTCTGATGAACGGCTCCGCCCTGGCTGTGAACTGGGCACAGGAACATGCCAACGCAATGCTCGAAGCGTGGTACCCCGGCGAGGCTGGAGGAAAGGCCATCGCCGACACGCTCATCGGCAGAAATAATCCCGGTGGCCGCCTTCCGGTCACCTTCTACACCTCCCTTGACGAGCTTCCAGCGTTCACCGACTACTCCATGCAGAACCGCACCTATCGCTACTTCAAAGGCGAAACACTCTATGACTTCGGCTACGGCCTCAGTTACACCACCTTCAGCTACTCGCACCTGAAACTCTCGAACCAGACCGTGCAGGCGGGCGACACCCTTACCGTCGAGGCCGACGTGCGGAACACCGGCAAGGTCGCCGGGGATGAGGTTGCCGAGCTCTACCTTATGCCGCCGCATGAAGGCAATGCAGGCCTCTCGCCCGTCCTGCAACTCGACGGCTTTGAGCGCGTTCATCTATCGCCCGGGCAGACCAGGCACATGACCTTCAAGCTGGACCCGCGCCAGCTCTCCGAGGTGGATGCCCAGGGCGTGCGCTCGGTACAGCCGGGCAGCTATACGCTCTCCGTAGGCGGCTCGCAACCCCGCGATCCACATGCGCCCGAGCCAGCGCAGAGTGCCAGCTTCACCATCGTAGGCTCGCAGGAGCTACCGCACTGAGGAGCGTAGAAGTTTGCTGCATGGCTCCCGGCGGATGGCCCACATCTGCCTGCTCTCGAAGAGAGGGTGGCCCACATCTCGCTCTTGAGATGTGGGTTTGCAGGATAGCGGGCGGCGCAACCACCTTCTGGGTGGCCCGCTCATGCGCGTCCTTTGCGCATGGGTGGGTAGAGGGTGCCCGCAGCGCCACCGGAACGGCGCCTGAGTTCACGATGCCCTCATGCCGAGGAAAGTGGGAAGGAGCCATGTCATGCGATCGCGATTGAACATAGCGGGCCTGGCGAGCCTGGCGGGCCTGGTGGGCCTGGCGGGCTTGGCGCTGATGGCCGGCAGCGCAGCGCGAGCCGAAGACGGTGCCGCCGCCTGGTTACGCTACGCTCCTCTCTCCGATTCCGCACTGTACAGCAACATTCCCTCGACCATCATCGCCCTGGGCGATACTCCAGCCGATCGGGCAGCCGCCGGCGAGTTGCAGCGGGGTCTCTCATCCATGCTGGGCCGAAGGTTCGCCATCGAGCCGCTGGGTAGCCTGGATCGCAACCTGAATCCCAGAAAAGATGCAATCCTCCTCGCCTCAATCTCCAATCTCAATCGTCTGTTCACTGTCGATCAGAACGGCGCGCCTTTGAGCGGCGAACAGTACCGCATCAAGCGAGTCCGGAGCGATGGCCGCACGCTGCTCGAAGTCATCGGCGCAACGCCGGCATCCGAAGTGTACGCGGCGTTTCATCTGCTTGAAGAGATCGGAGCGGACAAGCCGATTCCCGGCGACGATCTCCAGGCGCCCTCCGCTCCCATCCGCTGGGTCGACCAGTGGGACAACCTCGATGGCTCGATCGAGCGTGGCTATGCCGGGCGCTCCATCTTCTTCGACGCCGGCCGCGTGCGGCAGGACCTCACGCGCGCCGGTGAGTACGCGCGCCTGCTTGCCTCCATCGGCATCAACGGATGCAACGTTAACAACGTCAATGCCGATCTCGATCTCCTCACCACCCAACATCTGCATGAGCTGGCTCGTATCGCGGACGCCTTCCGTCCCTGGGGCGTCAAGCTTGCCCTCTCCGTGGATCTCTCCAGTCCCCAGGCAGTGGGCGGCCTCAATACCTTCGACCCAACGGATCCTGTCGTCATCGATTGGTGGCGCAAGAAGGTGGACGAGATCTATACGCTTATCCCCAACTTCGCCGGTTTCACCGTAAAGGCCGACTCCGAAGGCCGCGTTGGTCCTTCGAAGTACGGCCGGACCCCAGCCGACGCCGCGAATGTTCTGGCTCGCGCCCTGAAGCCGCATGGTGGAGTCGTCCTCTACCGCGGGTTCGTCTACAATAATCATCTCGACTGGCGCGATCCCAAGGCCGATCGCGCTCGCGCCGGCGTGGACAATTTCGCCTATCTCGACGGCAAATTCGATTCCAATGTCATCATCCAGATCAAGGAAGGTCCCATCGACTTTCAAGCGCGCGAGCCCGTGTCCCCGCTCTTCGCGGCGCTACACCACACGCCTGAGGCCATCGAAACTCAGATCACGCAGGAGTACACCGGTCAGCAGCGCCACATGGTCTGGCTCCCCTCGATGTGGAAGTGGGTGCTGGACACCGATCTGCATGTCCCCGGGCCGGATGGTACGGCGCGATTCACGCCCGTAAAGTCGATCGTTGAGGGCAAAGTATTCAATCAAGCCACCGGCGGCTATGTCTCGGTTGCCAATGTCGGTCTGGAGCCGAACTGGCTGCACCATCCGATGGCCCTGGCCAATCTCTACGGCTACGGCAAACTCGCCTGGAACCCTGACGAGCCGCTCCACGACATCATCGACTCATGGACACGGCTTACCTGGGGCAACGATCCGAAGGTCGATTCCACAATCGACGCTATGCAACTCGCCTCGTGGCACATCTACGAGAGCTATACCGGTCCCAATGGCATGGGCACACTGACCAACATCCTCGGCTATCACTTCGGCCCAGGAATCGAAAGCGCCGAACGCAACGGTTGGGGACAGTGGTTCCGCGGCGAAAAGGACGGCATTGGCATGGACCGCACCAAAGCCACAGGCACCGGCTTCATCGGCCAGTATCCGCCCCGGCTCGCGGCGATATATGAGTCCCTCGCAACCTGCCCGGACGACCTGCTCCTCTTCTTTCATCACGTTCCTTACGGCTACCGGCTGCACTCGGGCAAGACTCTGGTGCAGAGCATCTACGATGCGCATTATGCGGGTGCGCTCGCCGCGGCCGAATACGTCTCGCAATGGGAGTCGCTCAAAGGTTTGATCGACGACCAGCGCTATGACCAGACGCTCCGCCTGTTCAACTTTCAGGCCGGGCACGCGCTGGTGTGGCGCGATGCCATCGATAACTGGTTTCAACGCATCTCCACCATCCAGGATGATCAGCACCGCGTCGGCCACGATCCCTACCGCATTGAGGCCGAAGACATGAAAGCGGTCGGCTATGTCACCGTCGACGTCCATCCGTGGGAGACAGCTTCCGGAGGCAAGGCCGTCGTCTGCCATGAATCCGATGGACCCGCGGCGTGCACGCTGACCACCACGGTAACCAACCCAGCCGGAAGCTATGACATCGCGGTGCAGTACTTCGACATCTGGGGCGGCGTCTCGCACTATGATCTGATGGTGAACGGCACATCTATCGCCACGTGGTCTGGCAACGACATCCTGCCTCCCGCACAGCCCGACCCGAACCTCGATGGCCAGGACAGCACGCGTTTCACCGCGCACGGCGTCGCGCTGAAGCCGGGAGACATCCTTGAGCTGAGCGGAACACCCGACGTGCGTGCCGAGCTGGCGCCAACGTCCGAGCCTGTACAGCCAGCAGGCAGTCCGCCCCTGGCGCATATGCGCCCGCGCCCCGACCTCCGCGAACTGGCTCCGGTAGACTACATCGAGATTGGCCCAGATGGCCCGATAACGCCGCAGTAGCGGACGCGCTGCCCGTTGAGCCCCGCGCGCTCCACCGAAGGAACTTCAATCCCCCATGAAGATAACCGCCGCCCGCGTGATCATCACCTCGCCCGACCGTAACTTCGTCACGCTGAAGATCGAGACCGGCGAGGGACTCTACGGCCTGGGCGACGCGACGCTCAACGGCCGCGAGCTATCCGTCGCCAGCTACCTCACCGATCACGTGCTGCCCTGCCTCATCGGGCGAGACCCGTTCGACATCGAAGATATCTGGCAGTATCTCTATCGGGGCGCCTACTGGCGGCGCGGCCCGGTAACCATGTGCGCCATCGCCGCGGT
>CAXUIM010000019.1:0-26163 GCA_964250885.1 uncultured Acidobacteriaceae bacterium | reverse complement strand
CCCGCCTCACGCGCAGGCCTCAGTCGGGACAACCTGTTGAGCCTCCACATCTAGAAGCCATCTGGCATAGGTACAGTCCAGCGATGGGCTTGCTGCGCCTCGATGCCGTCTCGCTTTTCCCGTTCGTCGGCCGCTCCCGTTCGCCGATCGCGCGGGGACGCTCCGTCAGAAGGTCATCACGCGTTGCGTGTATCGCTCTCCACATCGGAGATCGAGAGGGATTGGGCGGGTTCCGATGGGGGCGTCTGGCGGAAGTTGCTCAATCCCACGCCCACCAGGCGAAACAGTCTTCCCGTTCCCAGATCCACTCGCTCCCGCAGGGAGAGTGCAATCGTGGTCAACTCCTCGCACGACGCGGGAGGAACCGGCGGCGTGTGGCTGCGGGTATGTGTATTGAATTCTTTCGTCTTCAACTTGAGCACGACAGTTCGCGCGATGCGGGTATCACGGCGCGAAGCCGACCAGACCTTCTCCGCCAGACGGCGGATCAGGTCTTCCGTTTCCGCCAGCGGGATGTCGCGCTCCAAGGTGTCCTCAGCGGAGAGGGAGCGGGTCGGCCTGTCCGGAGTGACCGGACTGGGGTCGATCCCACGGGCAAGATCGTAGAGGCGGGCGCCGTAGCGTCCGAAACGCGCTTCGAGTTGCGCCAGGCCGAACCTTCGCAGATCACCGACGATGTGAATCCCCATCTCTTTCAGGCGAGTCTCGGTGACCTTCCCGACACCCGGGATGCGCCCCACCGCAAGCGGCGGCAGAAAGGAATCGAAGTCCTTCGGCTGAATGACGAACAGTCCATTGGGCTTGCGCCAGTCCGAGGCGATCTTGGCCAGGAACTTGTTGGGAGCCACTCCGGCGGACGCGGTCAGTGAGAGCTCTTCGCGAATCTGTTGCCGGATCGCAATGGCCACTCTGGTCGCCGTGGCAAGACCGGTCTTGTTCTCGGTCACATCGAGGTAGGCTTCATCGAGGGACAGCGGTTCGATCATGTCGGTATGGCGCTGAAAGATCTCGCGCACCGCGCGCGACACCGCCTTGTAGCGCGTGAAGTCCGGCGGAACGAAAACGGCCGGCGGGCACAGGCGCTCCGCCGTAACCGCCGGCATGGCGGAGCGAACGCCGAACTGCCGCGCCTCGTACGAAGCCGCGCAGACTACAGACCGCTTGCCTTTCCAGGCCACAACTACGGGTTTGCCGCGCAACGCTGGATCGTCCCGCTGTTCGACTGACGCATAGAAGGCATCCATGTCCACATGGACGATCTTGCGAAGGGCGGCTTCGGGACGCTCCAGCAGGTCGGCGGCCATGGAGCTGATTGTAAGCGAAGATAGGGCGAATACACGAGGCGCTGCGAACTTAGTGCCAACCGTTGAGAACTTGTCTCTCGAGCAATAACAGGGTCCCGGACCCTGGAAGCCGTGTTGGGCGGCTTTTCATGGGAAAAGCCGCTTGCAGTCCGCGGCCCTGGGTACAGCGACCCGGATACTGCTTTAATCCGATTCTTCGCCCGAACCCGTATCCACCGGGACCGAAGCATCTGGCACGGCGACGCTAGGGATGCGCGCCAATCCAGCGGCGAGCGCTGAGTTCCATCAGGATGCTGCCGGCAAGCAGGCCGAGAGAGACGGCGAAGACGCCGATGATCCAGGGCAGCTCCATTCGACCCTTCAGGATGAAGTAATCGAGAATGCCGAATACCAGGACCAGAACCGCTGCTTCAGCGAAGAAAGCGGAGCAGCGCCGCGACACGATGGTCACGAGGTCCAATCCCAGGGCAGGCGTTTTTCTGGCGGATTTCGCTTGTGATACGCGCGCAGAACGCGCCTGCTGCACCAGATGGAGGGGTTCTACTAAACAAGGGCCAAGATTACTTGAAGAGGGTGCTACATTTTTGTGAAGCATAAAACAATCCTTTACTACCTGCTTCATCTTGCGCCCACTACCACCCAAAGTCCAGTGAATACCTGGTGAATCGCGAACGGGGTCACAGCGAATCTATGGTTGGAGATTCAACCTGATTCCGGTCCTGCCGCCTTTTTACCCGGATAGATGACGAGTTGCGGCTTGGCTTTTTGGGCCGGCCGGATTCTACAAGAGATGCGATACTTATCCGCCATCCGGAAAGCCGTGTGGGGCAGACGATACTGCTCCGAAAACCAATTCGCATTGTGTTAATAATTCCGTTACTCCGCTTTCATGCAGATCCAATACACCTTGTCCGAGCAGCCGGGACACGGCCCTCTTCCCAAAGGAGAATTTATGCAAAGATTCGTTGCGGGCTCTTTAGCCGCATTACTGGTGTCGAGTCAGATCGCCATTCCCACCCTGGCGGCGGCACAGTCCGGCTCAGAGGCGACCGCCACCCCGATCAAGCATCTCGTGGTGATCTTCCAGGAAAACGTCTCGTTTGATCATTACTTTGGCACGTACCCGACGGCTACAAACCCGTCGAATGAGCCCGAGTTCCACGCCTTGGCGGGCACGCCCTCAGTGAACGGTTTCACCACCGCACTGCTCAACGAGAATCCCAACTACCTGAACAAAACGCTGAATGGGACCGGCGCTTCCAATCCGTTTCGCCTGGACCGCAAACAAGCTTCAACAGCGGATCAGGATCATGACTACACGCCGGAACAGGAGGCCTTTCACGGCGGCCTGATGGACGGATTTCCAGCCTATACCGGAACTCCTGGCCCCCCGCCGTCGGGCGAAACGACCAACGGCCTGGTGATGGGCTACTTCGACGGAAACACCGTCACCGCGATGTGGAACTACGCCCAGTACTTCGCGATGGACGATAACTCCTTTGGCACGACCTTTGGTCCGTCGACCGTGGGCGCCATCAATCTGATTTCGGGCCAAACCAACGGAGTGGATGACTCCATCAATCCCGGAAGTGCCGTGATCTCCGACAGCAACGGCGGATTGACGGACATAGGTGATGCGGACCCCGTCGGGGACGTCTGTTCGAGCACCACATCGGCGATCCACTTCAGCGGCCAGAATGTCGGTGATCTGCTGAATGCCAAGAATCTGACCTGGGGCTTCTTTGAAGGCGGCTTCAATCTCTCGACAGTCAATCCGAACGGTACAACCGGCTGCGCACGCAGCACGACCTCTGCCATCACCGGAGTTACGAAGGCCGACTACATCCCGCACCATGAGCCCTTCGAGTATTATGCAAACACGCAGAACCTGAACCACACCCGTCCAACCTCGGTCCAGACTATCGGCTACCAGGGCGACCCGGGGAATCATCAATACGATGTCAACGATTTCTACGCGGCCGTCTCGGCCGGTAACTTCCCATCCGTAAGCTTCCTCAAAGCGCCGGGATATCAGGATGGTCACGCGGGCTACTCCGATCCTCTGGATGAGCAGACCTTCATCGTTACCGTGCTCAACTTCCTGCAAAAGCAGCCGGACTGGAAGAATACGGCAGTTGTCATTGCCTATGACGACTCCGACGGTTGGTACGATCACCAGATCGGCCCGATCGTGAACCAGTCCGCGTCCGCCGCGGATGCTCTGCTCGGCACGAGCTGCGGCAATGGAGGGACAGCAATGCCTGGGGTGAGCGCTTCCCACGCGCAAGGGCGTTGCGGCTATGGACCGCGCCTGCCGCTACTGGTCATCTCTCCCTATGCCAGGCACAACTTCGTCGATCACAGTGTCACCGACCAGACCTCGATCCTGCGGTTCATTGAGGACAACTGGCTCGGCGGAGAGCGCATCCAGGGTTCCTTTGACAGCCGGGCCGGCGTTCTCAACAACATGTTTGACTTCACCAACGAGAACACGGTCAACGTCGTTCTGGACCCGGCGACCGGTGTGGTAGTCAAGTAGGCGGAGCTTGCTCGCTGATTTGCCTCTGATTCGATTTACGGGTGCTGGAGACGATCCTTCTCCAGCACCCGCGTTGTTTTTCTCAATCAATGAGGTTTGGAAAGTTGATTTCAAGAAGAAGATTTCTGCAGCATGCCGCAGCCGCAACGGCGAGTCTGTCGACCCAGAGGGCAGCCGTGCTGAGCGGCTTGACCGTTCCCGCGACACCGCTCGAACCCGCTGCGCTGACTTCATTCGTCGACCCTCTGCCACTGCCGGACACGATAAAAAGCACGGGGTTCCGCCCCGATCCCGCGAACCCAGGCAAACAACTCCCGTTCTACCGCGTGGCCATCGAGGAAATGCAGCAGAAGGTGCATCGTGATTTGCCCGCCACCACGGTGTGGGGCTTCAATGGCAGTTCGCCCGGGCCGATGTTCGATACGCGCAGCGGGCAGGGAGTCATCGTCGAATGGAGCAATCAGCTTCCGCTGAAACATCTCCTGCCGATCGATCACACCATCCATGGCGCGGAGAGCGACAAGCCCGACGTCCGCTGCGTCGTCCACCTCCACGGTGGAAGAACGCCCGCGGCCAGCGATGGCTATCCCGAAGATTGGGTCGCCAGCGGTAAGTCGTTCGTCTGCCACTATCCCAACCAGCAGGATTCGGCGCTGCTGTTCTACCACGATCACACGATGGGAATTAACCGGCTGAACATCTACGCCGGCTTGCAGGGGCTGTACGTCATTCGGGACGAGGCCGAAGACCGGCTGAATCTACCCAGCGGGAAGTACGAGGTGCCGTTGTTACTATACGACCGCCTCTTGCGGACCGATGGTCAGCTGGATTATCCCGTGTCGGGGGACCACAAATCTCCGTGGGTGCCGGAGGTGTACGGCGACATAATGTTAGTCAACGGCAAGATCTCTCCATTCCTCGATGTGGAACCGCGGCCCTATCGCTTCCGTCTCATGAACGGATCGAACGCTCGCTTCTTCCGTATCTCGTTCGGAAAGCTGCTGGAGATGCAGCAGATTGGATGTGATCAGGGCCTGCTGGCCGCGCCGGTAAAGACGGAACGCATCCTGCTTGCGCCTGCGGAACGGGCTGACATCATCTTTGACTTCAGCGCTCGCGCTGGTGAAACGATCCTGCTGAAGAGCGATAGCTTCAACTTGGTGCAGTTCCGTGTTGCAGGCTCCGCGCCAGCAGACCGTCACGTACTTCCGCCTGTTCTAAGAGGCGTGGAGCGCATTCCCGAAGCGCAGGCGGTGAGAACGCGGCGCCTCACGCTGAACGAGACCATGGACAAGGTGCAGCAGTCGATGGGCATGACCTTGAACAACACTCCATGGCATATGCCCATCACGGAGAAGCCGGTGATCGGCACCACTGAGATCTGGGAGCTGGTGAATCTGACGGAAGACACGCATCCCATTCATCTTCACCTGGTCAGGTTTCAACTGCTCGATCGTAGGGACTTCGACGCCTTCGAATTCATGGCGAAGGGCACGATGCGATACACCGGACCGGCTGCACCCGCTTCACCCCAGGAAGCGGGCTGGAAGGATACGATGCCTTGTCAGGCGGGTCAGGTCACGCGGATCATTGTGCCATTCGAAGGCTACACCGGCCGCTATGTATGGCACTGTCATATCCTGGAGCACGAAGATAACGAGATGATGCGGCCATACGAGGTGGTTGAAGCCTGAGGTGGTTGAAGCCTGAGGTGGATGAAGCCTGAGGTGGTTGAAGCCTGAGGGTTGCAGTGTTCAGCGCCGGCACGGGTACTTTCCGGTCAGATGCCGAGTTCCAAGGCGAGCAGGTGCTGCACGCGCTCGATCTCCGTCTACCATGGCCCTTGCTTCATGCCCCACCAATACACGAGGCCGAGTTCGGTAGTAGTCTGCGCGTGCACGAGCGCACCGGCCGTATCAGTCAGGAAGAAACGTTGGTTGGAAAAATCACGCCGATACTCGGCGCGCGCCAGAAATCCCGGGGCGAAGGTGTGATTCAGCACAACCGTGCCTTCCTTCAGGGCCTGGGTCGTTCCACTGAATAGACCGCCGCGATCATCGAAGTACTCCGTGCGTCCGCCCACATACCAATCGCGGGGCAGGGCATACTTGAATTCCAAGACTCCGATCGCTACTCGGCCGGGCTGCTGTTCCGCATAGCTTCGGTTCACCACGAAATCGGCTTCGCCGACCAGGGTCAGCTTTCGTGTAGCGTTCCAGGTGGCATACGTGTCGAAGATATGCTCGCGACCGTTCGGTGCTGGATTGATGTTCGTGGTCGGCAGCCCTGGCTGCGTGGGAGACGTGGGCAGTCCCGGATTAATCGTGGGCTCCACATCACGGGCCTCTTCGCCGAAGTAGTAGTTCACGTTCCAGGTGAGGGCGCTGGCAGGCTTCAAGGTAAAGATGAAGGCCTGCGACTTGAAGCCGTTCAGATCTTCGGTGTCATTCGCTCCGTTCACGAGCCAGTACGCGACGTTTAGCTTCGGCGTAACGTTATAGTTCATGCGCACGCCCATATGGTAGAAGGGCAGGTAATTGAAGCTGAAGCTGCGAGAGTAGGCGATCTGGTCCTTGGTGTAGTTTCCCTCGTTGCCCAGGACGCTGGACCACTTGCCGAAATCGATCTGCAGTCCCGAACCTACGGGCGCGAGATAACTTCCGTACGCCTGATACAAGTTGCGCCACACCTGGGGACGCTGCTCGTTGACGGAAGATCCTTGCAGGGTTTCAGTCGCCTGTCCGAACATCAGATCGACTCGGCCTCCCATCCTCTGCTCCGGAGTGGGAAGGTGCTCGACCACAACATCCGCCTGGTTCAAGCTGAAGCTGTTTGAGCTTACGTCGTAGGCGCGCAACAGGTTTACGCGGCCGATCGGCTCGTTGTAGTTATAGCCGTAATATCCGTCCACGACGAAGTTCAGTGTTGTGCCACGGAAGAAGTTCAATGTCGGTGCGTCTTGCGCCTGAAGCACGGGTGCGGCTGAAGGCGCAGCCGTACTGGCTGAAGCGGCGGCTGGGGCGGCCGCGCTGACCGGGATCGGTGTACTCACTGTAGCGTTGGCCGGGGCAGCCGTACTGGCGATGGCTGCCGATGCGTTGGCGGGGTTTGCCGCCAGAGTGCCGGACGCGGACGCGGGTCCCAGCGACTCGAGAGCGGCCAAACGGGTCGATATGGCATCGAGCTCCTGATGCAGCGCGCGAATCTCGGCGTCACGTTGTGCGGGCGTCATAATGGCCGGCCCGGGCGTCTGCGCAGTCAGCATCGCCAAAGAGCCGACTCCAAGCAGCAGCGTTAAGAACTTCAAGGCGAGTTTCATATCGAGGTCTCGAGTTTCGACTTGCAGTGGCGAACTTTGTTGGGAAACGTCATCGCAGCGCCGCAACATTATCGAACCGTCTACAGGCATGAAGATATGTAGAGTCGTACGCGCGACGGTGCAGGGCCTTTCGGACACGTGCAAGTGCACAACCTCGCACATCGTGCAAGCCTGCACCCTGATGGTGGGGAAGCAGTCGTATCGAATATATCCCTGGCGATCTGCAGATGCCAGCCGATCCCACGGTTCTACAATGATCTTTGGGACTCACCGTGCCCGTATACCTGTGACGGCGCTTCCGGAACATATGGGAATGGCGATCAGCCGGCGATTGCTCAAGTCCAGGGCCATACGACCAGAGCCACCAGACAGCTTGGCCACGGCCCGGTCTCTACGAGAATGATTGCAAGGACCTGGGAGCTTTTTCCTGCAGGGGTACAACGAGGCCTCAGAGCTTGTGGCCGGCAAAGGATGGAAGGCGCTTCGCGCGATGCTCTGCATGCGGCGATCCGCCACATACGAGCGCAGCCAGCATCGCGGGAAGCAAATGCTGGCTGCTGAAGCCCAATCCCATCGATCTGCCGTGCGGCCGTGGTTCACTGGAGCCCACGGCAGATCGATGGGTGCGCTACGTAGAGCAGTGTTGCTGTCATTGCGCCCGATTCTAAGGTGCAGGCGTGCCGTTTTCTTGAGGGAAAGACGGCGTTGCGACCTGAAGCCCCGGGTACATCTACAGCAATACTGCTTTAGCGCGGCCCGTAGCCCTGGTAAAGGTTCTGGACCGCGCGGTGGTAGCCCTCGCGAAAGGCCTGCCGATAATCTTCCCAAACATTCGGGGGAACATGGGGATGACGGTATTCGGCACGGTTCTCGGGCGTAAAGGGGCGATGGTGCGCGAAGTCCTTACGTGCCCCTTCAATGCCGTCATGGAAGCCGCGCTGCTGGAACTCGCGGTATTCGCCCGGAGGGGTGTCCCAATTAGGGCCCTGACCGACGTAAGGAACGAGCGGCGCCGCAAGGGCTGGAGTGGTGCAGATGAAGCCGGCGCCTGAAAGCATGGCGGCAGCAGCTAAGGTAGCAGCAAAGTGCGGGAGCTTCATAGAGTCCTTTCATTACAACTTGCGGGAGAAGGTGGCTGAAACTCTCCACGTCGGTTTTCGTAAACCCAGTTTGATCCGGGTAGTTTCGCGCACTGTCGAACACGGCGCCGATTGACGCGCCTTCTCAGCTCTTGAGCAAACGTCCTGCCTTCAAGAAGAGCGCCACGTCCAGGACTAACACGGGCTATCCACGCCAGCATCTTCTCGGCGGACGCTCTAGAATATAGGGCGTACGCCGCATCTGCCAGCATGATTCAGCGCCAGCGTATCCCGAGTAGCCTCTCCTGGGCGGCCGTCGCCAGTCTGCTGCTCTGTGTTTCGCTGCTCAGTACTGCCGCGAAGGCGCAGGCCAGGGACCCGGCACGCGTGCAGCTCACCGTGCTGGATGAAAATGGTGTGGTCGTCCCCGACGCGCGCGTGACCATCTCGGCTGCGGGTCGGCCCCCGGTCGAGCTCCTCACCAATCATGCGGGCCGCATTGACTTCTCACTTGCGTCTTCCAGTCCCTACCAGCTCCAGGTGGATAAGCAGGGGTTCTATGAGACCCGCAAACGCGAGGTCGATCCCCAGCTTCCCGATATCGAGCTGACGCTGGAGCATGAGCAGATCGTTCGCCAGGAGGTGAATGTCATCGCCTCCACGCCCAACATCGATCCGCAGCAGACCGCCGACGTCAGCACCATGGACACGCCGGAGATCGTCAACATTCCGTACGTAACCAACCGCGACATCGTCAACCTTCTGCCCTTCAACCCGGGAGTGATTCAGGATCCCACCGGCCAGCTCCACGTCGCCGGCTCACCCACCTACGCAACCCTCGACCTGCTGGATGGCTTTGATCTCCGCTCTCCGGCCAGCGGAACCCTCTCTCTGCACGTCAGCACCGACGCGGTTCGCTCCATCGTCACGGAAAGTACGCGGTATCCTGCCGAATACGGCAAGGCCACCGGCGGTGTCATCGCCTTCGCCAGTGGAATGGGTGACAACCGCTTCCGCTTCAACACGACGGACTTCATTCCCTCGTACCTCGAAAACAAAGGAATCCATTTCGACAAGTTCGTTCCTCGCGTCACCTTCTCCGGTCCGATCGTGAAAGACAAAGCCTGGTTCTTCGACGGCTTCGATCTTGCCTACGCCAACAACTATGTCGTCGGCCTGCCCTCCAACGCAGACACGGATCCCAGTTGGCAGGAGAGCAATCTCTCTCGCTTCCAGTTCAATCTCACGCCCCGGAACAACCTCATCGCCGGACTCCTCTTCAACGACGAGTACGCGCCGTACAGCGGCCTCTCCACGCTTTCGCCACAGGTCAGCACCGTCAAGCTCGAAACACTGGCGTGGCTGCCCTATCTGCGCGATCAACAGCTCTTCGCCAACGGAACCCTGCTCGACCTCGGCATCGGCGCCACCCGCATTCACAGCGGCTACGAGCCGCACGGCGATACGCCCTATGAACTAACGCCGGAGACCTCCGAGGGCAGCTACTTCGAAAACCTCACCGGCCGCTCCAGCCGCATTCAGGAGAGCTTTGCTCTGTATCTGCCGCCGCGCCGCTGGATGGGTCAGCACAATCTTCAGGCTGGCGTCGATCTCGATCAGATCAGCTTCGGCGAGAACTTCTCTCGTGCGCCCGTGAACTACCTGCGAGAGGATGGAACTCTGCTTCGCCGCAGCACCTTCCCCACGCAAAGCCCGTTTACCCGCCAGAACGCCGACGTCGGAGCTTATGTCCAGGACCGGTGGCAGACTCACTCCGGCTTCTCCATCGAGCCGGGCCTCCGCTTCGATTGGGATGAAATCGTTCGCCGGCCGCTCGCGTCTCCGCGCCTTGCCGCGGTCTTCGCGCCCGGCAAGATCCCCACCACGAAAATCTCCGCCGGAGTCGGCGTCTACTACGAGCACACCCAGCTTGAGTACCTTGCGGAAGCCTTCGCCGGGCTCCGCGATGACACCTACTTCGCCACCGACGGGGTCACCCCTGTCACACCGCTGCTTCCCACGGCCTTCACCGTCGACTATCACCTGCTGCGCGTGCCGCGCGTCATCAACTGGAGCGGCGCAATCGAGCAAAAGCTTCCCGCCGCGATTTACGCTAGCCTCAGCTACATCGATAAGCGAGGAAGTAATTTCTTCGTCTTCGGCAACCAGAGTGCGCCTTCGCTGGCCGGGACTTATCTGCTCACAAACCAGAGCCGCCAGGACTATCGCGCCGTCAATCTATCCCTGCGTCACAGCTTTGCAGGCAACTACGTTCTCTTCGGCGCCTACACGCATTCGCTGGCCTACACCAACGCCGCGATCGAATACTCGCCGACTGTGAGTTATCTTGGCCCGCAGCAGCCCGGGCCGATGCCCTGGAATGTGCCCAACCGCGTCATCTCCTGGGGATGGCTGCCCGTGCCCTTGCTCCAGCGCTGGAACTTCGTCTATACCCTCGATTGGCGAACTGGACTTCCCTTTACCGCCATCGATGCCGGCTATGCCGTCGTGGGTGCACCCAACTCCCACGACTTTCCCGATTACCTTTCGTTCAGTCCGGGACTGGAATGGAAGTTCCATCTTCGCGGCGCTTACTTTGGGCTGCGCGGTATGGTCGAAAACATCACGGACAGGCAAAATCCGACGGTCGTCAACAACGTGGTGGACTCGCCCGAGTACGGCGCCTTCAGCGAGCCCCTTGGCCGCGCCTTTACCGCCCGCCTCCGCCTCATCGGTAATAAGTGAAACCGATGCCGGCAGGCTACATCAGCTTGTCGAGCGTTATAGGCAAACTGCGGATCCTCTTGCCGGTCGCGTGGTACACGGCGTTTGCGACCGCGGCGGCAGCGCCGGTATTTCCTATCTCGCCGATCCCATGGGCGCCCAATGGAGTGTGCGGGTCGGGTATGTCGAGGAAGTACGTCTCGATCTTCGGAACGTCGAGGTTTACCGGAACGTGGTACTCGGCGAGGCTCGGATTCATGATGCGTCCGAAACGCTCGTCGAAGAAAGTCTCTTCGGTGAGCGCCATGCCGATGCCCATGATGATGCCGCCCATGAACTGCGAGCGGGCGGTCTTGGGGTTTAGAATGCGGCCTGTGTCGAAGGCGCCCACCCAGCGTGCAACGCGAACCTCACCGGTAACTTCGTTCACGCGAGCCTCGCAAAATTGTGCTCCATAGGATCCCATCGAGTACTTCATCAGCTCGAAGGGCTGGCCTGATGTGACTTCCGCTTCCAGCGACGATTTCTGTGCGCGAGTCAGGATGGCCGCGTAGGTTTCCCCTTTGCTGCGGTCATCCCGCCGGAAGAGGCCGCCCGCACGAGCTTCTACCTGTTCCAGATCGACTCCCTTGAGAGTGGAACGATCGTCATCCTGCACCAGTTCCAGAATCTCTTTGTGGAGCTTCTCGCACGCCTCGTGTACCGCAAGCATGATGCTGATGGTCTGGTTGGAGCCACCCGCGACCGGAGCCTGGGGCAGATCGCTATCGCCGTACTCAAACCGAACCTTCTCCATCGGCAGGCCCAGACGCTCGGCGGCGTGCTGGGTCTGAACGGTCGCTGTTCCCATGCCCATTTCCTGCCCGGCGCACTGAACCACGGCGGTGCCGTCCGCATGGATGCGGACACGCGCCGCCGCGGGAAAACGATAGGCGGGGTAAAAAGCAGTGGCAACGCCCTGGCCGATCAGCCACGCACCGTCACGCTGGGTGCGGACAGCGGCGGGCCGGTTTTGCCACCCGAATTTTTCGGCGCCCAGATGGTAAGCCTCTTTCAAGTGCCGCGCGGAGAAGGGAAGGCCCTTCGCAGGATCTGTCTCCGCGTCGTTGTGCAGACGGAGTGCAACGGGATCAACGCCGAGCTCATAGGAAAGCTCATCCATTGCGGACTCGAGGGCGAAGGTGCCGATGGATTCGCCGGGGGCGCGCATGAATGTGTTAGCCGTGGTGTTGAGGTGCACGACTCGCTGATCCACAAGGAGATTTTCCGATGCGTACAGATGCCGTGCCGGGAACGTAAACTGCTCCGGGAAGTCGTTGGTATAGCTGGTGGCGGTAAATCCTGTGTGGATCAGGGCGGTCAGCTTGCCGTCATTCTCAGCGGCCAAAGCGACTCGCTGATCCGAAGGCGTACGGCCGCCGACCACGCGGAAGACGCCTTCGCGGCTGAGGGTCAGGCGTACAGGGCGGCCGGCCACTTTGGCCGCCAGCGCGCAGAGATGCACATGCGGCCAGACGGATCCCTTACCCCCAAAACCTCCTCCTACGAATTGCGACATCACATGGACGTTTTCTTTTTTCAGCGAGAAGATCTCGGCCAATGTGTCTGCGTCGCCGCGAATGAACTGGCTCGCATCGAAGACGGTGAGCTTGTCCTCGCCATTCCAGTCGGCGGTTGTGGCGTGGAGTTCAATGGCATTGTGGTTGTAGCGCGGAGTCACGTAGCGCTGGTCGATCTTGTAGGTAGCAGCGGCAAGCGCGGCCTCGGGATCACCGTGCTTGACCTCGGTATCCTCCCCCATGAGATTCTTGGGAGTCTTTGCGTGCGGCTTCGCCGCTTCGAAGGAGAGGTCAGCGTCTTCTGTTTCGATAACCGCGGAGATGAGCGTGGCGGCGTTCTCCGCACGCTCCAGCGTGTCGGCCACCACCACCGCTATGGGTTGACCGTCGTAGAGGATTTCGTCCGTGTTTAGTACGGGCAATTTGCTGGCGCCGGCGCCGGAACCGCCGGCGGGGTCGAACAGCGGGGGAGCCTTCATGCGCGGCGCATTGTCATTGGTGATCACAGCGAGAACACCCATGGAGTTTTCGGCGGCGCTCCGGTCGATGGATTTGA
Source organism: uncultured Acidobacteriaceae bacterium (assembly GCA_964250885.1). GTDB lineage: Bacteria > Acidobacteriota > Terriglobia > Terriglobales > Acidobacteriaceae > Granulicella. The sequence continues at coordinate 13,083 of CAXUIM010000019.1, read as the reverse complement.
TTGTGCCCCTGGCCACGGTACTGTATGCCAGCGCGGCATAGACCAGACCGTGTAGCGGGTACTCCGCGGAGAACGGCGCGGCGCCGGTGACCTTGTCCCGTCCGTCCAGGCGGTCGATCGGTTTGCCTACGACCCGATGTGCTTCGCTGAGCTCATCGCGGTCGCGGTCGGGAATCACGTGGACAACAGCTTGCATGACTCGGGACTTGATACTCATCGGGCAACCTCCTGATGGGCCAGTTCAGTGAACACGCTTACGATGGTCCGCCGGGCGAGTTCCACCTTGAATGCATTGTGCTCGTAGGTGCGAGCGGGTTGGAGCTCCACCGATGCCGCCTCACCCAGGGTCTGCTCATCGCATGCTTTGCCAAGCAGGAATTGCTCTGCCGCAAACGCCCGCCAGGGCTTGTGGGCCACACCGCCGAGCGCGAGGCGCACTTGACGGACCACACCGCCTTCGAGTTCGAGCGCAGCGGCGACGGACACCAGGGCGAAGGCATAGCTGGCCCGGTCGCGAACCTTACGATAGAGCGATCGACCGGCGAAGGGAAGTGCGGGCAGGTCGACACTGGTAATCAGCTCGTCCGGCTCAAGGTTGGTATCGCGCTCCGGTGTGCTGCCGGGGAGCCGGTGGAAATCGACTAGAGGAATCGTGCGCTCGCCGCGAAGGCTGCTGACATTCACGACAGCGTCCAGGGCGGCCATCGCGACGCACATGTCGGACGGATGAACCGCGATGCACTCCAGAGAGGCGCCGAGGATCGCATTGATGCGATTGAAGCCCGCAAGGGCATCACAACCGGACCCCGGCGCGCGTTTGTTACAGCGGGCGGCGCCATCGTAGAAGTAGAGGCAGCGCGTGCGTTGCAGCAGGTTCCCGCCGGTAGTGGCCATGTTTCGAAGCTGGGCCGAAGCGCCCATCAGAATGGCCTGGGAGAGCACCGGATAGCGTTCTCGTACCAGCGGGTGGCCGGCGAGATGGCTGTTGCGAACCATGGCTCCGATGCGCAGTCTTCCGTCGGCGAGCTCCTCTATGCTGTCCAGCGGAAGCCGCGTAATGTCGATCAACGTAGCGGGGCGTTCAATCTCCTCACGCATCAGATCGATCAGATTAGTGCCGCCTCCCAGGAACTTGGGATGGTTACTTTGCATGAGCAGTTGCAGTGCGCTCTGCTCGCTGTCGGGTCGTCCATAAGCGAAGTTGTTCAACGGCTGACCCCCTGTTCGATCTGCTGACTTTCGCGCGCCTGTTCGCGATATACCTGTTGAATCGCGTCCGTGATCCCGACGTAAGCCCCGCAGCGGCATAGATTGCCGCTCATGCGCTCTTTCACTTCGGCTTCGGAAAACTCGATCTCCGTGCCGCTCATATGAGCGGTGACCGCGCTGGGCAGGCCCGCCTCGAACTCAGAGATCAAACCCACCGCCGAGCAGATCTGACCCGGCGTGCAATAGCCGCACTGAAATCCGTCATTCTGGATGAACGCGGTCTGCAGGGGGTGAAGTCCGTCAGGGCCGGCGAGCCCTTCGATCGTGACGATCTTGCGGCCCTCGTACTGAATCGCCAGCGCGAAGCAGGAGTTGATGCGCTCGCCGTCCACCAGAACGGTGCAGGCCCCGCAGGCGCCCTGGTTGCATCCTTTCTTGGTTCCGAAGAGGTGCAGGTGTTCGCGCAGCGCATCGAGCAAAGAGACGCGCGCCTCCATCTCAAGGGTGTGTTCCCTGCCATTCACGTGCAAACGTACTGTGTGCGCTTCACCGGGCGATTGCATAACGTAAGTTCCTCGTTTTGGATTGGGCAACGAAGTTCGAGGTGCCCTGGAGCATGCGGAGCTGCAAATGAATCGGGTCTCCACCTCAGGAGAAGATCATACCCGGAAAAAGAAGGTCACGCGTTGTCTGCACGCTGCGTCCAGCATGGGTCCGTGAACTCTCGCAACAGGCAGATCGGCTGACTGCCAGCAATTCTGCTGCTGGAAGGCACTGAGTGTAAAAGCGCGTGCAGATTTGAGTGTGGCGAAGGTCGAGCGGCAGAGTTGCAGGAGTTGTCGGTGCTTGGGACAACACCCGCGTGTCCCTTGCCCTCTAATTGCTCCGGGGAAACCCGAAGGAGATACCATGCCACAAGAAGCACATAAGAAAGCAGCGGAGCATCACGAGAACGCGGCAAAGTCACATCGTACAGCAGCCGAGCACCATGGGAAGGGTGATCACGCAGCCGCTGCGGAACACTCGAAGACGGCCCACGGTCACTCGGAGGAGGCTCACAAGCACTCCACGGATGCTCACTCCAAGTCCACATCCAAGAAGTAAACCAAGAAGTAAACGAAACCGGGTCCAGGGTCGTTCTAGGATTGGAACGATCGTTCCTGGAATCTGAACGTAGTGGCGCCAAGCCGTCCGGAAGTTGAGTCACCTGGATCGTTCCCGATCGAAGGCATTCGACCCCCGGGCGGCTCTCGCATTCTGCGAGAACAACACTGGAGTGCAACGTAGTGTTTATCGGACGAAGCCGTGAAGCGCATCTCAATGCGCTGGAGGCGAGGTCCATGCCAAAACCGGTCGCCCTCACCAGGCTCACTGAACTGATTAATGAATTGCAGAGATCGTGATTACGGAATTGCAGAGATCGTGATTACGGAATTGCAGAGATAAAGATACGATCGATCTCTCCATCGACGAAACCGATCCGGAGCACGTACTCACAGGCTATCTGCTCCACTATTTGATCCCGTTGTGGACCGCCGCGGGCAGCCGCCAGGATCATCCAAGGTCTCTGAGAATTAAGCTTGATTCCGTGCTGTAACAGCGGCCCGTCCGTATCGGTCACGCCGGATCATCCAGCCGTTCGATCATCACGTCGGTGGACTTGATCAGAGCGGCTGCGGACTCGCCCTTCTTGAGGCGAAGCTCACGGACGGCGCTGGCCGTAATGATCGCGGTGATGTGAAAGGATCCAGTGCCGATCACAACCTCGGCGAGCAGACCTTCGACACGTATGCTGAGAACCTTGCCGGCTATCTGGTTGCGCCCACTCACGCGACGATAGCGCTCCCGCGACTCAGTCGCCGCCTTGGCACTGTCTTTGGCCAGAAACGGTTTGAGAGTCGATTCCCCGATGCGATGATGTCCCCCGGGTGTCTGAATCGTCTTCAGCTTTCCGGACAGGATCCACTGCTTGATTGTCGGGTAGCTGATGCCGAGAACACGGGACGCTTCACGGGCTGTCAACATTGGTTCCTGGTTTGCCATGCCCATATACTTACCACGTTGCATGTGCTGCCGCGATTGTACGTGGTTTAATGCCTCTCAGGGAATCAGAACCGCATGAGTGGAAGCAACGGTTTGGTAGCGAAGACGGCGAAGGGGATTCTTTCGCTGAACCTGGGCAGCGTCGTGCGTACGATTCTCGGTGGAACGAGGCAGGGCCGCCAGAGCCTGGAGGACACATACCGCGTGGTCTCGCCTTTCTCGCCGCTCAAGAGCGGCAAGGGCGCCAAACTGGTGGAGTGTGTACCGGAAGTCTCGTTGGCATCACTGGCGCCCGTACCTGAGAGACTGACACTCGATCTGCGCTACGTGGATGTGGATGGCGCGACGCCCCTTCGGGATGTGCTGGCGATCTTGACGCTGGCTGTCGCGCAAGACCCGAAAGCGGCGCTGGAAATCGGCACATACTTCGGCTCTACCACCGCCAATCTCGCCCTGAACCTGCCGGAGGCGAAGATACATACGATCGATCTCCCCGAAGACCTCGGCCAGGCGAGCGCGCTGATCGAAGGGCAGCCCGTGGACGATGAACATCTGATCCGGGGGCGTCAACTCGGGAGGTCCTTCCGCGGCACGCCTCTTGAGAAGAACATCATCCAACACCAGGGCGATACGGCTCTCTATGATTACAGTGTGATCGGTGGCGAGGTGACCTTTTTCCTCATCGATGGTTCGCATACCTACGAATACGCCAAGGGTGATACGCTGCATTGCTTTGCGATCGCAAAGGGTACGTGTTCCTTTCTCTGGCATGATTGCGACCGGTATCACCCCGGGGTCACGTCGTGGCTGATCGAAATGATCGACGCCGGTTTGCCGGTTGTGCGGGTGGAGAACACGTCGCTGGCCTGCATGAAGATCGATGCAGGCGATCCGCGGTTACGGAAGTTCGTCGCGACGCCGCCGCCGCGCGCCACCCCCGAGGCCGCCGCCCCCGAATCCGAACGGTCCCGGTTCGACCGAGGCGTCGGACAGCCGCGCCCTGATTGAAGGGCTCGCCACTCGCGCTCGCTCAAATCGACCTGCTTGTCCGCCGCTGAGCGCTTCACCGGTACGCGCCAGGATACGTTCTTTGCATGCAGGCGTAGGAGTGCTGTTGTGGGCAGCCTCAATGCTTCAAGACAACTGCTTGCGAGGTTCCAACATTGGGACAAGCCCCAAGCCTCTATACTGATCTCGGCGATGAAGACTTTTTACATAGAAACATTCGGCTGCCAGATGAACGCGCACGACTCCGAGAAGGTGGTCGGAACGCTGCGGCAGCAGGGCTACAGCCAGGTCTCCGACGAGGCCGACGCCGGCCTGATCCTCTACAACACCTGTTCCATCCGTGACAAAGCCGAGCAGAAGGTCTTCCATCGCCTGAATGAGTACAAGCGCATGCACGGCGAAGGCAAGAAGTTTGCCGTGCTGGGCTGCGTGGCTCAGCAGGAAGGCAATAAAATCTTCGAGCGCGCGCCCTACGTCTCGCTGGTCGCGGGCTCGGCCTCGTATCGCAACCTGCCGGAGATGCTGGAGCGCCTGGAGTCCGGCGAAACCCGCATCACCGGTCTGGATGACCGGCAGACCGGCGACACGTTCGATACCGAGTTCACAGCGCGTTCGAACCCACATCGCGGCTACATCACGATCATCGAAGGCTGCGACAAGTTCTGCTCATACTGCGTCGTGCCCTATACCCGTGGCAAGGAGCGCAGCCGCACCTCGGCTTCCGTGCTGGCCGAGGCCCAGCGCATCGCGCAGCTTGGCCACACGGAGATCCAGCTGCTCGGCCAGAATGTCAACAGCTACCGCGATCCTTCGGGCAGGCGCAGCTTTGCCGAGTTGCTGGCGGCAGTGGGTGAAGTTCCCGGAATCCAGCGGGTGCGCTTCACCACCTCGCACCCGCGGGACTTTACCCGCGACATAGTGGACGTCATCGATGCGGTTCCGGCGCTCTGCGATCACGTGCATCTTCCCGTGCAGTCGGGCTCCACGGACGTGCTGCGCGCCATGCAGCGGGAGTACACGCGGGACTGGTATCTGGAGCGGATTGCCTGGACCAAAGCGGCCAGGCGCGATATATCGCTTACCAGCGACATCATCGTCGGGTTTCCGGGTGAAACCGATCGCGATTTCGAGCAGACCGTGACCCTGCTTGAGGAGGTTGGGTATGACGCGATCTACGGCTTCAAGTACTCCCCGCGGCCGAATACCCCCGCAATTCACATGCGCGATTCGGTCCCGGAGGAGGTCAAGATCGCACGTCTCGCGATCCTGAACGCTCGCCAGCGGGAGATCCAGCGTTTGAATTATGCGCGGCATCTCGGCCAGACGCTGACCGTCATGGTGGAGGGTCATAACGCCGCGCGCGGCCAGGTCGTCGGCCGCTCCTCGCAGAACAAGACCGTAAACTTCACATGCAGCAGCTTGCCGGCAAGTGAAGCCTTGGCTGCCCCAGCAGGAAGCGAGCGGGCAGCAGACGCTTCCAGGCTCCCGGCCGGCTCTTATGTCGACGTCCGTATCACGCAGATCTTCCCCAATTCGCTGGTCGGCGAGGCCACAAACCGGGCCACTCCAGTTTCAGCAGCTTTGCTGGCACAGCAGGCGCTCAATGCGCGGATGCCCACGCTGAGCTAGGAGCTTGTTGAAAAAGCACCTCGGATGTCCGCGAGGCAAGTACGAAGCCCGCAATCAAAGCGGGTTTCGCGAAGCTAGCGAAGCCACAAAAGCTGATTTTCAACAAGCTCCAAGAGTCCATGGCACGCCGGCCAGGGGGCGGCCGCCTCGGGGCTCGGCATTTCCTTACAAAACCACGTTGCCCATCGCCGGTAACGTGAGAAATGCTCTAAATGCCGCCTGAAGCGTTACACTCACATGGTATGCATCTGCCCGGTTTCAGCCCCGAGCACGACTCCGACGAAATCGCCGAGAACGAGGTCGAGGTTCGCATCCGCGGCCTGATGATGGATCCCTCGACGCGCATGCCCATTGTCGTGCTGAACGATCTGACCGGTGAGGTGGTGTTGCCGATCTGGGTCGGTCTCTTCGAGGCCAACGCCATCGCTCTTGAGATTGAGAAGGCGACCACGCCCCGGCCCATGACACACGATCTTCTGCGCAGCGTTATCCAGGGTTTGAACGCCAGGGTGACCCGGGTCGTCGTTGGCGCTCTGCAAGGCGACACGTTCCACGCCACTATCTGGATGGATCAGGATGGCGAGATCGTCGCTCTGGACGCGCGGCCTTCCGACGCCATTGCGCTCGCCTTGCGATCCGACTGTCCCATCTTTGTCTCTCGGCAGGTTCTGGAGCACGCGCGCCGTTCTTCAAACGGCTCCGCCAGCCTGAGCCCTGAAGATCTCCGCCGCTGGCTCGAGAACCTGAACGACGACGAGATGGGCCGTTACAAGATGTAGCCTGGCGGCGCCCCGCGGAATGCCGTTCTTGATATCCTCACCGCATCGCCTCTGCTGTCCAATCCGCGGCTCTCTTCACCTTGGCGGAATTGGAGCGCGCCGTCAGACCACGGCAGCCTGAGCTCTCCACAATCCGCAACTTCCTCCTGTTGCAGTATCCGCTTGCGCTCGGGACGGCAATTCATGCGACTCCCTTGATCGAGGGTCTGCATGCGGCCATCCCGGGAGCCCGGGTCGCGGCCACAGCGAGCGGTTTCGCGCTGGAGATCCTGCGCGGCAATCCAGGGTTGGAGCGGCTGGTGCCTACGCCCAGCCCGCTGCAAGATCTCATCCCCAGCGTCCGCGCCCTGCGCCGGGCGAGGTTCTTCGACCGCGAGCGCTACGCCGTGCTCCTGACCACCGGCAATGAGCGCTCACGCGTGATGCTGGCGGCCATGCTGGGCTGCGGCCCGACTCGAGTCGGGTTCACCGTGGTTCCGGAGCTGGCCAGCGCATCGCTGCATTTCAACGCGAATGTGAGTCAGATTGCGAACAATCTGCGGATCGTTGAAACGCTCGGCCACGGCCCCGCCCTCCTCGAAGATCTCCGGCGGAATCCCAGCCTTATCGAGCCCCGGGTGTTTCCCTCCGCGGCGCATGTCGCGACAGCGCGCGGTCTGCTCAACCAGCAGGGGATTGATGAGAGCATGCCGCTGGCGGTCTTCATCACGCAAACCAGTACAACGCAATCGAAATCGTGGCGCGCGGAGCGCTTCCGCGCGGTTGCCGAGATGCTGCACCGCGACTACAGCATGCAAATCGTCTTCGCCGGTGCCGCGAGCGAGGCCCCTGCCATCGAAGCGTTACGGGAGGGCCTCTCCTTCGCCACCGCGAGCATCGCAGGACGCACGGATCTGCTGGAACTCAGCGCTGTACTCGGCTTGGCGGACATCGCTCTCACGCTGGATACCGGCCCCATGCATTTGGCGCGTGCCGTGCGCCTCCCCTTCGTGGTGATTGCGCCGGCATGGTCGCCGGCAATCGAGTGGCTTCCCCTGGGAAGCCCTCGCGCACGCATCCTCAAGAATGCCGAACTGCCAGCAGCGCCGGAAGGCTACCTTATCGACGAGGTCTCGGTCAGTGAGGTGGAGCAGTCGCTTCGTGAACTTCTGACGCTGTATCCTCCACGCACATTTACCTGGCGCGCCGAAGTCTGATCCGGGCCGAGCACGGGGTTGGTTTCTTACAGAGGAAACCCATGAGGAACCGTGGCTCCGGTCACGGCGGCCCCGCTTCGCGCTATCGCACGGCCAACTCGTCGAGCCACGTAAAGAACTCCGGGAACGAGATGTTCGCCGCCTCCGCCCCGTGGATCTCGGAGTCTCCTGAAGCGCGCAGGGCGGCAATCGAAAACGCCATCGCAATGCGATGGTCATGGCCTGAGTCGATGACCGCGCCATGCAGCGACTGGCCGCCGGGAATGTCCATACCGTCCTCGTGCTCGGTCACCTCCGCCCCCATGGCGCGCAGATTCTTCACCACCAGCGCGATACGGTCGGATTCCTTGACGCGCAGTTCGCGCGCGTCGCGAATGCGCATGCCCTCCGCGGTGTACGGCGCGATCGCCGCAATCACGGGCAACTCGTCGATCAGCTGCGCCGACAGGGCGCCTGCGATCTCCATGCCGCGCAGCCCCGCGGGGCCGCGGTTCACCTGGACCGTTCCGGCCATCTCGCCATGCTGCTCCTGCACTTCGAGTATTTTGATCACGCCGCCCATGGCGCTCACCACATCCAGCAGCGTGGCGCGGGTGGGATTCATGCCCAGCCCATCCAGCACCAGGTTGGAGTCCTCAAAGAGCAGGGCGGCGCAGAGGAAGAACGCCGCCGAAGACATGTCCCCGGGTACGGCGCCATCGATCCCGCGCAACGGCTGCCCTCCTGCAATGGAAAGCTTGTTCTCGTGCCGCTCCAAGTGCGCCCCAAACGCGCGCAGCGCATGTTCGGTGTGATCGCGCGTTCGCACCTTCTCGACAATCGACGTGGTGCCCCCGGCCTGCAACCCGGCAAACAGCACGGCGGTCTTCACCTGCGCGCTGGCGATGGGCGCCTGGAAGTCAATCGCGGTCAGAGGCGCGCCATGGACGGTCATCGGCGCATGGCCGTCGATGAGATCGATGCGCGCGCCCATCTGCTGGAGCGGACCGCGAATGCGCTCCATGGGCCTGGCGTTGAGAGAGGCATCGCCGGAAAAGCGATAGACCCCGGGCTGCGCCGCGACCAGGCCGGCGAGCATGCGCATGGTGGAGCCGGAGTTGCCGCAGTCCAGATCGCCCGTCGGGGGCACAAGCGTGCCGCCCGTGCCCGTGATCTCGATGCCGCGTCCCACGGTCTCAACCTTCGCGCCCATGGCCTGCATGCAGGCCAGGGAGCTGTGCGGATCCGCGCCGGTTGAAAAGTTCGTAAGCCGCGACACGCCCTGCGCGAAACCGGCCAGCATCGCATAGCGATGGGAGATGGATTTGTCGCCGGGGAGCAGCAACGATCCCCGCAGACCGCGGGCAGGGCGCACGATCCGCGTTGTCGCCGGAAGGTCGGTAGAGGAGGCGCCCGTCGCGCCCGCGCGTGCAGCAGAAGACATTGTTCTATCTTAGAGCCGGGTCACCGTCCCCGCGAATTTGTGAGCAGCGCAAGGGTATGTTCTGAAGAGGGAAGTACCGAGGCCAAGCGAACCGATAGTCCGCCAAGGCCTTGATCGTTGATCAGTTCACATCACCGGACTGATCCGCTCCCTTTTGGCTCACCACTTTGGATCAACATGGAAGTTTGGACTCCAGGGTTTTTGCTCTAATGCAATGATCGACGATCGGGAGCCGGAACATGCGCATCGCAGTTCTATCGGACATTCATGGAAACCTCACCGCGCTTGAGGCCGTGCTCGCAGATCTCCGCCAAACCTCTCCAGACGTGGTGTTCCATGCAGGCGATCTTGCTGACGCCGGATCGCGTCCGATTGAGGTCATAGACTGCATCCGTGATCTTGGTTGGGCCGGTGTGATGGGCAACACGGATCAGATGCTTGTCCTACCAAGCTCGCTTGAGGAGTTCGCTGGCGCATCCTCATCTCCTCCTGCTCTTTGGGCAGCAATTCGCGAAATCGCCGTGGCGACCCGCTACACGCTCGGGCACGAGAGGCTCGCCTGGATGAGGGCCCTGCCGCTGATTGTCAGCGGAGAGACCTTCGCGCTGGTTCACGCCAGTCTCCAGAGCTGCTGGCGAACTCCTTCACAGGACGCCAGCGATGCCGAGCTTGGAGATATTTATGGCTCACTGGGCAGGCCGATCGTTGTTTTTGGACACGTTCATCGCCCTTCGATCCGAACGCTTGCAGGTCAACCGGCAACCCTGGTAAATGCAGGAAGCGTCGGTCTCTCCTACGATGGCGACCCACGCGCCTCCTATCTCATTCTCGATGAAGGGGCGCCAACGATCCGGCGTGTTGAGTATGACGTCGAAAAAGAGTTAGGAGCTTTGGCTGCCTGCGGCCTTCCGGGCGCAGGCTGGACGTCACGAATGCTCCGCACAAGCTCTCCCCAGCCGCCCTGATTTATCGGGGCAGCCAGCTAACCGGATGATTAATTTCCGGTTATTTCCAGAAAACCGGTTTCTATTGACGAACCCAGATCTGATCGTCACTCTTACAAGAGAGTGTGCCGACAGTGCCTGGTGGCCGAATCAGCTTCGATACGGTCCGTGATATCGGACTTGCATTTCCTGGCGTCGAGGAGAGCAAGGCGTATGGAATGCCAGCGCTCAAGGTTCGCGGAAAGCTGCTGGCGAGTGTTCCCGCGAATCGCTCTGTAGAACCTGACTCCCTTGTCGTTCGAATCGGCTTCGAAGACCGCGCGGAACTCCTGTACGCGGATCCGGTCGTGTATTACCTGACGGACCACTACGATGGCTACGACGCTGTGCTGGTTCGTCTGTCTCACGCCTCCCCCGATGTAATGCGGGACTTGCTCGGCATGAGCTACAAGTATGTGACCCGCGCGGGTCGACGTCCGTCAGCATCGCAGCGAAAAAAGCGCTGATGAGAATCAGCAGCGCTCCGATGCATGCTCGTTTGTACCGCACTCAGCCTTGCACTCTGGTAAAAAAAACCTTTGCGGACGGACCAGTGTCGAGAGTACGGCCGGCATCGATGTTCGAGACGTTTCCCTGCACCATGTACATTCTTCCCGTTCTGACTATTCTTGAACCATGAAGATGTATCGCACTTTGCGGAAGCTTTCGCGTCGCCGCCATCTTCGGCCGGTGTCGGCCTTCTCCCATGTGCATGATGAGCTATATCGGTTGACAGAAGGGTTTTGCGACGCAGGGACCCTGACGGCGCGCACACGCCGCGCGACCCTTCTATTTGCCTCGATCTGGACAGCCTCGACGGAGCGGGGATTTGTAGTGAGGTTGCTGCGATGGATCCGCCTCATGGAGCAGGATCGTACCCTGCGGACACGATTCCAACGAACCTGGGACGGGATGCTCGCGGAGCTTGATTCTGTGCCCCTGTTTACGGAAACCGGGCTGCCGGGTCAACAAGCGCTCGCCGGGGAGGTTCTTCGCCGTGTAGTCCAGCGGGTGCTGCCATCCGCCCGCGCCGAATCAGATTCGGGTCGACTTCTTGCTGGACTCTTCTCGTCGCAAAAGGCGGTGGATCGTTTTCTCGGGCAGCAGCGGTTCGCGTTCGAGAGACTCATAAGAATTTTCTGGCTAACTGATGAGACTGCCTCGGCGCTGCGATTACGCGCCGATATTGGCCAGGCCATGTGTTTGCTGGCAGCCCGAATCGCTGGCCGCGGCGCCACCTCCGCGGTTCGACAACGCGGAAGCACGCGCCGGGTGGAACGCTCCCCGTTTTACCAACTGGTCTTTGCGACGGAGAGGCTGATTCGCGCGGACACGCCGAACCTGGCTGAACTGGAATATCTCCGTTGGCGTGAAACGGCGCGGCAGTGCACCGAGGAGATGGAGCAGATCCATTTGCACATGGAAGATGCGGGTGTCAGTTCCGCTCTGGTCTACGACCTCCGAAGCATAGAAGCGTCACTGGAACGAATGCAGCTTCTAGCCAGGGTGTATCTGGGGGAAGGACCCGCTTCTGATATCGCACCGAACGTGGATTCTGACGATCCGTCCGTGCGTAAACTGATCGACAAACTGCTGCGCAGCCGATTGGACGATACGCGACTGCGGTCTCTGGCTCACCAGAATCTCAATCTGCTGGCGCGAAAGACGGTTGAGCGAACCGGTCTTGGGGGAGAGCATTACATCGCGCACACGCGCAAGGACTACTGGCTGATGTGGCGTGCCGCCGCTGGCGGTGGACTGCTAACGGTGTTCACGGCGGCGATCAAGATGAAGTTGATCGAGACCCACTTTCCGCTCGCGATTGAGGGGTTTCTGATAGGCACGGACTACGCGGTCAGCTTTGTGCTGCTGCAGATCTTTGGATTCGCGTTAGCGACGAAGCAGCCGTCCATGACCGCCGCGGCCCTGGCCGGTATCGTGCGCGAAAACCGCGGTGTCACACGGTGGAGCAAAATCTCGGAGTTCGCGGCGGATATATCGAGAACTCAACTCGCGGCGGCATTCTCAAATGTAATCGCAGTCTGCGCGGGTGCGGTGCTGTTCGAGAAGGTCTGGGCTCATATGTTCAAGACCCATTACCTGCCGATTCAAAGCGCGCAACATGTGTATCAAACCCTGCATCCGTTCACTTCGGGAACGGCCCTATTCGCAGCGTTTACCGGGGTTCTACTCTGGTTGGCGGCGGTGATTGGCGGCTGGTTTGAGAATTTCGCCGTGTATCACCGGATTCCGGAGGCGATCGCGCAGCACCCCGTGGGGACGAGGCTCGGCACGCGGAATCTGCGCCGGGCTGCCGACTGGCTGGAACGCAATGTGGCAAGCTGGAGCACAAGTATTGTGCTCGGCTATCTATTGGGCTTCGCTCCGGTGGTGGCGCGTTTTTTCGGTGTGCCGCTCGACGTCCGGCATGTGACTCTAAGCACAGGAACCCTGGCCTTGGCGGCGGCTCGATTTGGAACGAGTTCGTTTGGACATGACTGGTTTTATTGGGCAGTCGCGGGCATCGCAATTACGTTTGTGCTGAACCTGGGAGTGAGCTTTTCGATTGCATCGATTGTTGCGCTGCGTGCGTACGAGGTTCCCCGTCATGAACAGATCCAAATCCTGCGCTTCCTCATCCGGGAATTTGTGCGGTCACCACTGTCCTTCATCTTTCCGGCAAAGGAGCAAACACCGGCCATTTCGCCGGAAATGGAGAAAGCTAAAGATGCAAGGGTTGCGAGAAAGCGCCAGGCCTAAGAGCTTGTTGAAAAAGCACTGCGGACATACGAGGTGCTTCAACAAGCTTCTAA
>CAXUIM010000018.1:0-26257 GCA_964250885.1 uncultured Acidobacteriaceae bacterium | reverse complement strand
CGCCCCCGGCGATGAAACCCTCAACGTCTGCTGTCGCGACCAGTTCCTTGATCGAAGCGAGATCAGGAGGGGGTGGCCACGCGTTTGCTGCGGTTGTACTCAATTTGAGGCTCCTTGCTTTGGCAGGTTGCTGAACGCGGCGTCTCAACATGTGCGCGCTGACGGATGATCGGGACCTACGCCGCGCGTTGACCGAAGGGGCGAACTATCGCTTCGCCCGCCTCGAGATTTGATGGCTGGAGTACGGCTTCAGTAACTTGTTCTACGCGGGTTCCTGTTGCGTCATGCAATGCAGCGCGCCCAAACCCCAGATGAGATCCGTGCAGTGAATCCCGGCGACGGTGCGATCCGGAAAGCAGCTCGCGATGGTGTCCAGAGCGATGCGATCGTTGGGATCGTTGAACGTAGGCGCCAGGACAAGCGAGTTCGCGATGTAGAAATTGGCATAGCTTGCCGGCAGCCGCTGGCCGTCGAAGGTGACGGGGGCGGGCATCGGCAGCGTCCTGATGTTGAAAGGCTTGCCTTCCAAGGTGCGCGCGGCGCGCAGACGATCGAGGTTTTCCGCCAGGGGCAGGTGGTTCTCGTCGGCGGTATTGGATTCAATGGCCGTGAGGATCGTGTCCGGTGAGACGAAGCGGGTGATGTCGTCCACATGTCCGTGGGTATCATCGCCCGCGCAGCCGCGGTTGAGCCAGATCACGCGCTCGATGCCAAGATACTGGTTGAACGCCTGCTCCAGCCGGGTGCGCGTCTCTTCCCTACCGCCGAGGCCCGGATTGCGCTGCTGGACCTCCGAGAGCAGACACTCCTCGGTGGTCAGAAGAACTCCCGCGCCGTTGGTATCAATCGAGCCGCCTTCGAGCACAAGACGTTGGCGCTCGCCATTGGCCAGCGTCACGGCCGGTTCCAGGCGAGTGATGTCGAAGAGACCGGCCACGTGCGAGGGGATGAGGTCATCGTTTTGCCAGTTGTCATATTTGGCCCAGGCGTTGAAGCGCCAGTCCGTGACAGCGAGACCGTTCGCGGAGGTCTCCGCCGGATCCAAAGAGCTCCCTTCGCCGCCCGCGGTGATCCTCTTGACGAAGATGGGTCCCGAGTCCCGGAGCCAAACGCGGTCGGTGCGCCAGTGGTGAAAGTGCAGACGCGCCCGATTTGCGCCCTGCCGCCGCAGCATCCGCGTGGCGCTCTTCTCCGTGGCCTCGCTGTTGACCAGGATGTGCACGTCCTCTACCTGCGAGAGATGACGGACGATTTCGCAGTAGACCCAGGGGATCGGCTGGAACTTGCCGGGCCAGTCCGCCCGGTTCTGCGGCCACGCGATCCAGGTGGCCGCGTGCCGCTCCCACTCGGCGGGCATACGGAACTGAAGCTGTCGCGGCGTCTCCGGTGTCGTCATCACTTTGCTGTGTAGAACGTATAGGTGGCCTTATAGGGAACACGGATGGTATCCGTATTCTGCCGGGCGGTGCAGGTCGGTGAAGGAGGCACACCGGCCTGCGTGTCGGAACGGCGCACGAAGGCGATGTCGGCCAGCTGGCCCGGGCCGCCCGTGGAGTGAGCCTCCAACAGCAGCGAGGGAAGATTGGAAGGGTTGGCCGCCGGCGTGGTCTGGAGCAGCTTGCCGGTGATCTCGCTGCCGTCGTTCCAGTGCCAGGTGGGTCCGGCGCTGTGTTTGCCAACGGTCTGGTGGGTCTGCGGATCCAGCAGTGTGGCCTCCGGTGTCTCGAAGACCCACTTGAACGTATTGTCACGCTGTGGCGTGCAGCGGTAAATCTGGAAGCCATAGCCAATGGCGGTGACGCTGGGATGCGCGCTGGCCGGAGGCAGGGTGGCGTCCCCGGTTTGCGGTGGTGCGGCGAACAGTAGCAGAGCGAGTAAAGGAAGCATGAGGATCGATCTCCGTGTAAAGCTGGAGTCCAGATTAAGGCATTTCGTCCGAGCGCAAATCTCTAGTCCAGAAACCGGCTGGTGATGCCGCCGTATGCATCGATGCGGCGGTCGCGGAGGAAGGGCCAGTGCTGCCGGGTAATCTCGATCTGCCTGGGATCGAGATCCGCATATAGGATTTCCTCCTGGTTGTGCGAAGCCTTGGCCAGGATGCGCCCGAAGGGATCGGCGATGAAGCTACCGCCCCAGAACTCGAGTCCCGAGGCGGGTGTGTGATCGCCGGGGCCAGGCAGGGTCACCCCATTGTGCTCGACATCTCCGTGTTCGTGGCCGACGCGGTTTACAGCACAGACGAAGACGCCGTTTGCGATAGCGTGGGCGCGTTGGATGGTCTGCCAAGCGTCGTACTGCGCGTTGCCGAACTCAGCTTTTTCACTGGGGTGCCAGCCGATAGCCGTGGGAAAGAAGAGCGTCTCGGCTCCTTTGAGCGCGGTGACGCGAGCGCCTTCGGGATACCACTGATCCCAGCAGACCAGTGTTCCAATGGGGCCAACCGATGTTTTCTGAGCCATGAACCCGAGATCCCCGGGCGTGAAGTAAAACTTCTCGTAGTAGAGAGGATCGTCGGGAATGTGCATTTTGCGGTAGACGGCGGCGACGTGGTCGGGGCGGGCGCTGGCGTGATCGAGAATGGCCGCTGTGTTGTGATAGAGCCCCGGGGCGCGGCGCTCGAACAGGGAAGCGATCAGCACCAGCTGATGCTCCTGGACGACCTCGCTCAGCGCGGCGGTGGAAGGACCGGGGATCGACTCGGCAATGTCAAAGAGCGCATGGTCTTCACGCTGGCAGAAGTACTGCGCGCGGAACAGCTCGGGCAGGCAGATCAGCTTGGCGCCTGCCATGGCCGCTTCGCGCACGCGTGCAACGGCCTTGGCGAGATTGGCCTGGGTGGAAGCAGCGCAGGACATCTGGATGAGGGCGACGCGGGTGGTTGCCATCGGCTTTTGGTGACCTCGTCGGCCCGCTAAGGGCCGCAATGCGAAAGGCGCTGGAGCATTTCTCCTGCCGTGTACAGAGAAGCCCCAGAGTTGTGCCGTTTTCAACGATGAAAACGGCACTCGATTGACTCTCGAACTCCACAGCAGGAGGGATGTCCTGGAAGAACCAGCACCTTCCAGTTCTGTCTCAGGGTGAGTTATTTGTCGTCGAACAGTAGGATGGCGGCGGCGATTGTCGTGGTCCAGTTGCCGTTTTTGGCGCCCACGGCGGACTGCGTGACGTTGGCCGTGCGCACGATTTTGTTGGAAATGCGGTAGATCTCCTTCTTCTCGTCCCAACTCGTGTCCGGATCGAAATCGACATCCAGTGTGGTCGCGAGCATCTCGGCGGCGAGCTCTTCAGCGTATTCACCGGCCTGGACTTCGGTCTCGCCAAAGCTGTGGTGCTCGGAGAGATAGCCGTAGGTATTCTTATCAGTCGGAATGGCTACGCCAATGGAGCTGACCACCAGGCGATGCGGTTCGCGAGTGGAGTTTTCAGCGACAACGGCAAAGACGACCTCGCCCGGATTGAGGAACTTCAGGCCCTCCTTGCGTGGGATCATCCTGCAGTTGGGCGGAAAGATGGAAGAAACGCGGACCAGATTCTGGGCTGCGATACCGGCGTCGCGTAGCGCCATCTCAAACGAAGTCAGACGCTCTTTGTGCTTGCCAACGCCCTTGGTGAAAAACAGGCGCGTAGGAACCATGTTCATGCCCAAGTGTGAAGCCCTCCAAAGATGAACTGGGTCACTGACGGAGGCCGCCGCGGATGCCGCATCATGCGGCCATATCGCGATCGCCCAAATGAGAATTATCACACGCGGCGGGCGTGAATTGTGAACAGGGCGCCGACGAGTTCGTGATGGCTGGCGCGCACCGCTGCCGCTCCTGCTGAAGAACCGGCTCGAAGGGCTGTTATGGAAGTTTAACAAAAGATTCTGCTACTTTTGTATATGATCCGACGTTTGCCTATTTTCAGCAAATCGTATTGCTCAATCGATCCCCAACAACTTACGGCAGCTGCTTGCCCATGAAGGAGACCCATGTCGAGTGAATTCCGCAATTTTCTGGAGTTACCGTACGAGGAGCTGGAAGAGTTCAACCTGGCGGCTAAAGATCAGCGCCGGAAGCGTGTGGCGGCGGACGTAATTCAGGAAGAGCGCCTGAAATATCTGACGGACACGCCGGGAATCAAGGCTGTGACCGTGCTCTTTTCTGATCTGGAAGGCCGGTTGCACATGCTCGATTACGACAAGAAGTTTCTGGTAAAGAGCTTCGACAACCTGACCTTCGATGGCTCCTCCATTCGCGGCTTCACCGCACAGCGCGAGAGCGATCTGCGCCTCGGCCTGGACTGGAGCGCGTTCTACTGGACGCCGGCCGATGTCTTCGGTTCGGGCAAGGTCGTGGTTTTCGGTGAGGTGATCGACAAGAACGGCGAGCACTACTCGGGAGACATGCGCGGTGTCTTGAAAAACTTCTCCAAAGACATGTACGAGAAGAACGGATTCACGCTGAATGCGGCCAATGAGATCGAAGGCTTTCTCTTCGACGGCGTCGATGCCGAACGGAACTTCCCGATTACGGGCGAGTTTGAGTTCACCAATCAGGGTGGCTACTATCACTCGTTGCCCGGCGATCCCCTGCGTGACTTCATCGACACGACCGCCGAAGTGCAGCGTGCGATGGGCTTCGAAAATGAGAAGGACCATCCCGAAGTTGCGCCCTCGCAGTTTGAAATCAACTATAGCTATGGCGAAGTAGTGGCCGCGGCCGACCAGATCCAGCTGTACAAGCTGATCTGCCGGCAAGTAGCGAACCAAATGGGCATGACGGCCAGCTTCCTGCCCAAGCCGGTGACGGGTGTCAACGGATCGGGCATGCACACGAACGTTTCGATCACCAACAAGGCCGGCAAGAACCTCTTCTGGGATCCTCAGGGTCAGGAGAAGATTTCCAAGATGGCGTGGAGCTTTGTGGATAAGATCCTGACTCATGGAAACGACATCTGCCTGCTGCTGAACGCGAGCGTGAACGCCTATCGGCGACTCGACCCGCACTTCGAGGCTCCCAACCAGATCAAGGCTTCGGCCACGGATCGCGGTTCCATGATCCGCATTCCGATCGGCAACGAGAAGTCGGCGCGCGTTGAGGTTCGTTCGGTGGGACCGGACGCAAATCCGTACATCGTGCTGTACACGATTTTCAAGAGCGGTCTACTGGGACAGACCGCTAAAATCAAGAACCTGCGCCAGGCGGAGCGCTATCTGCCGGACAACATCTATACCGCGCTGGAAGACTTCCGCAGCGCGGAGTGGACGACGGAACTGCTGGGCGAGGATGTGAAAGCTCGCTATGCGGATCTGAAGCAGGCGTCCGCCGATCGTTGCGCCCGGTTGCTGGGAACGATTGTCAAACCAAGCGAGATCCAGTTCCACCACGATGTCTACAACCAGCTGCTTTGGGGTCAGTTCTAGGATTCGTCCAAGTGACGAAACAGAAGGCCAGCCGCTAGATTCCGGCTGGCCTTCCGGCTTTGACGGTGACGCGACAACGCGCTTGCATTCCGCCGCCGGCTGCGTGCGGTCGTATGATCGTAGGAACATTGATGACTCTCGACTCACTCGCGTTGGTTCTTTGGCTGCCCGGTCTTTTCGGTTCGTTCACCAACGAAACGCGACATCTACTGCTCTATACGTTTTTCAAGATTGGAGCTCTGCCGGTCACGCCGCTCTTCGTCGTGAAGACGGGTATTTTCCTGTTCCTGCTGATTGCGGTCTCGAAGTTGATCCAGCGGTTCATGATGGGCCGCCTGCTTCGGCGCCTCAACATCTCCGAGGCGCTGAAGTTTGCGCTGGGGCGGTTTACGACCTATCTGATTTTTCTGGGCGGCCTTTTCATCGGTCTCCAGTCACTGGGCGTAAACCTCAACTCGCTGGTCGTCTTCGGCGGCGCGTTGGGCGTGGGCGTAGGCCTGGGTTTGCAGAACGTGGTGTCGAACTTCGTGGCGGGTCTCATTCTTCTGGTGGAGCAGCCGATCCGTATCGGCGATCGTGTGGAAACCGGAGGCACGCTGGGCGATGTCGTCCGGATCGCGGCACGATCGACATGGATCCGCACCAACGACAACGTCGTGATCATCGTCCCTAACAACGACTTCATCAACAACTCGGTCACCAACTGGACCGCCAACGATCCCAACGTGCGCATCGGTCTGCCGGTAGGGGTGGGGTACAACTCCGATCCGGAACTGGTGCGGCGGATTCTGCTACAGGCCGCGGCAGCCAATCCCAAGGTGCTCAAGGACCCGGCCCCGGATGTAATCTTCACAGATTACGGAGACAACTCCCTCAACTTCTCCCTGCGTGTCTGGACCGCGGAACAGTCGCATGTACCGGCCGTCCTGAAGTCGGACTTGTACTTCGCGCTCTTCAAGCTGTTTTCCGAGCACAAGATCGAGCTGCCGTTTCCTCAGCGCGATCTTCACCTGCGGACGTCGGACATTCCGCTGCCCTATCCCGGACCGGACCAGAAGATCTAAAGCCCAGACGTAGGCAGCGGCGGCTCGTAGGCGCGGCGCTCCGCTGGAAATAAAGCTTTGGGTTGACATCCGACCCGAGAGGTGGCATTCTTGGGTCGAATGCCGACCCAAAAGAGCACCGAAGACCGCCTCACCTTGTTGCAGGGAACGCTGGACCTGCTGATTCTGAAGACGCTCGTACTCGGCCCATGTCATGGACAAGGTGTCGCGCGATCGATTCAACGCCAGTCAGAAGAGGCATTTCTCGTCGATCACGGATCGCTCTACCTTGCCTTGCAAAGACTGGAAGACAAGCGGTGGATCAGCGCGAAGTGGGGTGTGAGTGAGAACAACCGCAGGGCGCGCTTCTATTCGCTAACCCCAAAAGGACGAGAGCAGCTTGTAGAGAAGATCAGCGAATGGCAGCGGTTGACGCGGGCCATGGCTTTGATCCTGGACGGTACGGGGCCGAGCCTTTAGAGCATTTCTCCTGAGGGTTTAGGAGAGAGCATTCGGTCCCATGGCCACTTTCACTGTAAGAGAACGGCACTGGCACAATTTGCTCGCTTCACAGACGAAATGCTCCCGGAGGCGTAAATGTTCAAGCGGACGCGAAGCACGAAAGATTTTGCGGAAGAGATCGAGGCGCATCTCGAACTCGAGGCGGATGAGCTGATGCGCGCGGGGATCAGCGAGGCGGAAGCTCACCGGTTGGCCCATCTGAAATTCGGCAGCGTGCGTGGGGCGCAGGAGCGCTTCTACCTGAGGAGCCGCCGGGAGTGGCTCGACAATACGGTCTGGGACATGCGGTTTGCGATTCGCCAGCTGGCCAAGAATCCCGGCTTCGCCGCCACCGTCATCATTGTGCTGGCTCTCGGCATGGGCGCCGGTCTGTCACTCTTCACGATCGTTGACGCCGCACTGCTACAGCCGCTTCCATACCCGGACCCTCAGAAACTGATGTCAGTGAACGAGAGCAGTGTGGAATCCCCGCGCTGGCCGCTCTCCTATCCGGATTACCTCGACTGGCAACGCCTCAATACGTCCTTCAGTTCTTTGGATATCTATAGCGGAAGCGGCTTCCTCCTGCATTCTTCTTCCGGCACGGAACCAGTGCAGGCGGAGCGGGTGAGTGGAAGCTTCTTCGAAACCTTGGGTGTGCGTCCCTTGCTGGGACGCGGGTTTCGTGCGGGAGAGGACCGGCTGGGTGGTCCCGACGTCGCGCTCCTGAGTTATGGAGCGTGGCTGCATCGTCTGGGCGCCCGACGTGACGTGGTGGGCCAGACCATCAATCTGGACGGAAGACCGTTCACCATCATCGGCGTACTGCCTCGCGGATTCTCTTTCGCGCCCGCGGGGAACGCCGAGTTCTGGGTCCCTCTGAACAGCCTCAGCACGCATGAAAGGTCGCGAACGTTCTATAACGTTTGGGGAATCGGGAGGCTGCGCCCTGGTGTCACGATGCAGGCAGCGCAGGCCCAGATGAGCGTCTTAGCCGAGCGGCTGCAACGGCAGTACGGCATCGCCGGGAGGAACCAGGGCGCCAGCGTGGTTGCGCTCTCTGAGGTTATCGTCGGTGAGGTGCGACCCGTTCTTCTGACCCTGCTGAGTGGAGCGGGCCTGCTCTTGCTCATCGCCTGCGTCAACGTAGCCAGCCTGATCCTCGTACGGTCCGAGAGCCGCAGGCGGGAGATCGCCGTGCGACGCGCGCTGGGCGCCACTCCAATGCGGTTGCTGGGCCAGTTTGTGACCGAAGGCGTCCTGCTGGCCGCGCTGGGGAGTCTGGCGGGCGGCGCTGTCGCCTACGTCCTTACGAACCTCATCGTTCGACTCGTTCCAAAGGAGATGACGACGAATCTGCCGTTCCTGGGAGAGCTCGGCCTGAATGGGCATACCGCCGCGTTTGGCCTGCTCCTGGCTTTGTTGATCGCGGGGATGATTGCGATCACTCCGCTGTTGCGGCTGAGCTCGCAACCAGTGCGCGACGATCTGGCTGAAGGAAGTCGAGGAGCTGCCGGTTCGCTCTGGCGCCGATTCGGAGCGAATCTCGTGGTTGTTGAGCTGGCAGTCGCGGTCGTGCTGCTGGCGGGAGCCGGTCTGCTGGGCCAGAGCCTGTATCGTTTGCTCCATGTGCCGCTGGGTTTTGATGCAACGCATCTCGCCACCGCGGCGGTGACGGCGCCCAGTACTGTCTACACGGATGACCAACAAATGGCAGGCCTGTATCGCGAGATCGTGCGCCGCGTCTCCAGCCTTCCCGGCGCGCAGTCCGTCGGTATGACCAGTCTGCTTCCGGTGCAGTGTGATTGCGCGATCGATCGCATTCGCTTTCCGGAGAGTCCGTCTCTGGGCGATCAGAACGATGTGGATGAACGGCATGTGAGCCCAGACTACTTGTCCGCGTTGGAAGCAGGGCTGGTGCGTGGACGCTTCTTTACAGAGCAGGACGATGCTTCCAGTCCTGGAGTCGCCGTGGTCAACCTGGCGCTGGCACGGAAGTACTTCCCGGACGGAAACCCGGTTGGCAAGAGGATCGCGGACGATGAAGCCGGGCATCCGGCTGTATGGGAGATTGTTGGAGTGGTCCGTGACGTTCATGAAGGAGCTCTGGACGTCCCCGATGCACCGGCGGAGTACTTCCCGATCGCGCAGACCGGAGACAACTCGTTCAGCATCGTCCTGCGCACCCGGCAGGACGCGGAAACCGTGCTGCCAGATCTGGTGGAAACCTTGCACCAGATCGACTCAAAGCTCGGCGTCTCGGACGAAGAGACCATGGCCCAAAAGATCGAAGACACGCAGGCCGCGCTGCTGCATCGCCTTTCGGCGTGGCTGGTGGGCGGCTTTGCGGTGATGGCGCTGCTATTGGGCGTGATCGGCTTGTATGCCGTGATCGCGTACTCGGTAAGCCAAAGGAAGCGGGAGATCGGTGTGCGGATGGCGCTGGGAGCACAGCGCCGTTCCGTGTACAGCCTCGTGATGCGGCAGGCGGGATGGCTCACTGCGATGGGACTGGCCATCGGGCTGGCATGCTCGATCGCTACATCGCTTTCGATACGCGGCCTGTTGTTTCACGTGCAGCCCTGGGATGCGAAGACTCTGGCCGGCGTTACCCTGTTGCTGGGTCTGGCTTCGATTGTGGCGAGCTTCCTGCCCGCGCACCGAGCGGCGTCGGTCAATCCTGTGGAAGCCCTCCGCGCTGAATAGGTCGCGCGCGGGAGCTGCTTCGGACCGGGGCGAGCCGGAGGATCGAAAGCCATGATGAGGAGCGATGTTGAGCAGGTCCAGACTATGGCTCTCTCGGCGATGCTTTGATGCCGAGTTAGCGAAGCTCGCGTCATCAGGCATGAGGATGCCATCCAGTTACCAATTGAAGAGCAACAGCTTATCCAAAAAGGTGAGTGAGTGGGAGGGAGCCTCGCCGATTTGTAGGCAATCGTCCGAAATAGATGTCGGAAAAGAATACAGGAACTTAGAAAAGCGCTTAAATCGCATTGCTCGTCCAATCATCATTGAGGTCTTGCGTAGTTTCAATGTCACTTCCCGATAGCGCGCGCTAGGCATTCAACGGGAGCGATGCTTGACGCTACAAAACAATTCATACGCTTCCAAACAAATGCGTTGACTCCCGCCGAAGTTCTACGTACAGTTTGCGTGCTGCCTCAATTAGGTACTGCTTCGCTCCCTGCCAAAGCTTAGAAAGCTTCTCATGCGTTCGCTAGATCCTGTGCGTGCTGCCTATTGTGCGGCTGCCCTGCTGCTCGCGCCAACGCCGCCATAAGTAATGGAAGCGCAGGAACCGAGGTGATGCGGGTGACTGAAGTCACACCGGAAACTAATCCGAATTTCCTGCAATCCACCGCTCACTCCAGCACGTTGTCACACTATCTTGAGCGGGGATAGTCAACCTCCCTCGAGCTCGCCCTTCTTATGCAGGGCGTCCCGCTCCCCAACCCGGGCCATTTGTCATAAGGGAGAAATCACGTGCTAAAAACGAAGCCGATCGTCGGACTCACATTGGGTCTGCTACTTGCCGTGCCTCCGGGCACGTTCGCGTCCAGTCACCGGGAAGCGCCCATTACGGCGCTCGACCACACTGCTGATATCACTGACTTTTATGCATTCGTCAGTTACGACCATCCGGATTGCGTCACCTTCATCATGAACGTCGATCCTTTCCTTGAGCCCAGCAACGGACCGAATTATTTTCCGTTCGATCCCGCCATCCTGTATCAGATCAAGATCGACAACAATTACGACGCGAAGGAAGACATCACCTTCCAGATACGCTTCACGACTGAAATTCGTTCTCCCGGGGTATTTGCCGCATATGTGGGCGCTGGCGACGGGATCAGCGCGCCGGCCAGTTCACCGGCGCCAGTGGCTCCCGGCACGCCAATCGTGCCTCCTGCCATCACCTCTCTAACTGGCTCCGGGTCGGCCGGTATCAATGTTCTTCAGACGTACACCGTGGAGATGGTGCGCAACGGGCAAGCTGTCGCGCTGACGAATGCGAATGGCGCCGATCTGATTGCTGTTCCCAGCAATGTCGGCCCGCGTACCATGCCGAACTACCAAGCTCTCGCTCAGCAGGGCATCTACCAGCTCACGGGAAGTGGCGCCTCCAACATCAGTGTTTTCGCCGGCACAGTAGCAGACCCTTTTTTCATCGATCTGGGAGCGGCCTTCGACAGCTTCAACTTTCGCAGCGGTGCAGGTGGTGGTGTACTTACCCCTGCACAGGACGCGAACGATCATCTCAATCTCGCTCCCAATGCGGTATCCGGCTTCAACGTCAATAGCATCGTGATCGAGGTTCCTATCGCTCTCCTGACGAGTGATGGAGCAAGACACGCTGCCACGGATCCGAAGGCCACCATCGGAGCCTGGGCGACGACCTCCAGAAACCAGCAAACCATCCGTCGTTCCCCTTTGCCGGACGAGAATAGCGGCAGCTTCTACCAGGTTCAGCGCCTGGCCAACCCTCTCATCAACGAACTGATCATCGGCACTGGCTCAAAAGACTACTGGAGCATGTCCGATCCGGTGAACGATTCGCAGTTCGCCTCCTTTGATCTGGATCCTCTCCTGGCGCGAGTGTTCAACGCCGTGTATGGGATCAAGATTCCTACGCCGCCGCGCACGGATCTTCTTCCACTCGTCACCTATGCACCGCCTATCGCGGCTGCAGGCACGCCGGCCGGCCCTATCGCCGATCTTCTCCGGCTCAATACGGGAGTACCTCCTACGCCCTATGACAAGAGAAGCCGTCTTGGTCTGATTGGGGGCGATCCCGCCGGGTTCCCGAACGGACGCCGGGTAACCGATGACGTGGTGGATATTGCTGCTCGTGTGGTTGCGGGTGGGGTGCTGAACAGCGCATTCAACATCTATCCCAATAACCGGATCGGGGATGGGGTCAACGCTACCGACGTTCCCACCCAGGAGACGTTCCCCTACATCCACTACGCCTATAGCGGGCGCGATAGCCGCCACATCGACCCAAGTGAAGTCGGTTGCGGCGAGCAGCCGACGCCCACTACACCGAACACCTACACCGCAGCGGCCCCGGGGAACCAGGGTGGGAATGAAGTCTGTCCTGTCCGCTAATCATAAGGCACAAGGGGCTCTAAGCGAACCGCCGCGAAGAGCCCCTTTGCTGGCTATCGCCCGTTGAAGGTCATAATGAACTCTGCATACGCAACGATCGTCCTTCTCGGCCTGTTGTCTTACACCGTTTCCGGAAGTGCTCAGAATACAGGCGCACCCCGGGATACAGTCGCACCTCGGGCGAATCAGTCTGTCTCGGCAGCCGATAGTACGGCTTCCGTAGAGACCAGCCCGGCGCAGGGACGTATCGCGGCAGCCCAGCGACAGATTGAGGCAAACCCGAAGAGGGTGCAGGCCTTCAATGACCTGGCCCTTGCTTATCTGGGACGGGCACGTGAGACCGAAGATCCCAGGTTCTACACAGACGCAGCGCAGGCCATCAAGCAGGGACTTAGCCTGGATCCAGGAGACTTTCAGCTGCAAAAGACGCAGATCGCCTTGCTGCTGGGGTTGAAGGAGTACGCCCAGGCCAAGCAGCAGGCAACGCTGCTCAACCACCGCACTCCGGACGACGTGATGACCTATGGGTATCTCGCGGAGGCGGAGATCGCACTGGGAGATTTGCCAGCCGCGGAGAAGAATGCGCAATGGATGCTGAACATGCGTCCCAACAATGTTCCCGGCCTGCTGCTGGGAGCGAGACTGCGGGCCCTGTATGGCGACCCGGACGGCGCCCTCGCTTTTCTAAAGCTCGCCTATGCGGAGACCTCGCCGACAGAAGTCGAAGAGCTGGCCTCGATTGCCAATCAGATGGCGTCGGTAGAGATCGAGTCTGGTCACTTCGCGGAGGCAGTTCCGATCCTCGATCGCGCCGAGCAACTCTTTCCTCACTACCCTTACACGATCGAGAACATGGCCCGCGTACATCAAGCTCAAGCCGGACCGAAAAACGCGACGAGCAACTCGCCTTCCGCGCAAGGATCAGGCGTACTCGACCCCTCTCTCCCGGGTAAGACGCCGCCCTCAATGAGCCCGGCCGGGTCTAAAGGGCCAGCGGCAATGCAGGTGAAGGCTGCGCTCGTCATCCCGACGCTGGGCTTTTCACCGGTTCCCGAGGCGCTGCTCACTCCAGTTCCCACAGCAACCCAACGCATCATCCATGACGCACAGGCTGGTGTGGCACGGAACCCAAAGGACGCTCAGGCGTATGCCGCTTTGGGGGCAGCGTACTTTCAACAGGCCAGGGAGACCGGTGATGTCAACGATTACGAGCTGGCGGAAAGATCGCTCAATCTGTCCCTCGACATCGTCTCCGCGGATTTTTCTTCAGAAGCGCCGCTCGAGAGCCTGGCCGAAGTCTGCATGGGCGAGCATCGGTTTGCCGAGGCTCTGACCTACTCGCAGAGAGCCTTGTCACTTGGGTCGGGCGACGTCTCGCCCTTCGCCATTGTGGGTGACGCCGAAACGGACATGGGGCAATACGACAAGGCCAGTCTTGCGTACGCGCGGCTTACGCCTCCCGACATGACCCTTGCCCCTCACGCGGCGTACGCCCGGGACAGCCGGACGGCCTACCTGCATTTCGTCGCGGGGGACACGGCCGAGGCAATCCATCTCATGAAGGTCGCGGTAACTGAGGGTGTTGAAGCGCAGCTGCCGCAGGAAAATCTGGCATGGCTCTACTTTGAGCTGGGAGAGTTTCTTACGCAGGCCGGCGATACGCTCTCCGCGAACGCCGCCTACGTTGCCGCGCTGCAGACGCATTCCGGAGACTACCGGGCACTCGCAGGCCTCGCCAAGCTGCGCGCGAACAATGGCCGATATGCGGAGGCCATCGTGCTCTATAACAAGGCGATCGCTGTCGTCCCGATGCCTATCTTTGTGGGGGAGCTGGGAGACCTTTACGCGAAGATTGGAGACCAGGCGGAAGCCAGGCAGCAATATAAGCTCGTCGAGTACATTGGCCTGCTCGGAAAGATCAATCAGGTTTTGCACAATCGCGATCTTGCTCTGTTTTACGCCGATCACGACATCAAGCTCCCCGAGTCGCTGATCCTGGCGCAAAAAGAGTTCGAGGTACGACATGACATCTACACCTGGGACGCACTGGCCTGGGCGCTCTACAAGAATGGACGATTCGCCGAGGCCAATAAGGCGAGCGAGAACGCTTTGCAGCACGGAACGCGCGATTCGCTTCTTCTGTTCCATGCCGGAATGATTGCCGACAAGTTGGGCGACTCAGATCAGGCCAGGAAGGATCTGACGGAGGCGCTTGCAATCAACCCTCACTTCCACCTGATCTATGCCGGTGTCGCGCAACAAAGACTCGCTGTTCTTAACGCCCACCTCACGCCGGGCGCGGCCTCGGCAAGCACGGAAAACCATGTACGCTAAAGCCTTTCTCCTGCGGGGGTGCATCGAAGCCTCAGAGTTTCGAAACGTTTTCTCCAATGAAGACGGCACGCGAAGACTCTCGCTCACTCCACAGCGACAGAAGAAATTCTGCAAGCGCCTCCCGTTTCTGCTGATGTTATTTCTCTCCCTTGCATGGGTTCGCACAATGTATGCGCATCCGATGGGAAACTTCAGCGTAAACCACTACTCCAGAATCACGCTGGGACCGGATGGGATCACCGTCCAGTACTTCATAGACCTGGCGGAGATCCCTGCCTACCAGGAGTTGCAGCAGGGCAACATCACGGCCAACCCGAAGGATCCGGCTGTTCTTCGTTTTGTAGCGATACGAGGAGCCGAGTTGGGACATGGACTCAGCCTTGTGGTGAATGGCACGTTGGCGCCGCTACGCTTGAAGTCCAGCGACGTCATCTTTCCGCCCGGTGCGGGAGGCCTGCCTACCATGAAGATGGGCTTCGTCTACGAAGCCGCATATCCCGCTGGTATCGATCGCGATCATGCCACGCTGCACTATGCCGATAACAACTTCCCCGGGCACACGGGATGGAAAGAAATCACCGCCGTCGCTCCTGGCGGCTCGTTGCTCAGGAGCTCCGTTCCAAGGGTGGACCGGAGCGCCGGGCTGAGCAACTATCCAACAGATCTGCTGACCAGCCCCCCGCAGGATCTGGAAGCGTCCATGGAGGCCACACTGCCGCCATTGCCGTTGGTTGCCCACGTCGCAACGGAGAACAAGGTACCCGGGACAACCCCGCGGGCAGTGGCTCCGGCGCGGTCCAGGCCTGCTCACACCGTCCCGTCAATGGCGCGTTCAAAGTCTGAGCTTCATCCTCAGCCACCCCTGACCGCACCATCTGCCAGCTCGGTGGCAACAATAAGCCGGCCGCCGGAGACGCTGCCCTCAATGCACCTGCAGGAAAACAAGCAGAAGACCCCACGCAGCAAATTCACGGAGCTCATAACCGCCCAGCATCTCAGCCTGTGGTTTCTGTTTACGGCCGCGCTGATTGCCATGGGGCTGGGAGGGCTTCACGCACTCGAGCCGGGGCACGGTAAGACGATTGTCGCCGCGTACCTCGTAGGTTCTCGCGGGACCGCACGCCACGCTGCTTTACTCGGATTGATCGTTACGGCCGCTCATACGATGGGGGTCTTTGCACTCGGCGCCATTACCCTCTATGCCTCGCGGTACATAGTGCCCGAGCAGCTTTACCCGTGGCTTGGCGTCTTCTCCGGACTCATCATAGCCGGGCTCGGAGGCTACATGCTGCTGCGCCGGCTCACAGGCACGGCGACCGACCATTCCCATCTTCCCGGCGAAGGCCCAGGGCATTGGTTCTCCTTGAAGCGTCCGCAGCAGACACCCATCATTGAATCCAAGGGGACGCAGAGCGCGAATCTACCCACCAGGTCCGTGAGTCTCACCCAACTTTTCGCCCTTGGGATTACCGGCGGGATCATCCCTTGTCCTGCGGCGTTGATTGTACTGTTGAGTGCCTTTGCGTTACACCGGATAGCTCTTGGCTTCTTCCTGATTGTTGCCTTCAGCTTTGGCCTCGCAGCCGTGCTGATCGGCTTCGGGACCATGATGGTCTACGCGCGCCGGTTCATGACGAATCTGCAGGTCGATGGTCCGCTGACGAAGCGCTGGCTGCCGGTCGCATCCTCGACGTTCATCATGGTCCTGGGCTGTGTTGTGGCGTTTCAGGCCTCCGCGGGCATTCACCTCAGTGGACACATCCTGACCAAAGAAAGGCTTGGACCGGTCCTGTTCGTCACGGGACTAGGTCTCCTTCTCGGGATGCGGCACTCCACCGACGCGGATCACGTGGTTGCCATTTCAACGATCGTCAGCAAGCAGCGAAGCATCCGCAATGCAGCGTTTATCGGCTCGGTGTGGGGCCTGGGCCATACGATCACCATCTTCGTGGTCGGTGTTCTCATCATCCTGTTCGGTGTAGAGATTCCGCCGCGTGTGGGCTTGTCGATGGAGTTCAGCGTAGCCCTGATGCTCATTCTGCTCGGCGTGTTGAACCTCACAGGCATGATGCAGAGGATTACCACCTATCTGACGCCTGCTCGCGTCAACCGTGCGACCACACCCGCCAGGATCGAAAACGGCAAGAGGAGATCCCCACGGATCATTGAGGAAGCGGTGGGCCGCTTTGGCTTCTATCAATGCGCTCGGCCCCTGGTCATCGGTCTCGTCCATGGATTGGCGGGGTCCGCCGCGGTCGCTCTTCTCGTTCTTTCCACGATCCACAATCCCGTATGGGCGACGGTGTATCTGCTGATTTTCGGCGTTGGAACGATGGTGGGGATGATGTGCATGACCGCTGCCATGGCTGTTCCACTGACCTATGCGGGAGATCGCTTCTCAAAGATGAGCCGGTACTTTGGCGTCGTCTCGGGAGTGATCAGTGTTTCTTTCGGATCGTTCCTCGTCTACCAGCTTGGCTATGTCGGCGGTCTGTTTACAAGCCACCCTGAATGGACCCCGCGCTAGGAGCTTGTTGAAAAAGCACCTCGAAGGTCCACGAGGCAGATACGAAACCCGCAATCGAAGCGGGTTTCGCGAAGCTAGCGAAGCCACAAAAGCCAATTTTCAACAAGCTGCTAGAGCTTCGACGATCTATAGAGGATGATCGTGCGAGACCGGGACGCCTTTTTCCAATCGGCGCCAGCAGTGGCAGAACAAACAGGTTCGACAGTTGAAGATCAGGCTTTACTGTACCGGGCGGGATCGGTCAGGCCGGCCTCGGCGAAGCCCCTGAGGCGAAGCAGACAAGCATCGCACTGCCCGCAGGCCTCGTCGGCGGGCGTGGGCGCATAGCAGGACTTGGTAGCCCCATAATCCACTCCGAGCGAGAGACCCGTCTCGATAATCTGCTTCTTGGTCATGGCAATCAGGGGCGTGCGGAGTTCGAAGTGAATCTCACCTTCAGTCCCGGCTTTGGTTGCCAGGTTCGCCAGCTTCTGGAAGGCCTGGATGTACTCCGGTCTGCAGTCCGGATAGCCGCTGTAGTCCAGGGCATTGACACCGATGTAGAGGACGCCGGCTCCCAGAGTCTCGGCCCAGGCGAGCGCCAGGGAAAGGAACACGGTGTTGCGAGCCGGAACGTAGGTGACGGGAATCCCTTCGCCCATCTCTTCGGCAGAGCGGTTCTTCGGAACCGAGATATCGCCGGTCAGGGCGGAGCCGCCGAATGCGCGCAGATCGACCTTCAGAACGACGTGGCGCTCGACTCCTGCCTTGTTGGCGATCCGGCCCGCAGCGTCCAGTTCGGAGCGGTGCTTCTGCCCGTAGTCGAAGCTGAGAGCATACACGCTCAAGCCTTCGCTCAGCGCGATGGCCAGGACGGTGGCGGAGTCCAGGCCTCCGCTGAGCAGGACAACGGCTTTCTTCCGGTCGGTCACAGATTCATTCTAACGACCGGTGCAGCATCCTCAAACCTGCGAAGAGGCTTGACTGAAGAGGCTTGATCAATGTGTAGGGCTCGGCAACAGGAAGGGAGAGCAGCAGGGCTGCATGATCGGCTGGAATTCCATGAACTCGACACGAGTCTCATCCGGGGCGAACAGGTTCAGCTGCCACTTGCCGTCCCGACCCATCTGCATGGGGGAGTGCCTCGGGCTGAGGCGGTCGCCGATGTACAGCACATCGGCGGTCTGCTCCATGTTGGGCACGCCCAGGGAGAAGTGATCCATGGAGCCAAGACTCTGCTGCTTCATCGAGGGCGGAATGCCGATCTTTTCCGGTCCGCTCACCATCATGTACTCGATCCAGTCGGTGCCGTCGGGTACCTGCAACGAAATCCAATCCGTTACGCCTTCTTTGGATCCGCCGTGCCAGTAGGGGCGAAAGCCCAGCAAGTCGCGGTAGAACGCATCTTCGGTGGCCGCTGTATGGACCATGTTGCCCACGTGAATAATGTGGTGGCTGAGCGGGTTCAGGGGCACAGAGGGAAGATGAGCCGGTGGTTGCACAAATTCAATTCGGTTACCTTCCGGGTCCACGACATAGAAGTATCGGCTTCCGTCGGCTCCAGATGTCACGGCTGCCGGTACAGCAACAGCATGCGCGCCCAGATAGCGGCGCAGGCCCTCCGCATTCGATGTGTTGAAGCCGGTATGATCCAGCCGATTGATGGAGGTGACGGTCTTCGGTAGAGGAAGCACGTCTATGAATTGGGTCGGACTGAAGTAGAAGCGAGTCCCGGCGGGATCTTCCGGATCTTTGGCTTTGAACGCGCCGAGATCCTGCACGAAGAAGCTCGCCGTCTTGTCCGGATCCGAGGCATAGATCCCCAGGTTGGAGACGCCGGTAATCTTTGGCCTGCCCGGAGCTCCGGCCGCATCCACGCTGCTGGCAGAGCCCTGCCCCAAAGCGATGCCGGCCAGCGAGGCAAACAGAACAGCACAGCCCATTTTCTGCAGTTTCATTCGCAACTCCGTTGCTGCCCCTTGAGACTTTTGCGCCAAGCCTCAGACCGTTCCTGCGCAAAGTCTAGGGCCTAATAGGTAGGCTGCTGCACATGGACGGAGTCTTCGAGCAATTGCAGGATGTTGTCCATGCCTTTGCCGGACTTGCTGGAGACTTCCAGGATGTTCATGCCCGGACGAACCTTGTTGATGTTGCGGCGCGCTTCTTCCAGATCGAACTCGACAGCTTCGGCGAGGTCCATCTTGGTGATCAGTGCGATGTCTGCCGTGTTGAAGATCGAAGGGTATTTAAGGGGTTTGTCTTCGCCTTCGGTTACCGAGAGCAGAACCACGCGCAGTGCTTCGCCCAGGTCGTAACTGGACGGACAAACCAGATTGCCCACATTCTCGATGAACAGGAAATCAAGGTCCTGGAGATTCCAATCCTCCAGCGCGCCGGCAATCATCCTCGCATCCAGATGACAGATGGTACCGGTCGTAATCTGCTTGACCTGGGCGCAGGCGCGCCCCAGGCGGAGCGCATCGTTCTCCGTTGCCAGATCCCCGACCAGAGCGGCCACGCGGTATTTAGCGCCCACGAGAGAAAGCAGCTTCTCAAGGAACGCTGTCTTGCCGGAGCCCGGGCTGGACACAAAGCTCACAACGCAGACCCCGGCGTGCTGGAAACGATCGCGTAACGCGCGGGCGAGCAGATCGTTTTCCTTCAGGATGCGGGCTCGAACTTCTACCATTCGCGGCTGGGTTGTCATACGATCTCCAATGCCCGGACTTCGAGTTCTCGTCCCTGCAGAATCGTCTGGGCAGGGGTGATGCAGCGAGGACAGAGAATCTCCTGCAAATCCGGCGTGTGGGTGACGGCGCACTCGGGGCAGTGAGCGATCAATGGAATTCGTTCGATCTCCAGCCGTGATCCTTCCAGGTGCGTACCCTCACAGGCGAGCTCGTACGCGAATCGCAAAGCCTGCACGTCGACCCCCGAAAGCACGCCAACACGCAAATGAACTATCTCGACAGAGCCGCCGCCGTGCTTTTCCGCCTCTTCCGTGATCTGGTCGATCATGGCCAGGGCAATCGACATCTCGTGCATTCGTCGGCCTCGCCTACATCGATTTGATCTTCATGTACCGGTAGATGTCCGGCGCCAGGGAATACATCGCCAAAACGACCGCTACGCCTGTTCCAAGCAAGAGTGCCTTTTTCATCGCCGTTCCTCCTTACTCAATCTGCCGCAACCAGTGAAGCCCGTTCCCTTAACTTCTGTATTACGTCCTGCACCATCTTCACAGCTTCCGGAACCGCTGCTTCAAGCTGAGGGGACAAGCCCATGCGTCCCTCAAGCTCGTCGCCGAAGTCCAGCGGCTCACACCCGACAATGTACACCGCCGCACTCACGTTGCCCAGGGAGCGGGCCATCGCCAGCACCC
Organism: uncultured Acidobacteriaceae bacterium; assembly: GCA_964250885.1. GTDB lineage: Bacteria > Acidobacteriota > Terriglobia > Terriglobales > Acidobacteriaceae > Granulicella. Next base: position 5,978 of record CAXUIM010000018.1, on the reverse strand, counting down.
GCGCCGGGTCCATCACGTGCGGGTCTAGACCCGGTTCCGTGGACGAGGCAGGGGCCTCCGCGGGCTGCAGCAGGTACACGGTTCCCGGCGATCCGCCGCGTGCAATCACGTCCACCAGGATGACGGCTTTCCAGGGTTGGAGCAGGGTATAAACCAGATCCAGGCCGCGGATGCCGTAGTCCACCAGCTTAACGTCAGCGCCGAGTGGGACGCCGGCCAGCGCTCGCGCAGTCTCCACACCGAAGCCGTCGTCGCCCAGGAAGATGTTGCCAATGCACGCGATCAGGATCTGCTGGCTCATAGCGCCTCCACCGCCAGCGGCTCAATCTCTTCGGGGGTGAAGAAGAAGCGATGGCCCGCCTTCTGCAGCAGCCCGAGGTCTCTGCCTGGATCCTCGTCGAGCACAACAGCAAACTGGATCCTGTCCTCGAGGTCCTGGACGATGGATTCGACGACGGCCGTCTTGCCTTCCATCACCATATCCATGATGTCGGCCTTCTTCTGCGGCCAGATACGGACCCGATCGCCTTTACGAACCAGGACACCGAAGACCGACACTGAATCGACGGGCGGCCGCTCCTCGAAGGGGTTCCACGGCTGGATGCTTCCGTCTATCTGGTCTGCCGCGGCGCCCTCGTCCGCCGCGGCGTCGGCGACCGGGCTGAGGCCACGCACGGCGCCATGAACCTTTAGCAGATGTTCCTTGGGCAGCGTCTCCATGCGTTCCAGGATGGCGCGGGCGTGGGGATCGCTGCGGCGCATCTCTTCCTGCTCGGCATCGGTAAGAGTCATCACGCGCAGAGCCAGCATTTCGTCCATCTCAGTGCCGTCGAAGAAGTCGCCGGTGCTCTCGGGTGCGATCCTGGGATAGTCGTAGAGGATGATCGGAGAGACCAGCATCCGCGTTCGCTCGCCCTCTTCTCCCGCCAGAACCGGGAAGACGCCCTGGTTGGTGCACGCCGCCACAGCCGCGGCAAACTCCGGCTGCGGGTCCAGCGCGGAGACCAGCGCCCCTTGCTCCACGTGCAGCAGGAGATGCGCCGAGGTGAATGCCGTGGCCTGGGCCTGCTTACGGGTGAGGTGTGCAACGGCACTCACCGGGGTCTGGTTCGCGAAGGTGGCCCGAAGCCGGTACAGCCCTTCAGCCAGACGATCGGCGCTCAGGTTGAGCGTGCCCAGGCAACCGCGGGCCGCGAAACCGGAGGGCGCCGTGGACGCTTCGTCAGCGGCCAGTTCATCGAACGGGAAGGTCGCCTCGATCCCGTCGCAGATCTGTGCCAGGGTTGCGGCTTCGATCGTTCTATGGCGTGCGAAGCCCTGGTCCCATCCATGCACCGTATCGCCGGCCGACACCAGGTGAAGAAAGCGGACGCGGGCATCGATCCGGGTGCTATCGCTGCCCTGGACGATCACCTCGGCGCGAAAGTGCCAGATCTCCGGTGGATCCTGCGCCAGGGCAAAGTCCCTGGGGAACAGTGTGCCGAAGTTCCAGCGCTGCTGGTTCTTAATGGACGAGGGCCGATAGGGATACAGGATGTAGCCCTCGTACAGCACCGCATCGGCGATCTTCTCGATAGCGGCGAAGTTCATCGCTCAGCTCCTGAATTTGCGGGCAGGGGATTTGCGGGCAGAGAAGTTGCGGGCAGGGACTCCTGCACTTCGGCCAGCTCGGCCCGATCCAGCAGTCGCTCCAGCATGCGTTCCATGGATGGGATGCCGCGCGCCACCTTGTACCGGTAGAGCCGGTCGAAGGTATCCTTTTGCAAACGCATCCACATCGAGTCGGGATAGTGCATTGCGACAGCCGCCTTCCAGACATCGACTGGCAGACGGAAGCGGGCTTCGCGATCCCAGGGGATCTGCATGACCTGCATGGCGCCGTTCTCGCCCGCGTAGAAGACTGTGCCGCTGAACAAGACGGACACCGGGATGTACCCGGCGTCGAGGCCATAGAAGAATTTGGTGGCCGCCACGTCAAAGTCCATGGTGCACGGCAGCAGTAGATCGACAGTGCTCTCCATAGCAAAGCCAGGGACCTTGAGGACGGAGTTGGTCCAGAGCATGGCTTTCATGGTGCGCGCCCAGCGGTCACGCTCTCCGAACAGGTCCAGCAGTTTGGCTTCTTCCTGCGCGGTGTAGGGGCGGCCGGCGGGCTCCATCTGCACCTGGCAGTTCAGCACGATGGAGTGTACCGCCTGCCGCGGATTTGCATTCACAATCTGCACTGGCGCCAGGATGGTCGGGACCGCGGCGTACGGCAGGGCCGAAACGTTGCCGATGCGGAAGGACAGGTCAGGCATGGTCCACCCGCGCAGCGCCGCCAGCCTGTTTGCGCAGCTCCTCGAAGAAAGCCGCGACAGCGCCCCAGACCTCTGGACTTCCGGAGAGCCCACGCCACCGGGTCCGAATCAGGCCGACGAGGCGGTAACACTCATCGATGGGGGCGATGAAGTAGGCATCCTGCTCCCCGATACGATTCACGATCAGGGCTTCTACCTCGGGCTCCATGGACCGGAGCCAGCGATGCTCGCTGAACCGCTCCTCCAGCCCGCTCTGATTCAGTTGCGACTCGACCGCGCCCGCCGGACTGGGATAGAGAACAGCGAGATTCCGGTTGCGGTCGCGCAGCATGAAAGCCAGGTTGATGGGCAGCCGCAGCTCCTCCCACTGCAGAGCCGTGAAGGAGAAGTCGTGGAGCTGGCGCACTCTCCGCGGAACGCGTAGAAACTTACCTCCCTGCTGATCGCAAAAGAGAATGGCGCAGGCATCGCAGGCACACGTAACCTGACGCGACCCGCGGTCGAACAGGTGTTGGTGCACGGGCGCCAACGCTGTGCTGCAAAGCTCGCAGCGCTCCACCTGCGGACGGGAACGGGTGAAGCGCTTCAGCGCGGGGAGCGAGTCCGGCGCCTGCTGCCCGCCGGGCTGCGTTGGAACGCTTTCGGTTTCAGAGGTCATTCTTTAACCTAGGCGGGGGGCAGGTTCGGCATGCGCGGATCGATAGGACCGGCGGCCTTCGGATTGATGCTGGTAGAGCTGCGCGCGGTGGAGCCGTCATGTTCACGGCCGGGCTCTGACCCGTGCTTGACCCAATCTTCACCCCGATGCGTTCCCGGGGTGTGGGACGGTGCATCTGGTTTCACGTCCTGTTCTGCCATGGTGATCTACCTTTCCTGGAGCGATTTCCCCAGTGCTGTGCTACGGAAGGAAAGCTGCAGCGCGGTCTGCTGGGGTGGGACGGCGATGAACTTCGTGGAGCCGGTACATCGATTGAGAGAACGCCGCGGGGATCAGTTGGTCTGAAGCGTTACGAGATTGGAGTGCGGGGCGGCGACAACGCTCTCCGAAATCACGGTCACGACCTCGGGCGCGATGTCATAGATGGCGCTCTCGACGGTGCTCTTTAGAGTTTCCGCGGAGGACGAGCAGCTGCCGCAGGTCCCGCGTAACTTCACATGAACCGTCCCCTCCGCAATCGAGGTCAGTTCCACGTCGCCACCATGCGATTTCAGGTAAGGACGCGTGGCCTCCAGCGCGGCCGTGACGCGGGTCTCCAGCGAGACCGGATGGATGCCATGGAGCGAGAGCACATTCGAGACCATATCGTCCTCGGCCATGCGCTCAATCGCACGCTCCCCGTAGGGGAGTTCCGCGACCGCTTCAAGAATCCTGTCCAGCGCCACGCCGTGCAGCTCGATGACCGCCTGCAGCAGCTCCTGCGCGACCGCTCGCATGGCCGGATCGCCGCAGGTTTCAACGCGGCTCACCAGTTCCTCGATACGGTCGCTGCGGCGATTGAACTCTCGCCGGGCATGCGAGGGCTCGTTCGTCATCACTCGCCATCCTTCGGACAGGAGTTGTCTTGGGCTCCAAACATGGGCATATGCCGCTGCTCGATGAGCTTGGTGTCGCCGTTGTACATGTGCACGCCGCAGGGCAGGCAAGGATCGAAGCTGCGGACCGCGCGCATGATGTCGATGCCCTTGAAGTTCTCCGGGCCGTTCTCCTCGAAGATGGGTGTGTTCTGCACGGCATCCTCGTACGGGCCCGGTGTTCCGTAGATGTCGCGCGGACTGGCATTCCATGGGGTAGGCGGGTAGGGGTGGTAGTTGGCGATCTTGCCGTCCTTGATGACGACGTGGTGCGAGAGCACGCCGCGCACGGCTTCATGGAAGCCGCAGGCGATGGCCTCGTCGGGCACGGTGAACTCGCTCCACGTCTTGGTGCGGCCGGCATAGAGCTCCTCGAAGGCCTTCTCCAGGAAGTGATACGCCGCGGCGGCCGCATAGGCCTGGAAGTAGGTGCGGGCACGGTCGCGCTCGATGGCGTTCGACCATTGCGGAATCTTCCACTCAAACTCGACTTCGGGCTTCAGGGCTGTCTTGGGCAGACGGATTTTGACGCTGTTGCCCGTAGCATCCAGGTAATCGGTGTGAACCAGGCCGGAAAGAGCCGTCGACCACAGGCGGGCGATCGGACCGCCGCCGGTATCCAGCGCCAGATGATCGCCTGTTCGCTCGTCAAGCCAGCGGGGAGACATCACCCAGGTGTAATTGCCATTAAAATCCCTCTTCTGCGGCCGCGGCACCGTCGTCTGGTTCCAGGGATGATCGCGATGCACGGGATTGCCGAGCGGATCGTGGGTTACGAAGGTCTCTGCCTTCTGCCAGTCATCGTAGTAGGAACTGCCGAGCAGGATGCGCATGCCCAGGTTGATGTCGACCAGGCTGTTGGTGACCAGCTTCCCATCCACCACCACGCCGGGGGTCACGAACATGTTGCGGCCCCAATCCGCCATGTTCTTGTAGGTGTAGTCGCAGACCGCCGGATCGTTGAAGGAGCCCCAGCAGCCCAGCAGGATACGTCTCTGCCCGACCTTCTCATAGCCCGGCAGAGCCTCATAGAAGAAGTCGAACAAATCGTCATGCAGGGGAAGAACGCGCTTCATGAACTCCGAATACTTGGAGAGGCGCACGGCGAAATCGGTGAACACCTGGGTGGTGGCTGCCGTCCCAATGCCGCCCGGGTACAGGGTCGAGGGATGCACATGACGGCCTTCCATCAGGCAGAACATCTCGCGCGTCAACCGGCTCATTTGCAGCGTTTCGCGATAAAACTCGCCGGTGAACGGGTTCAGCGAGGTCATGATGTCGGCAATGGTCTTGTAGCCGTGTATGTCGGAGTGAGGAGCGGAGGTATTCTGCGCCTTGGCCCACACGCCAGGATTGGTCTCCTTCACCATGTTCTCGCAGAAGTCCACACCCACCAGGTTGTCCTGGTAGAGGCAGTGGTCGAACATATACTCGGCCGCTTCACCGAGATTGATCATCCACTCGCCGAGCGCCGGCGGCTTCACGCCGAACGCCATGTTCTGGGCGTACACCGCGCAGGTGGCATGGTTGTCGCCGCAGATGCCGCAGATCCGGCTGGTGATGAAGTGAGCGTCGCGCGGATCCTTACCCTTCATAAAAATCGAGTAGCCACGGAAGATGGACGACGTGCTGTAGCACTCCGCCACCTGGCGATTTTCGAAGTCGATTTTGGTGAAGATTCCGAGGCTGCCCACGATACGTGTGATGGGGTCCCAGTTCATCTCCACCAGTTTGCGGTTCGGGGTGGATTCTTCGGTCTGCGGGAGAACTGCTGTAGCCATGGACATTCCTCTTTCAACTTCTGCGCTCCGGAGAGCGACCGGTTAGGCGCTGGTGAGGCAACCGCTCTGGACGCGAGTCTCACGTTCGAAGCGTGGATCGGCGTTGCGGATCCTTAGTGGGGTTCTACGCGATATCCCGTGGTCAATTCGCGGCCCCGATGCCGCCACTTCGGTTCCTTGTTGACCGTTGTGTTGGTGATCGCCCGCAAGGTGCGAATCATCTTGCCGTACGTGCCGGAAGCCAGCGTTGAGACGCGCGCTCCAGGAGGTTCATCCATGAACGGCATGAACTTGTCCGGGAATCCGGGCATGGTGCAGCCAATGC